>JAAXGZ010000101.1 GCA_012271135.1 Caldilineales bacterium | reverse complement strand
GCTGTGATCGTCTTGCCCAAGCCAACCTCATCGGCCAGCAGGCGGGACTCCGGCCATGCTGCAAGGAGCCGGTCACAGCCTTCCTGTTGATGTGGGTAGAGTTGCAGGGGCTTGCCAACTGGTTTCGGAATTGGATGCGGCCTGTGTTGGGCGTATTTCAGCAACTCCTGCCTCACAGCCTCAGGCAGCGAGTATGACCTGCTGTGGGGACCGCCTTGCCACAACCGGTCGAGTTCCGCAATGGTCGCGGGGAACCAAGCTTCCTGATCCAGCCAGGACCGACGGACCGAAAGCGATTCGATGTTGGAGTCCCAACCGGCCAGTGTTTCGTTGTTGGACCCTTCAATGCCAACGGCATCGTCCCTGGAATCCCAAAACATGCCCACTTTCTGATGGAAGAGCTGGCCTTTCGGACCGATGATGATGCGGGTTTCAAGTCGGCCTTCCCTCATCAGCCAAGCCAACACCGACAGATGGTCCCGCTCGATATCGCTCTTGGTAATCAAGGACCTGGCGAGCCGGTCGGCAAGTTCCCGAGGGATTTCCCGACGGCCGCTCAATGCCTCCACATCCTGCCGGCTCCATCCAACTGGACTTGCCATCAGGCGCATGGAACCGTTGTTGCGAATGAAGGATTCCAATCCCGAACCAACCGACGCGAGGCCGCCTGAACTGAAGTATCCGACGGCCCGGGTGTATCGGATCGCTCTCCCCAGGAGCGGGACGTACACATCATTCAGGAAGTCATCACCGAGCCCGTACTTGGGTTTCAGCGTCAGAGCGCGCAATCCAGACATTCCCGACCCAGTCCGTTGCTAACCGTAGAGATCCATCTGGGCGATGCCGGGAACTGGCGGCTCCAGGTCATGGAACAGGTCCAGGGTCTGACGCATCGACTCCAAGGTTCGCGCCTCGGGCAGGGCCAGTTCACCATTACTGTTTCTGTGTCTTGGGACTATCTTCAGGGCTGCGTCCACCAACTCCTTGAGATGCTGGCTTTGATCAAGTTCTCGGTCACTGAGCCACTGGCGTGACGCCACTGCCCCGTCCTGTTCATGTATCACCATCAGGGCATGAAGCCGATCAATCCACGTGTCCAATAGGTAGAGGGGATCCACTTGAAAGGCCCGTGCTTCAAAGCGTCTGGCCGGGGTCAGGATCTCGGCAGTTCCACTCTTGGTCTCCACCAGACGCCAACCCTTGCGAAGTTCGGTCTCCAGATCCAGGTGTGTTGCATGGGAAAGCTTGATTGCCTCACTGGCAGGAAACTTGGGAGCACCGAAGTCATGCCAGGCAAGCAGCCACCACTGGGTAGGCGGATCAAACTGGTACTCCTGCCGGCCCTGGAGCAACCGGGCAATCTTGGTGCGGCCGACTTCCTCCCGAGCAAGGTCCAAAACCACCTCAGGCGAAATGACCTGACGATTGCCGTCAGGGTCAAGGTTGCCAGTGTAGACAGGCCAGTGCCGGGACAGGACCGAAAGCACCGAACCGAAGGACGCAAGAGTTACATCCACACCTGCCAAGCCATCCTCGGCGTGCCGAATTGCTGCTTCGTGTGCCACCTCTCGAACTTCCGTCTGGATGTCATCCCACCACGCAGGCTCTGAACTCCCTCGCTTGGTGCAGGTGAGGAGGATGGTGGCATTCGCCGCATTCTTGCCTTTCTGGTGGAGCGAATGCTCCGATTCGGTTGACACCGGCCACGAAGACTCGATGCGAAAACCGGCGTTGAGAAGTCCCGTAGCCAATGCATTCCAGGCATCGGCTCTCTTGTGGGTGAACATTACCGTCATGGCACCGCTGTCTCGCAACACCCTGTATGCCTCGGAGAAGGCGCGTGCAATCATGGACTGGTAGTGGTTCTCGGCAAGTTCCTGTGCCGTTACGGCACCGGGCGGTTTCTTGCCGCGCCCAGAGTGCGTAGCCATGTCGGCGAAACGGGCTCGGTTGGACACAGCCTCGTTGTCCTTGTCGGAAAGGGGTTGTCGGCAGAGTTCCGGCCAGTAGGGCTTGAGAGAGCGCTTGAGCCAAACATAGAAGTAGTCCGACAGTTCCGCATACATGATGTTGTCGTAGTACGGCGGATCCGTCACAATGGCATCAACAGATTGGTCCTTGTAAGGAAGGGCAGTGGCAGATGCCAAGGTGGGTTCTGCCGGAACAATCGGTGCAGTCCCCTGATCCCGGAGCAGCGCGCCATTTCTGGGTGCAGGTCCTGTACCAACCAACTTGGAGATGTCCCGGTAACAATCAACAACCTGTTTCAGTCCCCAGCGGCAGGCATCAACCCCCTCCATCTCCGCGAACGTCCAGCTCATTGAGAAATTGTGCTGAGTGAAGACGTGGGCCACCTTCAGATAAGTTGGGTCCCACATGGTCAACCGACTGTTGTAGTCCACGACCTTGTCAATCGCGAAGGCGAGGTACAGGTTGAGTGCCTTGAGCGTATCCAAGTCCAGTTCGTCGGCAGCGGTCTCCAAAACTTCATGCAGGCATTCCACCGCAGTAACCATGGTCACCAACTGGCGGGGAGTGAACAGGTCACACCAACGCGGCATTCCATATCGTTGCGGTTCAGAGGTTTTGTTCCCGTCCGGGATGAGCTCTGTAGGTATCAACCCCTTGGCATCCCACTCATCCCACTTGGCCTTGAGGAACTGCTCAGCTTCCTCCAAGGCAGCGAAGTCTTCGTCAACCGGCACTCTGAACTGAGTACCGCGGCCGTTGGCGGGGCGATAGGCAACAGCTCGCAAGAACATGCCCATACGGCCGGCGCGAGCTTCGGCTGCGATGTATTTGCCATCGAAGGTATCTCCAGTGAAGACACTGGTACCTGCACCACGTCTGTAAGTGAACTGGCTGCCTTCGGCTGCCGATGCGTTGTCGACAAGCTCGATTGAGATTTCCCCGGTTTCGCTGTCTGGATGCAGCTTGATAGCCACCTTCTGTTGGGCGGTACGAGCCAACCAGTGGTTGGGGAGCAGAGGGGTGGGATGTCCGGTAGTGGGACAAGGTACGGTCAGTGCCCAAACACAAGCCAAGCGCTGTTCATCTGTACGATGGAAAAACCGTACCAGTCGGTCGTTGATCAACTGGCACCAGTTCTCCCCCCATTGCGAAAGGGTTTCCCTGAAACCTTCACCCAAGCGGAACGGCAAATCGACGGTTCCATGAAGAATCGCTGTTGCAACTGGATTCAGTTCAGTCGTCAGCCCATGGCACCCGTATCTCGCAGCTTCGAAGGGAATCGAGCCACCACCACCAAATGGATCAAGGACCACGAGTTGATTGCTTCCCGCGGTATCTTTCTGAAAACTTGTTGTTGTTTTCAGAAATTGTCGATGTTCGGACAAGGGGTTGGATGTGAAAGCACGGCTATAACCATATGGGTTCTTTATGCGGTTTCCGGACTGTACGGCTTTAATAATCTGCTGTCTGGCAATAACCGGATCTCCCTTGATGCCTATTGCCTCAAGGAACCACCGTCGGTACTCGGCTTCCGAGCCGAACCTGGTGTTTAGCAATGCCTGAATATCAGATGGGGGGGCGAAGATTGGTTTCTGTCCATGCCGGCAGCAGGGCTGCCAGCACTGCCGCCCTGGCCAGAATCAGTGGCTTCCGGGACCACCACACGTGTAGGAAGTACAGCGGAGGAAGGGCGCTTGAGGCTGCTCTCTCCCTGAGGGCCTCCGCTCCCAACTGAGGGGTTGGCATCCACTGCGAAACCAGTCGGGGTGTGTTCATAGGGCTGTTTCTCTTCGGAATCGTTCCAGGCTGGCAACACGGTTGCAACGACTGCCGCGCGCGCGGTGGTGAGTGGTTTGCGAGACCACCACACATGAAGTCGGTTGGGCGGCGGCTGCTGTCCGGCGGATACGTCGCGAAGCGACTCTGCACCGATGGTCGCCGCAGGAAACCATTGCGTGATCAGCGGGCGGTGTTCGGTCATGGAGTAAACAACCTCCTCAATGCTGGGAGGCCGCCCTTGTGGGCAGCATGGGCATGCCAGTAGGTAGCCTCTTCTTCGGACATTCGGGCAACGCCTGTCGCCAACTTCCTAACGCGCTGGTAGCCGGCAAGTGGCTTGACTGCCCTCAGAATCAACAGAACCTGAACTCCCAAGTGTTCATCCAGTTGCAATGGCCGATCCAGTGCCAATGACAAGCTCTTGGATGCGCGCGTCAGGATCGCCTGAACCGGATCCGCAACAGCTTCCGCGCGCCATCCATGGAGGATGACCAATCGCCCTTCAACATCCGAGACCTCGAACCGATTGATGCAGCCATCGGTATCACGGCTCGCAACCAACCGGTACGATAGTGTCATGCTGTCCTCAGGATAGTGAGGGACCTTGAGACCATAGTCCCTCGCACAACGTCCTGGATGGTTTGCTTCTCATTCCCCGCAACCGATGTCAAGGCTGGGAAGGTGAACACGATTCTGGTTGTACATGCAGTCCCTTCGCCTTGCCTAAGGATGGCCTTGAGACTTTCCTCCATCATCTGGGCTTGCGGTTCTGAGCATGTCATCTTGAGGGTGAATACCTTGCCGTCGGTTTCAGTTTCCAGATCAACACTCAGTGATGGATCAATGTTGGGGTAGATTCGGACCTGCGCGAGCGTGTGCAGGGCTTTGGCCACACACCCAAGCGCGGCATCCTGCTCTGCATCCCATTCCAGAATCAACTCCTCCATACGGATGGCCGACGCGTCCTGGGCTTGGGCAACTACATCCTCAATCGCTTCTGCAGGTGCACGCGTGGATCGGAATTCACTGGTTGGCGGAGGTCGGCTGCAAACGCAGGGATGTTCTCCACATTCGAGACAGGCTACGGGCTCGTCGCAAACACAGGGTTGTCTGCCGCATTGGGGGCACGGTTCCGGTTTGGTTCCAGGCAAGTGGAGGCTGTCTCCTTCGCCAAGACTGAAGGAATCCAGGTCCAGCTTGTCTACCCAGTCACCGTTTGACCGCTGACAGTCCCAAACCTCCATGCGAATGCCGTTCTGGGCAACTTTCCGCAGCTGCCCGGCATCCAGAAGCATGGGACTGCTGCCGGAACTGGCCATGAACTCCTGCACGCCGCGAATGGTGATGCTGCGGCTAAGGCGCTGGCCCAGCATCTGCTTCAGTCGCGCCGGGTCCATGGGAGGAGAGTCCGCAGTTAGGAGCTTCCCGCGCTCGCGCAGTTGCTCGAAGATGACCTCTGTCTGGTTCCGCTCGGCACGTGCCTTACTGTCCACTGTAAGTTCCACCAGCTCCAGCTTGTCGTTGGCGACCGGATACCAGCAGAGATTCATGACATTCGCGACGGCGACGCGGGCTTCCAGCTGCTGCTTGTTGCACCGATCCCTGAGATCACTTAGGACATCTGGACTCAGACGTTCCGTGATTGAACCATCCTGGACCAACGTGTCCAGGGCGATGCGGTGTTGTAGGGCACTGAGCATGCGATCGTAGTACCGGGCATTCGGCGCGATGAACACCATGTGGTTCAAGTACCGCCGTTGTCCACCACTGTCCAGTTGGCTCCAGTGGTCCAGAATGACCTGAGGCGGAGAGCTGTAGTCGACGACCCCGCGCTCGCCCTCGAACTGTGCCCAGCCAAAGACGCAAATGTTGATATGGGCAAGGTTGTCGGGTGCCTTTTCGTTGAGGTACATGCGACGGACGTTACCAGTGCTACTGCTGGAAGCGAAGAGGTTCTCGATCAGTTCCTGTGACGCGCTGCGCGCTTGTGATGACCGCACTTCGTTCGTCCGGTCGACCACCATCTTGGTCAAAGACGGCTCCGTCTTGAAGCGGAAGCCCTCGCTGTCCTGGTGCAGGTACCAGGCCTCTCGAACCAGCCGGGTCCATCCATCCAGCAGGATGTCCGAGTCCGTACCGGGTTCCAGCGTTGTGGCCAGTGTATGCCCCTGGGTCATGGCCGCGCCCAAGTGCAGAGAATGGACAAAACAGGTGGTCGCGGCGTGGCGGATACAGGACGCGTCGTATCGCTGGTCGATCAGATCCGCCCTCGACGGTTCATGCTCATTCTCATTGGCCACATCGGCCCGTGCCACGGCTTCCATCTGTGGCTGCTGCAGGGCCTGGGTCAACTGCGGTCGAATGATGACCCCATCAGCCAGATCCAGGTGATGTGGGTGGATTGCACTGGCGGACGCTGCCCCGTTTTGCCAGAGCAGCTGAATTGTCCGGGCCAACAACCGTAGGGCTCCGCGGGTGCGCTGAAAGTAGGGGTTGGTCGAAAGCCGCTTGTCCAGCAACACGATGAGTTCCGGATGGAACGGCCAGGTCTCGTGCATGCGGGATGCCAGACGCACGGGAGCCAGTTCGGCGGGCAAACCGCTCTCCCAGCGCTGCTCGGCCGCTGTCAGGGCATCCGCATAAGAGGAGGCAATGTCTGCAATGTTGGAGCGATCCACATGCTCAAACAACCGTCGGCTCAGGATGGAAGGTAGGTCCTCCTCTGCCGAAGGCTGGATAAGGTGGGCTTGCCGTCCGGTGATTTCCCGCACTCGGGTCATCAAAGCAACAACCTTCTCGGTGCCGCTGCTGAATACACTCGAGTCTTGTGTAGTTGTCAGGACCAGCACCGTATGTGGAATCTGGGCTACGGCCTCACATAGAGCCAACAGGAAAGTCAAAGTCTGATCCGCAAGTGTGCCGTTTCCCACTGCCACTCCATCGGACTTTTGGAGGTACTGGGCAATCTCGTCTACCACGATCAGATTGGGTTCGTTGCCCAACAGTTCTGCCAGCATGGCAGTACCCGGAGCGGTTCGGCCCACATCGTCTGGACGTACCAAGGCATAACCCGACGCTCCGCCCAGTTGGTTGGCCAGCAGACCCCACATGGTGCTTTCGCTTTCGGACACGCCATGGTCGGTGCCTACAAAGGCGGCCAAGCGCACACCCGGCATTTGGCTCAGAGTCTGTCTGACCGGTGACGACAGGAGTCTTTCCGCGGAGTCTGCGTCCAGACCGCCCTGAACCGCGTGGCTAAGCGCTATCAGGTTATGGGTCTTGCCGCCACCCAGGTTGGTGTCGATGCGGATGATCGGCGGCGCGTCCGGCTGTGCACCTGCAAGGCGCCCGAGGCAGAGGTTCAGCAGAGCCTTCAGCCCGGACGATGGATGGGTGCGGGAAAAGAACTTGGCCGAATCTCCGTAGACGGATGGCGCAGTGCCTTGCAGCACCGTACCCAGGTTCGCAGCGAAAATCGATTCGTCAAGAGTGGATTCCAACACCTCCTTGCGAGGGCGGATCAGGCTTCTCAGACTTGACATGCATGCTCCAGGAACTGAGGTGACCAGATGATGAACGAAGGTTGGAAACACCCGTGTGCGGGCCGCAGGATATAGCCCAAACAGCTATGGCCCTACCAATCGTTGTCGCTGAGGGGTGCATTCGAGAGGGTAAGAACAAGGCCTTGGGGTAGCCCAACTACCTGGGCAAGCCGCGAGAGTGTGTGGCCTCCATCCCGGATGGAGTATGTCCGTTATTCTTCTCCCTGCCGACCGTGTTCCCGCCTGGATGCCCTGGATCTCGTTGGGCGGATGCCCACCATGTTTCGTCGCCGGTTGCTACTTGAAGGAACGGGTCGGAGATACGACCTGCACCACAAGGATGGCCGAAACCTCCATTTGAATTCACCAGTCCAACCGCTCCTCAGAAAATCGGCCAGAGGTTGAACATTCTTGACGCCAGGCCTTCGTCGTCGGCATCCAAAGCCTGCGACTCGACTACGGCCACCGTGGCCATGTTCACGATGTCACGCACCTCGGCCCCGGATTCCAGCACGTGCACAGGCCGGCGCAGGCCGACCAGAATTGGTCCGATCTTGTCCGCGCCGCCGAGTCTGTTGACCAGTTTGTAGGACGCGTTGGCGGCACTCAACGACGGGAAGATGAGCACGTTGGCATCGGACACTTCGCTGAACGGGTACAGTTGGGCCATGAGATCCGGCTCCACCGCAATGTCGGCCTGCATCTCGCCATCGATCGTGAGATCGGGCCGACGCTCCTTGACCAGTTCGGCAGCAGCGCGCATATGGTCGGATTCGACCCCTCGGGTGCTCCCGAAGTTCGAATAGCTGATCATGGCAATACGAGGCTCTACGTCAAAGCGCGCCGCCACATCCGCCGCGTTGATTGCGATGGAGGCCAATTCCTCCACGCCCGGATTGATGTTGACCGTGGCATCGGAGAAGAAATAGAGCTGATCGTTCACGATCATCAGATAGACGCCGCTGACCACCTCCCGATCCTCCATGACGCCGACCACCTGCAGGGCCGGCCGCAGCACGTCGGGGTAGTTGTAGGTCAATCCGGAAATGAAGGCGTCGGCGTAGCCGGTCCTCACCATCATGCAGCCGAAGTAGTTTTCCTGCAAAATCATCTCGTGGGCCATGGTGAGAGTGATGCCCTTGCGCCGCCGCGCCTCGTAAAGCACCTGAATGTACTCGTCCAGTTCGGGGCTGTCGGCAGGGTTGAGCACTTCCGGTTCGAAGTCTAGCTTCAGCCTTTCGCATAGCTCGTGGACGTGGTCTTGGTTGCCCAGCAGGAGCGCCTTGGCGATGCCGGCTTGCTCAATGGAATGGGCGGCCCTGACGATGGAGGGGTGGTTGCCTTCGGCAAACACCAGACGCTTGGGGTCGCGGGTTGCCTTGATTTGCATGAACCGCATGACCTGTTCGGTCTTGCCCAGGCGCTCGGTCAATTCGTTCAGGTAGTCGTCCATGTCCAGCATGCGCCGCGCGACGCCGGACTCCATGGCGGCCCGGGCCACGGCCGGCGCCACCCACATCAGGACGCGCGGGTCGAGCGGTTTGGGCAGCACGTATTCGGGCCCCATAACCAGCGACGTCAGGCCGTAGGCCGCCAACACCGAATCCGGAACATCCTCCTTGGTCAGGTCGGCTAGGGCACGGGCTGCGGCAATCTTCATTTCCATGTTGATGGCACTGGCATGGACATCCAGAGCTCCCCGGAAAATGAACGGGAACCCCAAGACGTTGTTGACCATGTTGGGATAGTCGCTGCGTCCGGTACCCATGATCACCGTGTCCGTCCGCGCCGACTTGGCCAGGTCGTAGTCGATTTCGGGATCGGGATTGGCCATGGCGAAAATGATCGGATCGCGAGCCATGCTCCGCACCATCGTCACGTCCATCGCCCCCTTGGCTGATAGACCGATGAATACGTCGGCACCGTTCACGGCCTCGCGCAGAGACCGCTTGCTCGTCCGGGAGGCATACCGCTTCTTATAGATGTTCATGCCCTCTGTGCGCCCTTCGTAGATGACGCCGCGCGTGTCGCAGAGCACGATGTTGTCCTGTTGCGCCCCGAGCGAAATGAAAAACTCGGCACAAGCCAGTCCCGAGGCACCGGCTCCGTTGATTACAATGGAAACTTCGTCCAGTTGCTTGTCCACCACCTCCAGCGCGTTGAGCAACCCGGCCCCCGAAATGATGGCCGTGCCGTGCTGGTCGTCGTGGAACACCGGAATGTCGAGTTCCTTGCGCAGGATTTCCTCGATATAAAAGCACTCCGGTGCCTTAACGTCCTCCAGGTTGATGCCCCCGAACGTGGGGGCCACATTGACAATCAAGTTGATCACTTCATCGGCGTCCTGGGTGGCGAGTTCCAAATCGAACACGTCAATGTCGGCGAACCGCTTGAACAGCACCGCCTTGCCCTCCATGACCGGCTTGGAGGCCAACCCGCCGCGGTTGCCAAGGCCCAGGATGGCGGACCCGTTGCTGATCACCCCCACCAGGTTGCCCTTGGCTGTGTAGCGGTACGCCAGGCTGGGATCGCGTGCGATTTCCTCGACCGGTTCACCAACGCCGGGGGAGTAGGCCAGAGCCAGATCGCGCTGGGTGGACATGGGTTTGGTCGGGACAATCTTGAGCTTGCCGGGACGCTTGCCCTCGTGGTAGTCGAGTGCTTCCTGTCGGGAAATCTGCTGCATGGGGGATCAATTTCTGGAAGTGGGTGGGACGGTGATTCGCCCGGGCGTTAGCCCTCGGGCCGGCATGTTCGATCCTATCAGACCCGATTGCCGCCTGTTGTCGCAGACCGACACCGCTCGAACTGGTGCCGCCAGGCTTCGATTCCGGGCCTAGGCTGATCCCGGACGATCGTTTGTGCGCTAGATCCCGTCAGCCAGCCTGGCCACGGCCTCGAACAACGGCAGGCCTTCGGGTGGCCAATACCAACGGCCCGTGGCATTCAAGACAACGCTCCAGCAAAAGACGGCGTACAGGCAGACCAGGGGGATGCCCACCGAACGCCGGGCTTGGAATCCGGTCCACCAGACTACGAGGAACGGCAGTGCGCTGGACAGCAGCATGATCGGATAGTCAAACGCCAGCATGGAGACCGGTGCCGGCATGGGTTTGACCACCGATGTGATGCCGACGATGGCCAGGATATTGAGCATGTTGCTGCCCACAAGATTCCCGACGGCGATTTCGCGTTCCCCTTGGCGGATGGCGATGAGCGTGGTCGCCAGTTCCGGCAGACTGGTACCAATGGCGACGATGGACAGTCCAATGAACAACTCGCTGATCCCGAACAGGCGTGCCAGGCCACCGGCTCCATTGACCAGTGCGTCGGCGCTGAGCGGCATGCCTACCAGCGACAGGCCAAGCACCACCAGAACGGCCGTCGGTCCCCAGTGCCCAAACCGCTGCCAGAAGTCCGAGTCGTCCGCGGACTCGACGGCTTCGGGATGCGCCCGACCGAAAGCGATGGAATACGTCATGAAGATCGCCAAACCCACCAACAGAATCGCTCCTTCCCACGGCATCACGGTACCGTCGATCGAGAACGCGACCAGTACCACCGAGACTAGAAGCATGGCGGGATACTCCCGGGTCAACAGGCGACGTTGGATGGGGAGGGCAGCAATCAACGAACCCAGTCCGAGAATCAGGCCGATGTTGGCGATGTTGCTGCCAACCACGTTGCCGATGGCGAGCGTTCCGGAGGTGTTGGGATTGAGGTTGTCGAGAATGCTCACCAGCAATTCCGGCAGGCTGGTGCCCAGAGCCACAATCGTAAGGCCAATCATGATTGGCGACATGCCCAGGCGGGAGGCCAGTTCGCTGGCGCTGGAGACCAAGCCGTACCCAGCCACAACTAATCCGGCCAGGCCGAGGACGATTTGCAGGAGCAGAATCGGAAGGGCGGAATCGCTCACAGGGAAACCCGGGTTTGGTATCGGACAGAAGCTGCGGTCCCGGAAGGCGCAGCCCGCCGATCAGCAGGCAGACGGGCTGTTCAGAATGGATTCCAGCCGTCCCTGCATGGACCACGGCCCCGCCCAACTGATCCGTGCGTTCACCATGCAGCCCGTCAAGTCCTGATCGTGTTCCACGAATACCAGCCGATTCTGGCGGGTGCGCCCGAGCCACCGGCCCTTGTGGCGGCGTTCAATCAGCAATTCCACCGAATCGCCGAGCTGGCGGCGGTTCTTGCGCAGGCAGATGTCGCGCATCAGGGAGTCCAGGCGGGAATGCCGATCGCGCTTCACGGAATCGGGAACATCGTCCTTCATCCGACGGTCGCTGACCGTGCCCGGCCGGGGACTGTACCGGGCAAGGTGCGCCTTTTCCGGCTGCAGATCGCGCAGTAGGGCCTCCGTGTCCCGAAACTGACTGTCCGTCTCCCCGCAGAATCCCACAATGATATCGGTGTGGATGCTGCAGTCCGGCAGTTTGGCTCGGATGTGTCCAATCAGGTCGCGATACTCCTCCTGCGTATAGCCGCGCCGCATGTTTCGCAGGACGTCGTTGTTGCCGGCCTGGGCCGGCACCTCGATTTGCTCGCACACCTTGGGCAGATCGCGTACGGTGTCCAGGATGCGGTCCGACAGGTAGGTTGGATGGCTGGTCAGGAATCGGATACGCCACAGGTCGGAAATGTCGTGGATCGCACGCAGCAGGTCGGCAAGGTCCGGCACCTTGGAATCCGATAGGCCTCCATGCACCGGAACCTGTCCGCTGTGGCCCAGTGGTCCACGCAGGTCGTAGCCGTACCGATCCACGATCTGACCCAAAAGCGTAACTTCGCGGGCACCTTGGCGCACCCGGAGTTCCACTTCCCTTCGAATGTCCTCCAAGGACCGGCTGCGTTCGACGCCGCGCCGGAACGGGATGATGCAGAAGGTGCAGGCATGGCTGCATCCATACACCACCGGCACGTAGGCGGTCACCCCTTGATGATGCAGGCTGTCGTCGCCCGCGCGGCCCGGGACATTGCGCGTTGCGTCGGCGTCCTGCAGCGTGTGGCGCGCGGAGGTCAGGTCCCTGATCAACGATTCCGAGTCTTGATTGATGGTGTCCTGCAGCAAATGGTTGACCAAAGGCAGTGGCTCGCTGGGCGGCATGAACACGTCTACATGGGGAAACCGTTCGAGCAGGGCAGGGGGCGGGTTGACCCCGACCATGCAACCCATCAGGGCCAGGGTTCGATCCGGCTGCCCCGACTTCCAGCCCTTGAGCGCGCCGAGTTTGCCCACCGCCTTGTCCTCTGCGCTTTGGCGAACCACACAGGTGTTCAGGACAACTACCTGTGCTTCATCCGGGTCGCGGGTCGCAGTGTAGCCCAGATCGGTGAGCGCGTCCGCCACATGCTGGGAATCGGCCGTGTTCATCTGGCAGCCGACCGTCCAGATGTGGAATTTCCTGTCCATTGTTGTCATTTCTCTCGGCCCGGTAGACCAGGCAGGCCTTTTGTCATCCGAATCCCTAGCGTACATCCGGGTCGGTGGGGTAGACGTCCATGTTTTCCAGGCATACCCGGTAAGGCAGCGAGACCGCAAATACAATGGCGTCTGCCACGTCTTCAGCTTGCAGCATCCGGTTCCGCATCTCTTGGGGAGGGGGATCGGGCCGTCGATCCAGGATCGGCGTTGCACCAACCCCTGGGTTGACCAGGATCGCGCGGATGCCGAAGGGATTTCCTTCCTCATTGGCAATTCGGTTGAGCGCCGCCATGCCCAACTTGCTGCTGCTGTACGACACGCCGGCCAAAAGGCTGGGATAGTTCGCGGCCCGGGATGCAACGTTGACGATGCTGCCGCGTCCAAGTGCACGCATGCCCGGCATGACCAGTTTGGTCAACAGAAACGCCGCGTCCAGATTTACGGCCAGGACCGTTCGCCACTGGTCAAGTCCGGTGTCGGCGTAACGGCGCGGAATGACGTTGGTGCCGGCGTTGTTCACCAGGATTTCAATTGGACCCAGGTGGTCGGCGGCTTCCTCATATGCCGCGCCGAGGGCGTCCGTGTTGGCTACATCCACCGGAATCGCCAGTGCACACCCACTCGTGGACTCAATTTCCCCGGCAAGTTGCTCCAGCGCGCTCGCCGTGCGTGCCATCATGGCCACCCGCGTACCCCGGGTTGCCAGCGCCCGCGCGGTGGCCGCCCCGAAACCGCTGCTGGCGCCGGTGACCAAAGCGGTCCTGCCTTGTAAGTTCAGCACGTGGTGGAGTCCGGAATCATCTTGCTGCCACACTGCGGCAATTCGTGGCGCGGCACGCCAGTTAAGGACGTCCCCGTACAGGTTTGCCGAGCACCATGACCCGTATGATACATTCTTGCTGCGGCGAATTGCCGGTCGTCGGTGCCTGGTTGGGGGCGCATTGTTTATCCTTGGATCCCACATGCTTAACGGTGCTTCGCCTCGGCCCGGGGAAACCGCACTCCTGCCATTGGCTGCATTAAACCCGGTTGCAGGGTTAGGCGGAGCCTTGGGACCGAAATCCATCCGTGGAATCGGATTGCGCGTTCCCAACGGGTGTTGCCGGCAAGGGTCGGCTTGCGAAAGGCCCAGGGTGTGTCCGGACGCCCCGACGCACAAGACGTGCGTCGGCTAAACGGCATTTGACATCGCCTGAATCGGCTCGCTCGCCCCAGGTCCAAAACCGTCCTAGGCCAAAGGAACCCCCCATGGCCCGAGTGCTGGCCACTGACATCACTCCCCCCCGACCTGTTGATAGTCTGATTTTCGATGTCGACGGTGTTCTGTGGGACACCACCGGGAGCTACGATCCCGCGATTGTCCAGACCATCGACCTGTTGGCGGAACACATGGGCCGCGACGACCTGTCCGGCAAGGTTGGGGCACCCGATCTGCGTGCGATGAGGCTGGCCGGCGGATTGAACAGCGACTGGGACCTCACCTATGTCGTTCTGGTTGCGCTGTTGGCCGGTTGGAAGGATCTGGGCGCGGCGGCGGCCGCGACACGCGGAAGGGGCCGTGCCTGGGCTGAGGAGCAACGCGGGTTCGGCGCAAACCTGGAATTCGAACTGCTGCAGTACTGGTTCGACCTTGTGTATTGGGGCAGCGAACGCATCGGCGGCGTGCTGGATACCCCCCCAGTCCACGACGCAGACCTGCCGGGCACCTGGCATGCCGAACGCCCCTTGGTGACTGCGTCCCTGTTGGACTGCCTCCAGCATCTGGGGATCGATGCCATGGGCATCGCCACCGGACGGCCCTTGATTGAGTTGCAGACCGTGTTGGACAACGGGCCGTTGCTCGACTACATCGACTTTGACTGCATGTGCCGTGGCGACATACTGAAAAAACCCGATCCGGCTGTTGTGTCATGGTGTGTGGATCGCATGCGATCCCGCCTCCCTGCGCAGCGCGGCCGCGAACTGACCATTCTGTACTCCGGCGACACGCGGGACGATCTGGATTTGGTACTCAACTACGACCGATGGGACGCGCGGGAACCATCCGAGGCCTTGTGGATTGGCGCGGTCAGTGTCGTACCCGAATCGGAGTTCGAGTTGTTTCTAGAGGCAGGGGCAGCCGCCTGCATCGACCACGTTTCAGAATTGCCTGCCGTCGTTCAGGAATTCCAAGTTCGTACAGGAACTCTACATGAGTGACAGACTCATCATCCCCGGACAACCCAGCAAACCCGCAGGGCCGGAACAGTTGATTGTCCCCGGTGTTTCACGTCCGCCGGATCCGGTGCCGTTGTCGTCGGATCCGACCCCCGCCGATGTTCCGGTGTCCGAAACGGGCGGACAGCCAACGGAGGATGCACCCGACAGGGACGCGGCCGCCGGTTTGGAACAGGTTCAACAGTTCCTGAAAAGCCTGCACTACCCCCCGAGCCAGGTCCAGTTGGATTGTCCTCAGTGCAACGCCGAGGTGGCATCGCTGGTCTTCCCGATCCAGGACTATGGAGCGAATCCGGCCCTGCTAACCATGTTCCTGTCGGGTCAGCTCAATACCGCTCAATGCGGAAGCTGTGGCAATCAGCTGATGACCCAGTTCCCCGTGATGGTGCATTGGCCCCAGCAGGAGTTCCTGGGGGTGGTCGTGCCGGAACAGGCTGGAGCAGCGAGCTCGCCGCAGGCTGTGATTGGCAGCTTGCAATCGACGTTCCTTGCCCGTGTGCCTGCGGGGGAACGCAAGGGTTACATGCTGGCCCCGCGCCAGTTCATGGCCCTGGACCGTCTGCATGACGCCCTGTGGGAGTTTCAGGGTGTAACCCGTGAGATGCGGGAACACAGGGCGGCCGCCCTGTCGCTGCTGCAACGCATGTTGGGGGTCGCGGACGACACTTCCGCCCTGGCTGAACTCGCTCGGTCGGAACCAGCCCTGATCGATCGCGAGTTCCTTCTGCTAGCCATGCAGTTGGGTTCGCAGGAGGCCCCTGAGCAGCACGCAGGCTCGCCGTTGCAGCAGGTTATTGCCTGGCTGTCCGCCAACACACAAGCCGGATTGGAGATTAAGAAGCAGCAGGACACGCTCCAGGACATCCTGCAACAACTTCAGGCCGGCATGGACAAGGAAGAATTGGCTACACGGCTGGTCCAACTATGGACGGTCGGAGACGGCCAGGATGTAGTTCTGGCTTTGGTGCAGGCGGTGCCGCAGCAGTTCGACTACGAGTTTCTGCTGGAACTGTCAACCCTCATCGAGTTAGAGACCGATGATCAGGTCAAGAACAGTCTGGGCCGGATGCGGGAACAAATCGACAGCCAGATCAAGCTGATCCAGCAACAAGTAGCAACCCTGCAGCAGAACGCCTACCAGGCCTGTGTGGCCATCGTTTCGGCCGCCCTGCAAAGCCAGGATCCTGCTGAGGTACTTCGCCGGCAGAGGCGAATGCTGCGCGGGCCCTTCTTCAACGTCCTGATGAACATGATGGCCCAGGCTCAGAAGAATCAGGCACCTCAGGTAGTAAACCGCCTGCTCGAAATCCGCGACATTGCCCTCAACATTCAGGCGGAGTCAATGTCCGAGGAAGACCGGTTCCTCTTCACCTTGATCTCGGCCCGTACCGTGGGGGAAACGCGTGCGGCAATGGAGCGTCAGGGAGACTTGATCAGCGATTCGTTGCTTGAGAAGCTCGACACAATGGCCAAGGAGCTCGGTGAGAACGACATGGAGGTCCAGGCCCGCAAAATCCGCTCGTTGCGCAATGAGCTTTTGCTGAGGCGCTGACTTGCTCCAAACGGGTGTCAGGCCGGGCCCCGGCGCGGCTTCGTCGGTGAGTATTCGGACCATACCTTGCTTTTTGGATCACCCTCCACCCGGATTGCGTGGTCAAGGAGTTGCTCGTTATGCCCTCGTCTGTCTGGCTCAAGGGTGAAATCGTCACTACCGGAACCGAGATTCTGCTGGGTGAGACGGTAGACACCAACGCGGCTTGGATTGCCCAGCAGCTGAACGCAGTCGGAATCAACCTGTACTACAAGAGTACAGTCGGCGACAACATCGGAAGGGTGACCGAAGTGTTGCAACGGTGTATTGGCCGGAGTGATGTGGTCATCGTGACCGGCGGCCTGGGGCCCACGGCAGACGACATCACCCGCGACGCCATTGCCTTGGCAGTAGGTGACGAACTGGTTCTTGACCAGGCAACAGTGGAGGCGTTGCAGGCCCGATTCTCGAACTGGGGTACGCGGATGACAGCGAACAACCAACAGCAGGCACTGATTCCTGCCACCGCGACCATCGTGCCCAACCCCGTCGGAACGGCTCCGGGCTTTCGGGTTGCCAGAGGGAACTGCACGGTTTTCGCACTGCCGGGGGTTCCGCGCGAAATGAAGCGCATGATGGCCGACAGCGTATTGCCCTGGCTTTCGGAACGGACGGGTGGAACAGGAGTCATTCACGTACGGACCCTGAGGACAATCGGAATTGGCGAAAGTGCAATCGACAATGAAATCAGGGATCTGATGGCCGGCGAGAATCCGACGGTGGGGCTGGCCGCGCACACCGGGCAGGCCGACGTTCGATTGACGGCCCGTGGCCGGGACGCGGACGAGGCAGACCGCCTTCTGGACCAGATGGAAGAACAGGTTCGGAGTCGTCTGGGAGATCACATCTACAGCGACATCAAGGGCCTGGACATTGCCAGACACATTGTCGAGTTGCTGGAGACCCACAACCAAACCCTTGCGTCGTTCGAACTCAACACGCAAGGCCGCATTGCGGAGCGTCTGCGGTCGCATGAAGGCGACGCGGTGCTTGACGAACGGTCTCGAGGAGAAGAAGTACGGTCCCGCGTCGCCGCGCTCCTGCCTCAAGCAGACGCGTCCGAAGAGGAGTATGAGCAGGCACTGGAAGCCATTGATCTGGTGCTGTCGGCCGCCTGTCCCGACAGCCTGCGCCTAACGGTTCTGGGAACAACCGGGGATGACCACGGTGTTTACCAGAACCGGAAAGGCCACACTTGGGTACTGCTGGGTGATCGGCACGGCGAACGCCGGGCTCGGTTCTCCTTTGGCGGCACGGATAAACTAACGGCGATCTGGATAGGCAACCGATGCTTCGATTTGGTCCGCCGATGGCTGTTGGCCCGTACGTGACAATAGGTTGTCCGGACCCTCGGCACCGGTCCCTGACAGATGTGCGTTTGATGTCGACGGAAAACCGGAACGGACTCAAAACAAAGGAAAGTCCGAAGTTCAGGTAGTATCTGTCCACGGCCGATGTAACCATGCGGCCACGTCGTTGCACGCGGCTCCCTGCGGACCATGGGTTCAGAGGGGCCTCCATCCCCTGTGCGTGTTTTGTTGATCCGGACCTTGACGGTCTTTTGTACCGTCGCACTCTGTTTCGGTTTGGTGCGCTTCGCACCGGATCCTGGACAGTTGGATGCTGCCGACCTCAATCCCATGCGCTTGCTGGAAGGTGTCACCGACTGGGGATCGCAGTGGTTGCCGCCCGGCGGGGGGGCTGTGCCCCGATTGGGGGAGGCGGTCCCCGCGGCCGCCACGCCGACCGCAATCCGGGTTCCCTCGGTGAACCTGCCTTCCGAAGGCCAGGCTGAAATCCCCAACCAACCACCCGAACCCGTAACGGAAAACGGCACTCCGTCCGGTTCCGTCAGCATTCCGTATTTTGAGCAGAAGGAACCGCTTGGCCCGAAAACCGACTTGGCCGGATCCGGCGATCCGGCCAACAGTCGGCAGGCATCGGCGCGGGGTCCGGCGGCGGCTCTGGATGTGCCCGAAATCGAAATTCCCGCACGGGAAGAACCGGTCGGACCCAGGCCGACACCCGCCGGACTCGGTCCCGCACCACAGCTTCAAGAACCCCAGGCCCCCTTGGTGAGGACCGGCAAGGGTATTCAAACCATTCTCGTGCTCGGCAGCGATCAGCGGCCGAGTGACCCAACTTGGCGAACCGACGTGATCATGGTGGCGGTAATCAACAAGGAATTGCCCAAGGTGGTGGTCGTCTCCATTCCTCGGGACATGTGGGTTGAATCGACCGAGCCGGAGCTGGCCAGCAAAATCAACACATTCGATTACTGGGGCGAGCAGTGGAAACCCGGTGGGGGCGTCGAACTGCTGGCCCACGTAATCGACGAGCAGTTCGGCATTCCGATCGATCTGTACGCGAAGCTCAGGTTCGAAGGGTTTGTCCGCATTGTGGACAGCCTGGGCGGGATCGACATCGATGTACCCTGCGCCTTGTATGACATCAAACCGACGGAGAACATCTATCTCAACCTGCAACCGGGCCGCTACCACTTTGATGGTGCCCAGACGCTGGCCTACGTGCGCAGCCGCGCGCAGGGAGGCGATTTGTCCCGGGTCGACCGCCAGCAACAGGTCCTGCTGGCCCTGCGCAGCCGCTTCCAGGTGCGCAAGCTCGTGTCCCAAATTCCGGCCCTCTACACCACTGTGAAAGATGCCGTTGACACCAACATCGGGCTTCTTAACGCAATCCAGCTGGCGCGGTTGGCGTACGACCTGGATGCGTCACAGGTCGAAATTGTGTCGCTGTCTCCGCAGCGGCACATGGAGACTGGCTGGCAGCAGGGCATGCAGGTGTGGCTGCCGATTTGGGATGTGATCCGCGCGGACATCAGTGCGGCACTCGACCGCGAACCGGGGGCTCAGATGGGCGAGCCGATCGTGGGTGCGGCTGCGGCGGCACCTGTCTGTCGCTGACCACCGCCTTCCAATCCGGATGACCTGCAAGTACGCATCGCACTGGGATCGATCAGTGATCTATGGGCCGCCCGCGGCCGGGATTGGTCGTTGGGTGCACATCGCAATTCTGGTTGTAGGCGCATGGCTGAGTGCGGGGTGCCGGCAGGGACTGCCTCCCTTTCCGGATCTGCCGATCGTTCCCCCTCGTCTCGATGCAGGAGTCGGACACGAGGAACCACTGGCTGCACCGGTGACCGAACCGGCGGGTTACGTGCTGTTTTTGGGAACGGATCGAACCGCAACCTTTGGATCCTGGCGCACCGACACCCTAATTCTGGTGTCCATCCAACCCGACCACATTGTCCTCATTTCCATCCCGCGGGACCTGCATGTGCAGTTGCCCGACCATGGATCCTTGCGCATCAACCAGTTGGACTATCTGGGCGAGCGGCAGGGACCGGGCATGGGACCCGTGTACCTAGCCAATGTCCTGGACGACCTCATGGGCATTCGGGTGGACCACTGGGTGCGGTTTCACATGCACGGTCTGGAGCCGTTGTTCGAGCTGATCGGCACGTTGCGCATGGAGTTGCACTGTCCATTCTACGAGCGGATCTGGGATGCCAATACCAATCGCATGGAATGGCTGTTCATTCCGTCGGGCATCGTCGACATGGATGCCAACACGGCCTACCTGTACGCCCGCCTGCGCGGCTTCAGCAGCGACTTCGGCCGGATCGCCCGTCAACGGGCCTTGTTGTGGGCCTTTAGGGAACAGTTGGATCCGGTGAAGGCCGTGCAGCTTTTGCCCTTGGCACTGTCGCTGCTCAGGGACGATCTTTCGACCGACTTGTCGTTTGGCGAGCTTGTTCAGCTGGTCCAGGATGGCATGACCCGCCCCAGAGACTTGATCCTGGCCTTGTCCATCGACCGGCGCTTTGTGGTCGACCACGTCGCGGCTGGGGGGGCGCAAGTACAGGTGCTGCGCGACCCCGCGGTGTTGCACGACGTAGCCGCCCGACCCATCCCCTGGGCGGAGCCGATGGGTCTGCAGGACACGGCGGAGTGCCCCGTTCCACAGCTGTCCGACGACGAACACCAACGTATCGCGCGGCTTGACAATGTTGTCCAATCCCACATTCCGGCAGGGCGCACGCTGCAAATTGCAGGTTCCAGAGGCGCGATGGTTGCGCTCCGGGAACGCCCCGACCAAAGCAGCGGGCCCATGGCATGGCTGCCCCCAGGAACCCTGGTCACGAGCGCAAGTGCATCCGACGGTTTGCCGGTTTCCGACGGAGGCCGCCGGTGGCACGCCGTCGCCACCGTTGATCAGCGACACGGTTGGATTAGCGACCTCTACCTGAGAATGCTGCCGCGCGACGAGAGGGCCGGTTGACTGCGGATCAAGGCAGGTTGGCGACGACCTGCTTTACATAATTCAGGGACGCTGCCAGCCACATGCGCTGGCCAAACACCTCAAGTGTCAGGGTCCCGTCGTAGTTAAAGTTGCGCAGTTTGCGCAATTCCTGCGGAAGACTAAGGCCTCCCCGTTTCGGTGCGCCGGGAGGTAGGTGACCGTCCTCGGATCCGTTGTTGTCGCTGAAGTGGACATGAACCAAACGGTCCCGCAGATCGAACAGATAGTCTTCCGTCATTGGCTTTTGGGTTTGAACGTTCCCGTGGCCAATGTCATACAGCAAACCGAGATTTGGAACCCGGTGCAGGATTTCACGCAGTGGTTTCAGCTGGTGTTCGTTGCGCGGGCTGTTCTCAATCGCGACGCGCACCCCTCTGTCCTTGCCGTGGGCCGCCAATGCGGACAGGCCCTCCACGTAGATGCCGACTCCTTCCTCGAACGGCATGAAGCCGGGCCACCGCAGAAAGTGCATGGTGCACACTGTCGCCCCCATGAACGAAGCAATGTCGATGCTGGCCTTGAGTTCATCCCAGGCTGCCTGTCGCACGCGCAGAGAGGGATTGGCGATGGGCAGGTAGGGGCCTGTGTGGCCGACCACCCCAAGTCCGCTGTCGTTCAACATCTGTTTCAGTTGGGGCCAGTCGTCCCGGTGGGGACCCGCCGCCGGTTCCTCCACGGTCAGGTCAAGGAAGTCGAATCCCATGTGGGCAAACAACTCAATTTGCGGCCCAAGGGGTTCAACCGGGTTGTTCATCGCTCCGAACTTCATCGTTGGTTCCTCCATGCAAGGTGGTCGACCGTCCGCGGACGGCTGGCAATCGCTGCAATGATTAGCACTGCCAACCCAAGGGCCATTCCATAGAAGCCGGGACCGGGCTGCAACGGCTGCCGGTACAACCTTGCGAATTCAGGCAGGTAGGCCACCAGAAACGCGGCATGGGCAGTCGCGGCGACCAGCGCCGCAGGGGGAAGCCACCAACGGGCCAGTGCCGTCAAGATCGGCGAAGTGAGCGGTACCAACAGCGCGAATCCGGTGCAGAGGGCGAATCCGGCCGTCTGCAGCAGATTGGATGTCCAAAGAAGGTTGGAAGGTTTCCAGTCCAGCGGCAGGATCTGCAATGCAACATACAGCGACGCGATCCACAAGGCCACGCGCGCACTCCAGACGACTGCACGGTGCCAATGGCCGGGCGCGTCCGGGAACCAGCCCAGTTGGCTGAGGGTCAGGCTGGCCATGGCCAGCGGCAGGACAAAGAATGCGGGATTTTGCCAGGGCCACGGTATCTGCGCGCCGGTGAACAGCTTGCAGAAGGTCAGCAGGTCCACGCCAAGCACTTTGAGGCCCGCCACCGGGTGAGGTACCCAGACGGAAAGGTAACCCCAGGCCACCAGGAGCGCAGCGGCTGGAATCAACAAGCGGACGGCCATGTCAAGTATTTGTGTGCCACCCGCTGAACCTTGGCCATTGAACCTTCAGGCGAGGCCGGCAAACGCTGTTCGGTGACCTATGTCCGGACCTGGGACCAGGCACGGCGGTAGGCCTGCCACAACTTGCCGGCACTTTGCTCGAACGTGAAGCAGGCCGCGTGTCTGAAGCCGTTGCGCCGGAGTTTCTGGCGCAGTGCACTGTCTTCCAACAGGCGCTCCAGCCCGGCTGCAATTGCGTGTTCATCGTGTTCGTCTACATACAAGGCACCGGACCCGCCGGCCTCCGCCAAGCTGGAGTTGAAACCGGTCAATACCGGTGTGCCACAAGCCATCGCTTCCAGTACGGGTAGGCCAAAACCTTCATACAGGGAGGGATAGGCGAAGCATTCCGAGGCGCTGTACAGGGCAGGCAGGTCACGATCCGCCACGAATCCCGGGAACAACACCTTGTTCTCCAGGCCGGTTTCGGCCACCGCATCGAAAATGCCTTGTGCCCGCCAACCGCGCCCTCCACCGATGACCAGGATCAGCTCCGGATGGTTGTCCGCAAGTACCCGGAAGGCCTTGATAAGACAGGCGAAGTTTTTCCGCGGCTGTAGAGTAGACACGCCCAAAATGAAGGGCCTGCGGCCAATTCCGTACTTGCGGCGCACGCCCTCCAACACGTTTTGCTCCATGACGGGTCGAAACAAGACGTTGTCCACGGCGCCGGGAACCACCGAAATCCGGTGCTTGGGCACCGACCAGAATTCCTGAAGGTCGCGCGCCGTGCTGTGGCTGTCGGCGATCAGATGATTGGCCCTGCGCACGCTGCGCGGAACCACCTGATGCAGGAACCTGGTCAAGGACACCGGCAACGTGTCCGGGAATCTTCGAAACGACAGATCGTGAACAGTCAGGATTTGGCACGGGGCTCCGGAAGGTGGCAGTACAAAGTCCGTGGCGTGAAAGATGTGGGGCTTGACCGGCGTGCACCACTCGACCCGGGGCCAGGGAATTCCGGCGCGGTGCCACAACCGCACCATATCCCGTTCCCTGAATGGCGCGTACCAGATCGGATTGCCGTGGACGTGCCGCAGATCCGGCCGCGGACGACCGTTGGACCAGAGCCATATGCGATGCTCTGGTTCGGCCCAGGGCAAGTGTTCGACCAGGCCGCGTGTGAGGCGACCAATCCCTGCCTGTTGGCGCACGGCAGGGGTGTAGTCAATCAGGATGTGCATGGGGCGCACTGTCCCTGGCTGCAGCGGGTGTGGCAAACGTCCACAGCCGATTGCCAGTAAAGTTCCAAATCAACACCACGGCAATGCTGATCAGCTTGGCAGCGTTGTAGCTGATGTCGTAACCCGTACCCGGGTCCCCCAGCAGGGCGACCCAGTAGTCCAGGGTCAACCGGTGAAGGCCGAGCAGGACCAGTTGGCTTAGCCCTAGACCAATCATGCTGATGGCCGTGAACATGCCCAACTGGCGGGCGGCGGCATCCCGCTTCTGGTTGGGGAAGGTGAATCTCCGGTGCAGCATGAAGTTCTGGGCTACAGCACAGTAAAACCCGACGGCATTCGCCCAGAATAGAGGAAGGCCCGCCACCTTGTGAAGGAGATTCAGAATACCCACATCGGTAATCGTGCCCAAGCCGCCAACGAGCGCGAAGCGCAGGAAACGGAGGACTTCCTCTCTGACATCAGGGTCGCGCAGCAGGCCCGTCCGGTACTTCCACATGGTCACGGCCGGCATCAGCACAGAAAAACGGGCGCCGCGCGTCTCGTCCAAGTGGCAAAAGGGAGCGGAGAGGGAGGGATTTGAACCCTCGAGGGCAGGACCCTACGCGTTTTCGAGACGCGCGCACTCAACCAGACTATGCGACCTCTCCGCGACTTCCACCGGACAGCATCGCAGGCCTCCGCCGGAACGCGGATTATAGCCCTATCTGGTGTTTGAGCCACTCTTCCATGAACCTGTCCAGATCCCCATCCAGCACCGCTCCGGTGTTGCCGGTCTCCACTTGGGTGCGAAGGTCCTTGACCAAGTTGTATGGATGGAGGACATAATTGCGAATCTGGGTGCCGAAATCGGCTTGGACGTTTTCGCCCTTGAGCCTGGCCCGTTCCCGATCAATCTTCTCTTGTTCCATGGCGTGCAGTTTGCCCCGCAGCACCTTGAGTGCCTGTTCCTTGTTTTGGGTCAGGCTCCTTTCGTTCTGGCAGGACACGACGATGCCGGTGGGTTTGTGCGTGATGCGGCAGGCCGTGTCGTTCTTCTGCATGTGCTGGCCTCCGGCACCGCTGCTGCGGAACGTATCGATGAGGAGGTCGGTCGGTTTGATGTCAATCTCGATGTCGGTGTCGAGGGATGGGATGACCTCCACCTTGGCGAAGCTGGTGTGCCTGCGGTTCCCGGCGTCAAACGGACTGATGCGCACGAGACGGTGGGTGCCGCGTTCGGCTTGCAGGTAGCCGTAGGCATAATCGCCCTTGACCTCCAAGGTCACACTCTTGACCCCGGCCGCTTCCCCGTCCGTCCTATCCACAATCGCGTGGTTGAAGGCGCGGCGGTCGCACCAGCGGAGGTACATGCGCATCAGCATGTCGGCCCAATCCTGGGCTTCCGTGCCGCCCGCGCCGGCGTGGATGGAGACCAGGGCATCACCGGCATCGTATTGGCCTCCCAGCGACAGCAGAAATTCCTGGTGTTCGAAGGTGTTGCCTGCGTTGGCCAGTTCCTCGTCAAGTTCCGCCAGCAACTCGGGATCGTCCTCGGCCAACTCGGCCAGTTCGATCACTTCGGTCACCTGTTGGCTCAGGCTGTCCCAACCTTCGACCGTCTTGCGCAGGCTGTCCAGTTCCCGCGACTTGACCCTTGCCTTGGCTTGGTCGTTCCAGAATCCCGGCAACGCGGCTTCCTGTTCCAGTTCGTCGATGCGCGCCTGCTTGCCGGGCAGGTCAAAGCCGCCCCCTGATCACATCGATGCGCGCTTGCAGGGCCTGGGCGCTGGCTGCTGTCTGGCTCATAGAGACGATGTCCGAAAGTGGGGGCAGCGATCAGACCTGTTCGAACAGACCGGCTGCAAATGCCGCGGGATCAAATCGTAACAAATCGCCGAGCCCCTCGCCCACCCCGGCAAACCTTACCGGGACGCCGAGCGTATCCCTGATGCCGATGACCGCTCCCCCCTTGCTGGATCCGTCCAACTTGGTCACCACGATACCTGTTACACCGGCCGCGGCCGTAAACTGGCGAGCCTGCTCCAACGCGTTCTGACCAGCGGTGGCATCCAGTACCAGGAGGACTTCGTGGGGCGCGCCGTGGACTTGCCGGTTGGCCACCTTGCGCATCTTCTGCAGTTCTCGCATGAGGTTTTGGCGTGTGTGCAGCCGGCCTGCGGTGTCCACCAGGACCATGTCCGCCTTTCGACTCTCCTGGCTCGCCCTGATGGCATCGTAGACCACAGCCCCAGGATCCGATCCCTGCTGCTGCGCGATCAAATCCACGCCTGCCCTTTGGCACCAGATCCTCAACTGGTCGATCGCGGCGGCCCGGTAGGTATCCGCGGCGGCCACCACCACCCGCTTGTCCTGGTTGCGGTAGTAGTTGGCCAGCTTGCCGATGGTGGTGGTCTTGCCGGCCCCGTTGACGCCAATCACGAAAGCCACCGTGAGCAGGCGCGGACGCTCCAGTTCAAACGGTTCGGTGGAAGTCATCCTGGTTTGAATCTGGCGCTGCAGGACGCGGTATGCAATCTCCGCGGACACATCCCGTTCCTGCGCCAGGATGTCCCGCGTGTCGGCAATCAATCCCTCCGCCACGTGCAGGCCGGCGTCGCCCATCACCAGGTATTCTTCGATTTCCTCCCAAGTGTCGTCCGCGATGGTATCGGTGCGGAAGGCGGTCCTGATCCTGCTCAGCCAGCCCTGGCGGGTCTTGGCCAGGCTGGCGTTGAGTCCGTCCCGGTCCTCATTGCGCGCTTTGCCAAACAGTGGAGACAGGGTTTGTTCCTCCCTCTAGGAAATGGTGGAGCCCGGCCGGCATTGCTCCGGCAGGCCGTCGGGTGGGCCTTCAACTGCTCAAGTATAATCCGCGGCATACCGGCAAGGTCTGTGCTGCCCCGCAAACCCGTCTGTCTGGAGGCGCCGTCGGCCGCCCGTGCCGGGTTGCGCATGTCTCTGCGGATGTCCTAGCGGTCCGCGTCCCATGAGGGAAAGTTGCCGTGTATGTCCATTGTCCCTCGAGTGGCTTTCACACCTCCGCCGATTCGTTTCCGTTGACCTGCCCGTCTACTGGCGGACCCTTGGAGTTCACGGACCTCACACACCTGTCGCGGGACCTGATCGACGAGGCGCTGCCCGGCCAGTGGCGCTACTGGCCTTGGTTGTCGGCGCTGCTGCCCATCGAGGAATTTATCACGCTGGGCGAAGGCTGGACCCCATTGCTGGATGAGGAGCGGCAGGGCCATCGGGTACTGTGGAAGATGGACTCTCACATGCCCACGGGCAGTTACAAGGATCGCGGCGTCAGCGTGATGGTCAACTGGTTCAGGCATCACGGTTTCCGAACGGTCATGGATGATTCGAGTGGCAACGCCGGTGCCAGCCTGGCCTGCTATGCCGCCCGCGCCCGACTCCAGTCCCGCATATTCGTGCCGGCCGATGCTCCGGCGCCCAAACGCAGTCAAATTGCAACCTACGGCGCCGAGTTGATCGAGGTCGAGGGTCCCCGGCACTTCGCGGGCGCGGCGGCGGCGGCCGATCAGGACCAGGAAACGGGCTATGCCTCCCACGCCTTGCATCCCTGCTTCCTCCTGGGGCAGATGACCGTCGCCTTCGAAATTTGGGAACAACTGGACGGCGATGTACCGGACTGGCTGATAGGCCCGGTCGGCAATGGCGGCCTGCTGCTGGGAGCGTGGCGGGGGTTCGAACTCCTGGTCGAGTCGGGCCTGGCAGATCGGCTGCCCCGCCTCATGGTCGTCCAAGTCGCCAACTTCGATCCGATTGCCCGGGCTTTCGAAGCCGATGCGGTCAGTGTCAAGCCGGCACAGCGGGCTCCTTTCAGTTCAGTCGCGGACGGGATTTCCATCATCAACCCGGCCCGTGGCAACAGTGTCCTGCAGGCGGTGTATCAGTCCCACGGAACCGTCAAGGTGGTCAACGACCGCGAAGTCCTTGAGGCGCGGGCCAAGATGGCGAGCCGCGGCATATTCGTCGAGAACACGAGTGCGACGACGTGTGCTGCCTATGCCGACCACGCCTCCGCCTTCGACCCCGGAGCCACTGTGGTGGGCATCCTCAGCGGATCGGGCCTGAAAAATGCGCCGGCGACGTGAGCCGACCTGGTTCAGAGTTCTCCCGTCAAGGTTTCGGTGCGATCCATCCGCATGCTGAGAGTCTGACTAGTACCGTCCACGGCAAGTGTCACGCCGTAGACGGCATCTGCGTATTGCAACATTTTTTGGTTGTGGGTGATCACTAGGAACTGGGTGACGACCGCCAGCTCTCGCAGGACCTCGCCCACGCGGTCGATGTTGGCTTCGTCCAAGGAGGCATCCACCTCGTCCAGCACGCAAAATGGAGGCTGGTGATAGCTGAGAATGGCACACGTCAGCGCCATGGCCGTCAGTGCCTTTTCCCCTCCCGACAAGGCGAACGTCGGTTGTACCGGCCTACCCGGCAGCTGCACAAACAAGTGAACGCCGGGCACAATATCGGGTAGTGGTTCGGCAAACTCCAGCCAAGCCCTGCCGCCGCCGAACAGTCGCCCGAAATAGGCTTTGAAGCCCTGATTGATCCGATCGAAGGCGGCCAGGGTCTTGGTTTCAAGGTCCTCGTCAATGCCTTCGGCAATCGCCAGCAGCCTGTTCTCCGATTCCTCCAAATCCGCCAGCTGTTCGGCCAACAGGTCGAGGCGCGCCTGCTGCTGCTTGAACGCGAGGTAGATGTCCTGGTCGACAGTTCCGCACCGGAGAACGCGCTGTCGCAGGCCCTTGCGTTGCGGAAGGTCCTCCCGCGGCTGCCAGGTTCCGGCTGCAACCGAGGCCCGGCATCGCGCCAACCGCTCCCGGGCCTGGAGCTCGTCCGCCTCGGGCAGCGCCTCGCCTCGCACCAGTGCCAGGTCGTCTGCCAACATTGCCGGCAGCGCAGCCTGTTCGGTTCCGGCCATGTCCAGTTCCATCTCAAGTCGCGCCAGGCGGGTTTGCAACGCGTTCAGATCCGTGTTCAGGCGCTGCCGCTCCTCATCCAATTCCCTTTGCTGATCCAGGAAGATTCGGGTGGCGTTCCCCAGCTGTTCAAGACGTGCCGTCTCGCTGGCAAGGAGGTCGGACCGATCCGCCTGCTGGTCTGCCAGAATCCGAACTTCCTGCTCCAGTTGCGCAGTTTGGACTTGAAGTGATTCCAGGCTTGCCACCACGCGACCCGACTCCCCCTGCGCGGCGTCTTCCGCGGCCGTCGCCCGCCGTACCTGCTCTGCAACCTTCTGGACGGCGATTTCCGTCTCGTGGAGGTTCTGGCGGGCTTCAGTCAACTTGGAAGACGCATCGTGTGCATCCGCTTGATCAGAGTCCGTTCGCAACCGTGCCAGCCTGGTCTCCAGTGCTGACCGCCGGCCCTGCAACTCGCGCTCGCCGTCCTGATGCGTCCGCATCCGTTGGTTGAGATCGTCAACGGCCTGCCGCAATTGGCCCGACTCCTGCTCCGTCGCTTTCTGTTTGGCCTGCAGGCCGCGTAGCTGGGCTGTCAGGTCGCGGATACGCCGTCTGGTATGTTCCTTGGCGGCTTCTGCAGTCTCCAGCACATGCTGCATGTCGGCTGCGTGCTGTGCAGCTTCATCCACCTCGCGGCGCGCCTGATCCGTCCGCGCGCGCGCTTCGGACAACCGGAGTTCGATCTGGGCTTCCGCCTCCCGGTCCGCCTCGTCCTCGTGCACCATGGACAGGAGACGATCCGCCGTTTCCTCCTCCGGTGCAGGGGTGCCGACCACACCTGGAGCCCTGAACAAGCATCCGTCCCTCGTGGCAATCTGCCATGCCTGGCCGGGTTTGAGTTCCTCCCACAGGCGATTGGCGGCCTCGAGGTTCTCGACCACCCAACAGTGTCCAAGCAGCGCCCGCACCACGGGCCGCAACTCGTTGCTGCAATGCACCAGTTCGCTTGCCACGCCGGCTCCCTCACGCCTGTTGGGAACTGGCCAGGACGCCGGCACGCGGTCGATTGCCGCGACCATGATACCTAGGTGGCCATCAGTGTTCGGTGGCAAAAGCTGCAAGGCACCGTGCCAGTGTCGTACCACGAGACACTGCGCCCAGCCCCCCAGACACGCGGCCACGGCTGTTCTCCATGCGGGCTGTACATCCAGAAGGGCGCCGAGCAGACCCATGGTGTCGAGGGAATTGGCCTGTGCCTGTGACAGGTTGAAATCCCCAATGCGTGCGTCCAGATACTCGGCGCGCAGTTGTCGGCGGACCCGGGCTTCAATCTGCCGATGCTCCAAGTCCTGTTGCAGGGCCAATGCCGCCGCGGACGTGCTGCGGAGGTCCAACTCGTTGAATTCCGCCCGTTCAAGTCGCTCCCGTAACTCGATCAGTTCCATCTCGACTGCCTCGCCCTGTGTGCGTTCGCCGGCCAGGGCCTCGGTCGTTGCCTTTCCCGCTGCACCCACTTCCTCCAAAGCTTTCCGATTGGCCTCCAGTCGATCCTCCAGTCGCTGCCTGTCAAGGTCCGCTTTCAGGTGCCGTTCGGCATGGCGCCGCGCCGTACGATCCAGTTCCCCAAGGGTTTGGTGTACAGTTTCCAGTTCCCGGTGCAGGTTCTGTTGGGTTGCCCGATGACGGTCGTGTACAGTCTGCAATTCCTTCACTTTTTCTTCCTGTCGGGTTTGGACTGCCTTCAGTTCGGCCAGTTCCGTTTCCGCGCGTTTCGTCTCCAATCCGGCCTTGGCAACCTCGTCGACGAGTGCCTTTTGTCGACGTTCGCGATCCCGGCGCAACCCTTCCAGCTGGGCTAGGCGTTCCCTGAGAATTGCGTCAAGCTTCAGGACTTCGGCCTGTGCGGCCTGTGCTTCCTGCACCTTCCTTTGCTGGAGGGCAAGTTCTGCGGCTGCGCTCCGATGGTCGTCCTGTAGCCGCCTGGATCGTTGGTGGTTGTCTTCCAGCCCCGCCTCCAGGGACCGTACCTGTTGTGCGGTCCCATCGACTGCCTGCCTCAGGGATTCGACTTTCCGATCCCTCTGCATGGCCATCGCGCAGTACCAGTCGTCGAGGCTTGCCGCCATCTGTTCCGCCAACGCGTTGCGTCGGGTCACGGTGCGTGCTTGGCGCGCCAGGTGTTCGATCGAAACTTCGAGGTCCCTCGCTTCCCTGCGCACTGGGGCGAGGCGCGCCCGCACACTCGCCAGCCTGCGTTCGGACGCTTGCTTGCGCAGCTTGATGCCGTAGACCCCGGCCGCTTCCTCAATGGCCTGGCGCCTGCGCAACGGATCCGCGTCGAGCAGTGTATCCGCATGACCCTGCCTAATCAGGCTGAAGGTGCGCTGCGACAATCCGTAGGGTGCCAGCAGTTCCCGGATCTGCCGCAACAGGACCCGTTGTCCGTTCAGTTGGTATTCGCTGTCACCGTCCCGGTATCCCGTCCGTCGCACCGTGAGCTCCGAGGCGTCGGTCGGCAGAATGTCGGCCGCCTCGTCGACGCGGATTTCCACCTCCGCCAGATTGCGCGACGGCGCGCCGTTGAGAGAGCGGTGGATCAGGTCCGCGGCACGCTTGATGCGCAGAGCTGTGGGGGCCTGTTCCCCCAGAACCCAGGCCAACCCGTCCACGACATTGCTCTTGCCGCTGCCGTTGGGACCGACTAACACCGTGATCCCGGTTGACAGCCGGATTTCCGTCTTGCGCCCGAAGGTCTTGAAACCTTGGAGCAGAATGGATTTCAATTTCATCCGCTGGCCAGACGCGTGTTCGAATCCAGCAAGCTGCCAACCATGGACACAGACCAGACCGGTGGCACTCCCGACAGCTCCTGCAGCCCATCATAGCGATTCGGGTCCGACATCCGTTTCGAATGCGGAAACAAACAACCGTCAGAGCCGTGATTGGAGGACGGCCTCATGTTCCCGCCAACAACCACAGAATCAACCCACCGACCATGGCCAAACCACTTGCCCCCAGCAACGGCTTGCGGGCGGGCACGTCATCTGCAGGCTGACGGCCGCGTTTCCATGCAACTCGGGCAAACACCGGATGCGCCACCATTGAACCCAACAGGAGAAGGGCGGGACCGGAACGTAGGTTGGCAACGGCAAAGGAAAGCGCGGCGCCGGCTTGCGGTCCGGCAACGTCCGCGCTGAAGACAGCCCACGCGAGGGCGGCCCGATTGGTCTGCTCAACCATCACAAAGGAACCGGTCAGGCCTCCGGTCAACAAGCTGCCAAGAGTGAGGAGAAGCGAGTTGAGCAGCAGGCCCACCGCCTCGCTATCGGGCCCGAAACCGAAATTCGGCTTAAGGCCGGCATGGAACCGTTGGAGCCAAAGCCCGCGCAGGTCAAAGCCGCCGGGGACTGCATTCAGAACCGCAGCAGGCCCGATCCAGGCCGCTGCCCTGATGGTCGCGGCCTGTACCACCAGCCACAAAACAGTTACTGCTGCCTGCTGGCCAACCCCGCCGGATAGAATCGCGGTCGCAGACACAGCGGTTAAACCAATGACCTGCAGCGATACCATCAGCCAGGAAACCCCCATAAGTGCGGGCCACAGTGTGGTGAGGCAGGCGAAGAACCCGGCAATCAAGTAAAATGCCGGGTCCGATGCGGGTTTGTATCGGGTCATCAACCGAGTCGCAGGAGGCGGTAGCCGACGGCCGCCACAGGTCGGCAGTCTCCGATGCCGCCGCATATTGCGGGCGTCTGGATCATGTTTGAGTTGTTCAGTCCCTTTTTCCTTTGGCGCAACTCATTGGCGGAGGTTGGCAGCATGGTGCCGCCCTTGGAGTATGCCCTCCTGATGCTGGCAGTCGTGGTGCTGGCAGAGGTATTGGTGCGGGGCGCAGAGCAGTTCATGCGGACACTTACCGGTTGGTGCCTGTTCCGATTTCAACTGGCGGCGGGGGCATTGACCACCGCCGCCTATCTGGGTGCCAGTGCCCTCGTTTACGCATTGCTAACGAGGGCCTACGGGGTTCACGTCGAGTTCTCCCGTTTCCTACCCCTGTTTATCATGGCAGGCCTACCCAGGATCCTGATCATTTATCGGCTCCTACCCTATTTGGGGCGGACCTTCGGGGTGCTGCTCAACATCTGGACCGCGGGATTGCTGTGGCGCGTGCTCGATGTCGGGTACGCGCTGGATGCCTGGCAGAACGCCATGACCTGTCTTCTGGCACTCGCGGTGTTTTTCCTGGTACAGCGCTTCATTCCCAAGGCTGCTTCCTCCGACACCGGAGACTCCGTGATGCCCGCAGTGGATCCTCGCTTCGCCCACAGCAGTGGATAGGGGAGAGGACATGCCCACCATTGCCGACGTCCCCCTGGACGCAGCCTTTTGGATTTGGGGGTGCGTGCTGGCGGTGTTTCTAGGATTTGCCATTTACCCAATCCTGACGCTGGGACCCTACATACGAGCCGGCTGCAGGATCAACATCCATCGCAATCGCATCCCACCGGACAACAAGGTTAGGCAACCCAATCCCAATGGCGACGCCTTCGTACTGTTCCTGTCAGGCGTGGGCCGGGTTTCGGCCCTGACCATGAGCCGCCGGGAACAGGGCATCCTGCACCGGCTGGCGGAGTTGTGCAGCGATGCCGTCCTGCTGGACGATGTCTTCGCGTATTCGATCAACAACCTGCCGCTGGTATCCCACCGCAGACTCAGTCCCATGTGGCGGTGGGCCCTGCGCCATAAGCTGAGGAAACGGCTGCACAATTCGGCGCTCGGTTACCTTATCAATCTGCGCAACATCCTGCACATCCTGATTTCCGCCGACAGCCGGTACGCCATGGTATACAACCGCGGCTGTGCCCACGTAATCACCGATCATCTGCAACAGTACGGCTACGATCTCGCCCAACCCAAACCCTTGGTGATCGTTTCCTACAGCGGGGCTGGCCAGATCGCCGCCGGTGCAGTTCAACACCTGTCGGACGAGTACCGATTGCCGGTTTACGTCCTAATGCTGGCCTGCTTCTTCACCGCCTCGGGCATCGATCGCGCCAGCCACGTCTGGGAATTCATTGGCACTACGGATCAGGCCTATCGGTTTTGTCTGTTGTTTTCGCCCAGTCGATGGCTGATTCCGCGGCTGTCCCTTTGGCGGCGGCTAACCGCTGCCGGACGGACAACCAGGATCGACATGGGCGCCATGAAACATACCGGGCGCGGCGGCTATCTGGACCGCAACAGCGTCACACCCGAAGGAGTCCCGTTCATCGATGCCACCGCCCAAGCGATGGCGGATGTGATCAACCGGATCAGGACCGGCACCGAGTCCCCCAAGGAGGTGTGACATCTCCACTCCCAACGCACGGGATGCCCAGGCGACCCGAAGTGTTCGCACGCGGTTTGCGCCCAGCCCCACGGGCCAGCTGCATCTAGGCGGGTTGCGCACCGCGCTGTTCACATGGCTTTGGGCGCGGCACAACCAAGGCACCTTCATTCTGCGCATTGAGGACACGGACAGCAAGCGATTCGATCCGGCAAGTGTTGAGTCGATCACTTCGGCGCTGAAGTGGCTGGAACTTGATTGGGACGAAGGCCCGGAAGTCGGCGGCGGCCATGGCCCCTATGTCCAAAGCGAGCGCGGCGCGATCTATCGAAGCCATGCCGAGCATCTGATTGGGGCCGGTCACGCCTACCGGTGTTTTTGCTCGCCGGAGCGGCTGGCAGATTTGCGCCGCCGACAGCAAAATGCGGGCCGGCCTTCTGGCTATGACGGCCATTGCCGCCGCTTGGCCAAGCGGCAGGCCCAGGCCATGGCGGACCGCGGCCACGAACACACGATCCGCCTTGCCGTGCCCGATTCCGGATCCATCCAAGTCGACGATCTGATCCGGGGCTGTATCTCGGTTGACGCGGCCACCCTGCACGACCCCGTGCTCCTGAAGAGCGACGGCATGGCCGTCTACCACTTGGCTGTGGTTGTGGATGACCACCTGATGGGTATCACCGATGTGCTGCGCGGACAGGAATGGTTGCCCACCGCTCCCTACCATTGGCTGCTGTATCAGGCGTTTGAGTGGAACATGCCGGTCTTTGTGCACCTGCCGGTCATCCTCAATCCCAACGGTGAGGGCAAAATGAGCAAGCGCCGCCCGCCTCTCGTTGATGGAGCCGTCATGCCCGTGCACGTTGACGAATTCCGGGATGCCGGTTATCTCCCCGAGGCAATGTTCAACTTCCTGGCCCTGTTGGGCTGGACCGCCGATGCGTCCGAGGAAGTCTTCGCCCGGGACGAACTGGTCCGACGGTTCGATGTGCGCAGCATTTCCGCGGCTCCGGCAACGATGCCGTACGACAAGCTTGCCTGGATGAACGGCTTGTATCTGCGCAAGATGGAACGGGAAGCTGTGCTGACGATGCTGCAACCGTATCTCACCAAGGCGTTTGGACGCACCCCGTCCCAACTCTCCGCCATGCCCGGCCTGACCATTGTGGTCGGGGAATTGGTCGATCGGATTCGCACGCTGTCGGAAGCTCCTGCCTGGCTTGAGTGGTTGTTTGCCGATTCGGCCGGACTGGACTATCCGGATCCGGACATGCTGCTGGCCCGCAAACAGGACAGGGCCACCAGTGTTTCGCTGCTGAAGAGCGCGGCGGACACGGTTGCCACCATGCCGGTGTTCAACGCCGCCTCCCTGGAAACCGCAATCCGCGCCGCAGCGGCCCGCGCCGACACCAAACCGGGGCTGTACTTCGGTTGCATGCGTGCAGCCCTGTCGGGTACCAAGGCATCTCTGCCCCTGTTTCCCATTGCCGAGGCATTGGGGCAGGACAACGTTGTGACTCGCCTACGGCATGCGGCCCAGGTGCTTGAAGCAGCAGGCCATGCCACCGGAGCTTAACTGCCGTCGGCGTGGCAGGCGCGCTGGCATGCACCGCCCCGTTCCCTGGGACCGGTGAGGGGACCATCCGACCCGCGCAACCGCGGCCGGCACAACCATTTCCAGCGGACCGTCGCTTATAATGGATTTCCAAGGTCGGTTACCGGACCTGCGGTGGGGGATAGTTTAATCGGCAGAACACATGACTCTGGATCATGTAGTCGGGGTTCAAATCCCTGTCCCCCAGTCCTGGCCGCCCAGCCGCCCGTTTGAAGCCGCGCACGCGGCTTCATTTGTTTGCAAACCACTTGGACTTGATCATGGATGACGCTTCTCGCCTCCAAGTTGCGCGCGACGCGGCCGAACGCATGGGGCATCGGCTCTCCATGCTGCTGGATGCCCTGGACGATGAGCAACTGCGTCACCTGTGCCTCGATTTTGCGGACGAGCAGGAACGAACGTTCTGGAACTACACGCCGATTGCCAGGCAGGGCCTGGCTCTCAGGGACATGGCCCGGCCGCAACACCAACTCGTGATGCAACTACTGCATGATTCGCTCAGCCCAACCGGATACAACACGGTCCAGTTGATCATGGCCATGGAAGCCATCCTGGACGGCAAAGAGGGATTTACCCGGTCCCTTCCGGGGCGGGATCCCCAGAACTACTGCCTGTCCCTCTTTGGACGACCCGACGCGATCGAACCGTGGAGTTGGCGGTTCGAAGGCCATCATGTGTCCCTGCACTTTGCCGTGGCAAATGGACGCCTACTCTCTCCGTATCCCTTGTTCCTGGGGTCCAACCCCGCCGAAAGCGCGCTGCGCCGCGGCGCAAGTCTGCGACCGCTGCATGATCTCGAGGACTGCGCCCGCGCCCTGTTCGAGTCGCTTGACGGGTCGCAGCGGCGGAATGCGCTGCTTTCGGCCTACGCACCGCAGGACATCCTCCTGGGAAGTGTGTCCCGGGTGGCCTATGAACTGCCGCCATCCTTCGACACCGACGGCTGGATGCGGGCGACCGGGGCAGGTCCTGAGGATGTCGACAGGCTGTTGATCCGACGCCACGGAGCCGGCGTTAGCCTTGCCAGCCTCAAACCGGACCAGGCCTCCAGCCTGCAAGCTTTGATTGGACATTATCTGAGCTGTTTGGCGGACGATGTGGCCGAAGCGGAACAAGCCCGGATTGGTGACCTCTCAGGTGCACCTCTGCACTTTGCCTGGTCCGGCAGCGCGCGCCGTCGGGAACCCCACTACTACCGCATTCAGGCTCCTGGATTTCTCATTGAATTCGACAACTATCAGAACGACGCCAATCACATCCACTCCGTTTGGCGGGATCCCGCCAACGACTTTGGGCGGGACGCATTGGCCTCCCATTACCGCCACAGTCATTGAAAGGTTCTTCCTTTAGGCGGGACCTCGAGCCCGGTCCATTTGCTAGAATCCGCGCCTTGTGCCGGGGTCAATCCCGACTGTCGCCGTCAAGGAATCAAGGTATGCCGCACGAAGCCGGGCTCGTTGAACGCCCGGAAGATTTCATTCGCCAGCGCATCAGGGCCGACCTGGACAGCGGCAACCTCGACGGTCCGGTCACGACCCGGTTTCCGCCCGAACCCAACGGGTTCCTCCACATCGGGCATGCCAAGTCAATATTCCTGAACAGCGACCTGGCGCGGGAAAACAACGGACGCTTCAACCTGCGGTTCGACGACACCAATCCACTCACCGAAACCCCTGAATTCGTCGAGTCGATGCAGACGGACATCCGCTGGCTCGGTGTACAGTGGGACGGCACCGTCAAGTTTGCGTCCGGCTATTTTGAACAGCTGTACGAGTGGGCCGAGGAACTGGTCCGCCGCGGTCACGCCTATGTCGACGATTTGAGTGCCGACCGGATACGGGAGATGCGCGGCACCTTGACCGAACCGGGCCGCAACAGTCCTTTCCGCGACCGATCGCCGGAGGAAAACCTTAGGTTGCTGCGGGAAATGAAGGACGGCCTGCATCCCGACGGCAGCAAGGTGTTGAGGGCCCGGATCGACATGGCTTCCCCCAACATCAACCTGCGGGACCCGGTTCTGTATCGCATCGCCCATGCCAGGCACCACCAGACCGGCGACCAATGGTGCATTTATCCGATGTACGACTGGGCCCACGGCCAGAGTGATTCCATTGAGCGGGTCACGCACTCCATTTGCACCCTCGAGTTTGCCGACCACAACCCGTTATATCAGTGGTTCCTGGACCGCCTGGGAGTGTATAAGCCAATTCAACTGGAATTCGCCCGGTTGGAACTCACCCACACGGTGCTGCATAAACGGGTCCTGCGCCGCATCATGGCGAAGGGCCTCCTGGACGGCTGGGACGATCCCCGTCTGGGTACGCTGGCAGGCCTGCGGCGGCGGGGAGTGCCGCCGGTCGCCATCCGCAACCTGTGCCGACAGGTTGGTGTGGCCAGAGCCAACACGATGGTCGAAATCCAGAAGTTCGAACACTGCATCAGGGAGGAGCTGAACCAGACCGCGCGCCGCCGCATGGGGGTTCTGGATCCTGTAAAGCTGGTGGTAACGACCTATCCGGAAGGGGAAACGGACTTGTTGGAGGCCGTGAACAACCCCGAAGATTCTTCACAGGGCACCAGGATGGTGTCCTTTAGCCGAGAGGTATGGGTCGAGCGCGCGGACTACATGGACGATCCGCCGCGCCGTTTCCACCGTCTTGCCGTAGGCCGCGAAGTCCGGTTGCGCTATGCCTGGCTGGTGATCTGCACCGGCGTCGTGCGCGACAGCGATGGACGGGTGGTCGAAATCCACTGTACGCATGATCCCGCTTCGCGCGGCGGCACTGCTCCGGACGGGCGCAAGGTGCGGGGCACCATTCACTGGGTGGACTCGCGCACGGCCGTTCCGGCGGAGGTGCACCTGTTGGATCACCTATTTGCGGACCCCAACGCCGGACAGGCCTCCCCGGACGAGGTGATGGACCATTTCAATCCGGATTCCCGCCGGATCGTGACGGGGGCCCAGGTGGAACCGGGAACGCTCGAGGATGCCCGTGCCGACACCATTCAACTGGAGCGCATTGGATACTTCAAGGCGGACTCGGCCGCGCCGGACAGGCCTGTGCTGTTGCGCACCGTTCCGTTGCGCGATAGCTGGAAGAAGATTCAAAACAAGACTGCCTGACCCACGGCACAGTCGAGTGCTTGCCCAGTGACCGCGCCCACGCCCATCCCGAGCCGGCACAGCAATTCAGTGCAATGACACCGGTCATCATTTCCGCTGCTCTAGTCGGTTCGCAGCCGACCAAGGAGATGAATCCGGCAGTTCCCTACTCCCCCAAGGAAATTGCGAACAGCGCGATTGAGGCACACGCTGCCGGGGCTGCCATCGTGCACGTCCACGTCCGCGAACCCGACACCGGGAAAGCAACGTCCGCTCTTGATCTGTTCCGTGAAACCGTGGATCGCATCCGGGCGGCCTGCCCGGTGCTTGTGAATCTCACCACAAGCGGCTACAACCTGGCAGGGCAGGACACCGCGCACCGCCTGGAAGTGTTGGGGTTGTGCCCGGATATTTGTTCCTTGGACGCCGGGACGTTCAATCTGGGTGAGAGACCGTTCCTCAACACGCCGGATTGGGCGCGGGAGGCGGCACGGCGCATGGGGGAGGCTGACATCAAGCCCGAGTTGGAAGTGTTCGACGTGGGCCACATCGACCAGGCCAATGCCTTGGTGCGCGAAGGATTGGTGGCCGCACCGCCCTGGTACCAGCTGTGTATGGGCATCCGGTGGGGGATTCCCGCTACCATCGACAACCTGCTCTTCATGCATCGCCAACTTCCACCGGATGCGATTTGGTCGGTGTTGGGCGTGGGGCGGAATCAGTTGGAGATGACCACGGTGGCACCTCTCATGGGGGGCCACGTCCGGGTTGGGTTCGAGGACAACCTCTACTACGCGCGCGGCGTCCTGGCAGAGTCGAATGCACAACTGGTGACCAGGGCGGTGCGCATTCTGCAGTTGCTCAACATGGAACCAGCGACGGTGGCCGAAGCGGCCGCGATCCTCGGCCTGCCGGGTCGCGGCCGGCTTCCTTTGGACTGATGTGACCCGGCCGCTGCCAATCCCGTCCTCAAGAGGAGGGCTGTTGCATGAACCTGCACGAATACCAGACGAAGTCGTTGCTAGAACGGGAAGGCATACCAGTGCCCCAGGGCGCCGTGGCGATGACACCCGACGGCGCAAGGCAAATCGCCATTGACTGCGGTTCGGTGGTGGCGGTCAAGGCTCAGGTGCTGACCGGCGGCAGGGGCAAGGCCGGGGGCATTCGGCTTGCCGAGAATCCGGATGAGGCCGAGGATGCGGCGGCACACATCCTGGGGATGGACATCAAGGGCCACAAGGTGCAACGGGTGCTGGTGGAGCAGGCGTCGCACATCAAGGCGGAGTTGTACTTGGCGGCCTTGATTGACCGGACCAGTCAGCAGATCATGGTGATGGCAAGTTCGGAAGGTGGCATGGAAATTGAGGAGGTGGCAGCCCGCAGTCCCGGTAAGATCCGAAGAATTTACGCGGATCCATTCATGGGCATCCGCAGCTACCAGTGCACCCGTTTGGCACGCGAAATCGAGTTGCCGGTGGCCCTCTGGCCCGCGTTCCACCGATTGGTCTCCAAGTTGCACACCGCGTTGATCAAGCACGACGCGGACCTCCTGGAGATCAATCCTCTTATCATCAACTACAGTGATCAACTGGTGGCGCTCGACGGCAAGATGACCCTGGATGACAATGCCCTGTACCGCCAACCGGAGTTCGGGTCCGAACTGGGAAGCGAAGACCAGCATCCGACCGAAGTCGAAGCCCTCAACGCGGGCCTGAATTTCGTGTATCTGGGGGGCAATGTGGCCTGTCTGGCCAATGGTGCCGGACTTGCCATGGCAACCATGGATGCGGTCAAGTACTACGGTGGTGATCCTGCCAACTTTCTGGATCTGGGAGGCGGCTCGTCGGTGGAGCAGGTCACACAGGCCGTCCGCATCATGGTCAGGGACCCGGGCGTGCGCGCTCTGCTGGTCAACGTCGCCGGTGGGATTACCCGGTGCGACGAAGTGGCTGAGGGCATGGCTGCGGCGATGGACGAGATCGAGACCCGGATTCCCTTTGTCGTGCGCCTGGTGGGCACCAACGAGGCGGAGGCCCACCGAATTCTTGAGCCCTACGACGTTGAGTTTGCTGCCCGCTTTTCGGAAGCGGCCAAGCGCGTGGTGGAACTGGCCCGGGAGGGTGCAGCATGAGTATTCTGATAGATGCCGACACCCGCATCCTGGTGCAGGGCTTTACCGGCCGGCAGGGCAGCTTCCATGCTGAACGGATGCTGGAATACGGCTCCAGGGTCATCGGTGGGGTGACGCCGGGCAAGGGTGGCCAGGAAGTATTGGGCCTGCCCGTGTGGAACTCCGTGGCAGAGGCTGTGGCTGAACAGGCCGTTGACGCCTCCATCATATTCGTACCGGCCCGGTTTGCAGCGGATGCGATCATGGAAGCGGCCGATGCCGGCATCGGGTTGATCTGTTGCATAACCGAACACATCCCCGTACACGACATGATTAAGGTGCGAGCCTATGTCAGCATGAAGGGATGCCGTCTTCTGGGTGCAAATTGCCCCGGGGTGATCTCACCCGGAAAATCCAAGATGGGCATCATGCCCAATCAACTGTTCAGTCCGGGGACGACAGGCATTGTCAGCCGATCGGGCACATTGACGTACGAAGTGGCCGACGCCCTGTCGCAGCTGGGGGTGGGCCAAAGTTCGGTGGTCGGAATCGGCGGCGATCCAATCCAAGGCACAAACTTCATCGATGTGCTGAAAATGTTTGCCGAGGATCCCGACACCGAACGGGTTGTCATGATCGGCGAGATCGGTGGAACCGCCGAGCAGACCGCGGCCGAATATCTCAAGACCCACCATCCCAATCTGCCGGTCTTCGGGTTCATCGCAGGGATGTCGGCACCTCCCGGGAAGCGGATGGGGCATGCCGGCGCCATCGTCTCTGGAGGAGGCGGGACTTCAGCGGCGGACAAGATCAGCATGTTCCGCAGCATGGGCCTCCCTGTCGCGGATCATGCCGAACAACTGGCCGAAATTGTCAAGGCTTCGCTGGAGGACCGGGACTGAAGAGCCGACGGATCGGCCTGCCCTATACATTGCCATCGGCCGGCGCAAGTCCGCTGGCCAAGAATCGCCCCAATCGCGGAGGAGACAATGACCGAACAGGATTTCACCCACGACACATCCGAAGTCCATCATCCGGTACCTGCATTGGTGGCCGGACTGGCCCATCCGGACTACTTGGAACAGCGGAGCGCCGCGTTGCGGGACCCCGTAGGTTTCTGGCGCGATCGGGCTACGGAGCTTTTGGACTGGTTCGAACCGTTTTCGCAGACCCTGGATGCCTCCGAAGCCCCGTTCTACAGGTGGTTTGCTGACGGCCGGACCAATATTTGCCTGAATGCGCTGGATCGCCATGTAGCCGGCGAGCGCCGCGACAAGGTTGCCTTCATCTGGGAGTCCGAACAGGGTGAATTTCAAACCTGGACGTTCGCCGAACTGGCGGCGGACGTCAACCGGTTCGCCAATGTCCTCAAGAGTCTGGGTGTGGCCAAGGGGGATACGGTCACCATCTATATGGGCCGGGTGATGGAATTGATCATCGCCATGCTTGCGACCACCAAGGTGGGAGCCGTCCACTCCGTGGTGTACGGCGGGTTCAGTGAACAGGCGTTGGCCAGCCGCATTGAGGATTGTCAAAGCAAGGTTCTGGTCACCTGCGACGGGGCGTGGTTGCGGGGGAAGACCGTGGACCTGAAGGACATCGCTGACGCAGCCATGCAACGATGCCCGATCGTGCAGTCGGTGGTGGTGTGTCGGCGTACCGGGCAGAACGTTGGCATGGAGGCAGGCCGGGACCACTGGTGGCACGAACTGATGGCATCGCCTGTGGCCTCCGAGGATTGTCCGACCGAAGTGATGCAGGCCGAGGACCCGCTGTTCATTCTCTACACGTCCGGCACGACCGGCCGCCCCAAGGGCGTGCTCCATACCCACGGGGGCTACCAGGTCCAGATCGCGACTACCCTCAGCTATGCCTTTGATCTGGGCGACGACGATGTCTGGTGGTGTGCTGCAGACCCCGGTTGGATTACCGGTCACAGCTACATTGTGTACGGACCCCTAATTCTGGGTGCCACCAGCGTTGTCTACGAAGGCGCGCCCGGGTACCCCGAACCGGATCGTTGGTGGGAAATCGTGGACCGGTACAGCGTGTCGATTTTATACACTGCACCGACCGCCATCCGGGGTTTGATGCGCTTCGGCGACGAATGGCCGCTCAGACACAAACTGGACACGCTCAGACTGCTGGGCACGGTGGGCGAGCCCATCAATCCGGAGGCCTGGCGCTGGTATCACCGCGTCATCGGCAAGGGCAACTGCCCTGTTATCGACACTTGGTGGCAGACGGAGACCGGCGGTTTCATGATTACACCCACTCCGGCAGTGCCACTCAAGCCCGGCAGCGCCACGCTGCCGTTCATCGGGGTGCTCGCGGATGTCGTCGACGAAGACGGAAATTCGTGTGCTGACAACGAGGAAGGTTCCCTGGTCATCAAGCATCCGTGGCCCGGCATGCTGCGCACGGTATGGGGCGATCCGGATCGATACGTCGAGCAATACTGGTCGGAGTTCAGCGAACAGGGCTGGTACTTTCCGGGTGACAGTGCCCGCCGCGACCCGGACGGTTACATCTGGGTGATTGGCCGCATGGACGACGTGATCAAGGTGAGCGGCTATCGCCTGGGCACCGCCGAAATCGAAAGCGCACTGGTCAGTCACGAAGTCGTGGCAGAGGCGGCGGTCATTGGGTTGCCGGACGAATTGCGTGGCAACCGGATCAGTGCCCATTGCATCCTCAACGACGGGGTTGAACCCGCCGACGACCTGGCAGACCGGCTCAAACAGCATGTCCGCGCGGAAGTGGGACCAATAGCCGTGCCCCAGGAAATCCATTTCACGGCAACCTTGCCCAAGACCCGCAGCGGCAAAATCATGCGCCGCCTGCTCAAGGCGCAGGCACTGGGCCAACCATTGGGGGATACCAGCACGCTGGAAGACTAGCCGTTGAACCGATTGGTCCGCGCCGTCCGGGGTCAGGTTGACCATTGGTAGGCCACCACCAGCACAATGTCGTAGACGGCGTGGGCCATGATGGCGGGAGCCAGGCCCAGACGCAGTCGGACTATGCCGAACAAGAGGCCCAGCAGGAATACCACAAGCAGACCGTCGGCACCGTATTGCAGGCCGTGCGCCATCGCAAACACCAGATTGGCAAGTACGATTCCCAACCTTGGCTGCAGCACTCCCCGCACCAACAGCTCCTCGCTGGTTCCGGCGCTGAGGCCCAATAGGATTGCTCCAATCAGGCTGGTGGGGAGACTGGCCAATTCCTCGAACAGTTCGGTCTCAGTCATGGGCAAGCCTGTTTGCTCCACCAGCGAGACAATCCACTGTTCCGCCAAGATGATGAACACGGCCAAGCCGATTCCAATCGCCACGCCAATGCCCAGACCGCGCCATCGAACCTGGGCCAAGCCCAGTCGCCGGAGCGCACAGCCCAGGTTGCGCGTGAGGGGAAACCCAATGGCCAACAGGGCAGCCGGGATGCTCCAGACCAGGGTTGAACACAAGGACACGAGGGTAGCCGTTTCCGACGACGCAAGCGAATCCATGTCGGTTTCGTACAACACGTACAGTAAAGGCCGATTGAACGGAACGAAGCTGAGGACGACCCAAGCGATTACCTGGACTGTCCAGGCAACGCTGATGGCATGTACAAAGTCGTCAGGTTGCATCGGTAGGAAGTGGGTCAGTAGGCGACGCACCGCAGGCACGAAACAGGCCAGACTGAGGCATAGGGCGACGCAACCGGCGATGGATGCGCCGAGCAGGGGCGTTGCAAAGGGATCAAAGGATGCCAAAGAGTCCTGTCCGCTCAGCAGGATGAAACCCATGGCAGCCAACACCCCGACGACGGTTGTTGTGAATGCCAGCAGAAACCGTACATAGCGCCGGGAACGAGCAACCGCGAGCACGGTTCCGCACAAACCAAGGCCAAGAGTCAACGAGCCACCGAACCAGGACAGTCCCAACGAACCTTCGGGCGCGCCGAGTTGGCTGTCCAACACTGCGAGGGCCACGGTCGACAATCCCAACACCAGGATGGTCACGGCCCAGACGGGAAGGATTTTCGGTTGCCAGTGCCTCCAATCGGAGGTCGCGCCTCCCAACCTTGTCGTGCGAACTTCGGTCATGTGCTGCACGGCAGGCTGTGTCGGAGAGCCGTCCCCTTCGGAGGCCAGTTTGGCATCGATACGATCCGCGTCTGCAGGCCGGCAACCGGGTTCATTGGGGGCGTACGCGCCGATACAGGAACCAATAGTCGGATGCGGGAAAGGCATCCCGGACCTTTGCTGGTCCGCAAAACGGCCCTGGCATGCTGTGGGATTCGATTCGCCGGTCAAGGTCCGCAACTTTGGTCTGGTGACCGTGCCCGCCGCGGAAGTCGACCAGTCGCTGAACGCGAGCTCGATGTCCCATCGCGGTGGAAAAGTGCGCCTGGGCGGGTTCGCCTTCCCGGCTCCACTCATCCATAGCCCAAGCCAACGACCGGACGCGCGAAGCCAGTTCCCGCCGTGCCAGGGTGTCGGTCTCGGAGGAGAAAATCTCCAGCAGTCTGTTGCCTTCGGCCAGTGGCGGGGAAGCGTGGGGGCCTTCCCCCGACACCAATCCCTGCCTTTCGAGGCAGCACCAGATGTCCCGGTGTTCGAGATAGTCGGCGATCGACATCAAGTGTGCACGGTTGCCCAGGCCGGTGATCGGTACCTGCCTGAAGACATCGCCCTTGAGCAGATAGGCTTCCAGCACTTCGATTTCAGACCGTAGAATTGCGCCGATCTCGGCGGGATCATCAATCATGGGATGCCGACAGGAGATAATCTTGACAGAAGCCAGCGTACTGCAACGCCGCGGCTATTCTGGCACAGGGCTGAACTCCCTGCGGCTGGACAGCACCATGGTGACCGGACCATCGTTCACGAGGGTCACATCCATCATGGCTCCAAAGCGTCCCTGGGCCGTCGGCACCCGCGCCGCCAGACCCGCCACTACGGCATCGTACAGGGCTTCCGCCATGGTCGGGGGTGCGGCCGCCATGAAATTGGGCCGCCGCCCCTTGCGCGTGTCCCCCAACAGCGTGAACTGGCTGATTGCCAATACGGATCCATCTGCCTCGGCCACACTTAGGTTCATCCGGCCCGCCTCATCAGCGAAGATTCGCAGCCCCACAATCTTGTCAACGATGTAGGCGACGTCGGCGTCCGTGTCGCCGTTACCGACGCCCAGCAACACCAGCAGCCCCCGGCCTATTCGACCGACTATTTCGGCTTCCACCGATACGCACGCCCGACTGACGCGTTGTACCACTGCAATCACGTGCCTTCTTCCCATCGGTAATGATGGGCCGTTCCACCGGGTTTGAGGCCGCGGCGAACCGGTGATGATGAGTGTGCAGCCGTCATTGGAACGTCTCGCGGTTCAGTTTCAAGAGTTGTACGATGACGTCGCCTGCCTGCTCGTCCAAGAGCAGAATCATGAAACCTCGTTCGAACTCCTGCAGAGTTCCGGCGATGACACGCGACGGTCCCAACGCCGAACCCAGGCGATCGCGCAAGCTGATGATCCGGTTGCCCGTCCGTTCGTACATCAGGTTCAGGAACGGTTCGAAGAACTGATCCGCATCCGGTTCGACTTGCCCATCGGACTGGTCGCTGCCACTGTCGGGCGGCAACATTTGCCGGGGGGACACAAAGACAAAGTCCCATGCGGGGTAGTTGAAGAAGGCGACGGACGCCCCTTCCACATCCGGTCTCCGGTCCGCATCTTCGTCCTGCACGGTGGCTACGTACACGCGGTTGGTGTTGACGGCATAGAGGAGCACGCCCCACGTGAATTCCTGAATGTTGACTTTCGGCAACGACTTGGAGACCTGGGACGGGCACCCAAACTCCAGATGGGCCTCGAACTTTTCAAACAGTTCCCGGAAGGCCTTATGCAATTGGAAGTTGGTGCAGGTGTCCCGCCACGACTGCGGGGTCGGGGTTGGGGTAACCGTGGCAGTCGGCGTGGCGGTATGGGTTGCCGTGGCCGTGGGGACCGGTGTGGCGGTGGCGGTCGGTTCGGGCACGGGGGATACCACACTCACCGGCTCCAGCAGATCCGTATCCTGGGTCTGGACAACCGAACCGGACACCCAGCCTCTGGCACCTGCCTGTCCCGTTAGCTGGCTCAGATCCACTTCCCACCAGGACTTGGTTGCATCGTGTCCTGTCAGCCTTAGGACTGTGTCGAACCGTTGCTTGGACACCACCGGATATTCGATTCCGGGACCGGAGCGAACATTGATCCCCTCCTGGGCCTGGACCACAGCCATCGGCTCGGCGGTTCCGGTTGGGGTGTTCTGCGGCAGGATCGGCACAGCCGGAGGTTTCGGCAGGGGGGGCGTCGCGCGTTGGTTCCTGGTGCCATCGTCCCCGGTGGTTCCTCCGGTATCCCTCTGCGCGTTGGGGGTTTCCATTTCGGCCGGGGCAGTGCCCGTGGAGTTTGTGCGTCCGCGGCCCAGCGGAACTGCCGTGACCACCAGGACGATGACGGCGAGCGCGAGCACCAACCCTACCGCCGGACTCCAAGGCGACGTCAGCGGCCCTGAGGTTCGTGACCAAACTCTCCGCAGAAGGGATTGGGCGCCTGGTTCCACCTTGAGCTGGGGTGACGTGGCAAGGTGCGGCATGGTCTGAGTCTCGGCATCTTCCCGGTCCCCTGCCAGATCGAATGGGCCGATGTCGGTGCTCGCGCCGATCTCGGTCAGCTGGTCCGCCATCTCGGCTGCGGTCTGAACGCGATGCCGCGGGTCCTTGGCCAGGCACTTTGTCAACAGCTCGAGGAGTTCCCCTGGCAGCGTGACCTGCTGCAGATCCACGTTTTCGGGATCGAACTCGACATTGACCTGGCTGTACAGCACTTCGGATGTGGAGCCGCCGAAGAGCGTTTTGCCAACCACGCACCGGTACAGTACGGACGCCAAGGCATAAACGTCCGCCCTGCGGTCCACCGGCACGGCACCGGAGCACTGTTCGGGCGACATATAGGACGGGGAACCCACGGTCCGGCCGGTGGCTGTCAGTTCCGGCGTATCGACGGCCGAGGCAATCCCGAAATCTGTCAGCAACGGCACGAACGGGTAGTCGAGCGAAGCAATCTGAATGTGGTGCTCGTCGTACAGCGTGGACGGCCGCATCAGGATGTTGCTGGGTTTCACATCCCGATGCACCAGCTGTTCCCGATGGGCGTAGTCCAAGGCCCGTGCAATCGGGGCCAGGAGGACGCAAACCTCCGCAAAATTGAGTTGGCCGACCCGACGAACCATTGATTCCAGTGTCTCCCCGTAGACCAATTCCATTGCCAGGTAGCCGGCGTTGAACTCCGTAAACTCGCCTACCTGATAGGTTTGAACGATGTTGGGGTGGGACAGTCGGCTGGCTATCTGGATTTCCTGCCGAAAACGCTGCTGCACAGTCTCGTCGGAACTGGGCAGCATGACTTTCAACGCGACGCTGCGCGCGTTGACCGCGTCATAGGCTTGGTAGACTGTCGAGGCGCCACCGCTCCCGATCTGGCGGGAGATGTGGAAGCGTCCGATGCGCTGGCCTACGAAAGACTGCACGGGTACCCTTGACTACTAGGGGTGCAAGAGCAGCCGCGTGACGTTGTCGGGCGAACCTCGAGCGGCTCGCCGACACGGCCACCATGCCCCCTGTTGACCGCCAACAACAATCCGTACACAATAAGGGTTGGTCAGGAGGCAAGACCAGTCAAGCGTCCGGCAGTCTAGCATAGGGTGGACGGCCTGGACAGCGCGGTTGTGACAGTGCCCCAAACCGGCACTTGCCCAGTGGGAGGGACGGATGTCTTTCAAGGTTCACGGAAAGCTGGTCTGTCTGAACGGCCCCAGCAGCGGCCAGGAGGTGGTTCTGGGCGAAGGCACGAGCATTGTTGGCCGGGCTCCCAACTGCGACATTGTGTTGGATGATAAGTTCGCGTCGCGCCAGCACGCCATGATCGATCGCCTGGACGGCCAATACCTGGTGCGCGACATTGGCAGCAAGAATGGCATTTCGGTCAACCAGCACCGACTGTCCCGGGACGAATCGGTGGTCCTGACGGATGGCGTGGTCGTCACCTTCGCCAATACCCGGTTCCGATTTGAGGATCCGGCGGCGACGATGACCAACCTGAGTCTGGAGAAGTCCGAGACCGCGCCGGTACTTCGACTGCACGAGGCCAGTCGTCATGTGCTCATCAACGGCGTGCCCCTGAATCCTCCGCTAAGTCTGAAACAGTTCGATCTGCTGTGTCTGCTGCACGACAGGATGGGCCAAGCGGTGAGCAAGCACGAGATTGCCAGTGCCGTGTGGCCGGAGGAAACCGACGGCGTGGCGGACAGCAACGTGGATCGCCTGGTCAGCCGGGTCCGTTCGCGGCTGGCGGACGCCACTGGCGGAAACCAGTTCATCGAAACAGTGCGCGGTTTTGGATTCCGGATGCTGGATCCCGACGGCAACGGGAAGTAGGTCCGGGAAGCGACTGGACTGCGGGCCGTCCTGTTCCACCATGCAACCATCCATCTCGTCGGCAACCGCCGCAATCACCTTGCCTGTTCTGGTCATGGCGGCGGGCGCTTCCCGCCGCATGGGGCGCCCGAAGCAGTTGCTGCCCCTTGGAGCCGGTACTGTCCTGACTACGGTCGTCGATACGCTGTTGGCTGCCGGCTGCACCCCTGTTGTGTGTGTGTTGGGGGCCTCGGGCGCCCAAGTCGCGGCTGCGCTGGCCGACCTGTTGGTCGAAACCGTTTACAACCCGGACTGGGACAACGGGGAAATGCTCAGTTCGGTCCAATGCGGTCTCCGCCATCTGTCGCGAACGGATACCCATCCCGGGTGCTTGGTTGCCCTCGGCGACCAGCCGGGCTTGACCATTGCCACGGTGCAGGCCTTGGTCGGCACTGTGGCTAACAATCCGGGTCGGACGGTGTTCTGCAGCCACGGCATGCGACGACAGCATCCCATCTACCTGCCGGCGTCACTGTGGCCGCGCATCTGCGAACTGCCGGTCTCCAGTACGCTGCGGGCCGTGACGGGCGATCCGCAACTGCCGGTCGCGTACGTAAATGTGGATTCGCTTAACGACTTCCGTGATCTGGACACGCCGGAACAGTATGATTCCTACCGCGCTCAGGCGATGTCAGACACCGGGTGATGCATGACAGGTTCTTTGTATCCGAAGCTCCAGCAGTTGATTGAGGATGGTACCACGGTCGCCATGGCGACCATCACGATGGTGAAGGGATCGGTCCCCAGGGAAGTGGGGGCGAAAATGCTGATTCATCCTGCCGGGCTCCACGTTGGCACGGTCGGAGGAGGGTGCGGAGAGGCGGACGTAATCCGAGCCGCCTTGGACGTGATCAAGGACGGGGAACCTCGCACCGTGCGCGTGGATTTGACCGAAGATATTTCCATGGACAGCCTTGGTGTCTGTGGCGGGATCATGGATGTTTTCATTGAACGCTGTGGGTCGGCAGATGCCGGATAAGGGACCGCATTCGTGTTGTGGACTTGGGCGGTTCCCGGCCCTCGGACAGTTGCTTGGCACCGCATACAAACCAAAGCCAGGCAGCACGATTTCGAAACCAGACGCGGTTGGGCGCAACTGCGCCTGCCCACCGTGGTTGAGACCAAACAGGAAGGCATGCAGCCGGGATGCGGCTGACGCCGCGTGCCGGCCAAAACACGATTTCGAAATCCTGCACCGTTCCCGTCGGGTGCCGACGGCTTGATTGGCATGGATCTGTCCCTGCTCCAGGAACTGAATCGAGCATTGCGCGGACGCAAGTCGGTCGCCGTGGTCACGTTGACCCGTGGAGAAACCTCGTCGGGGATGTCGGTTGGCGACCAGTGCCTTGTCGATCCTACCGATGGCACCGCACAGATGGGCCCACTCCGGTTGTCCGGAGCGATCGTAAGGCAGGTGTTGGAGATCATCTCCGGTCGGGACAGCAAGGCATTGCACATCCGGACCAAGGAGTTAGAGTGTGACCTGTTCGTTGAGGTGCATGCCGCACCTTCCCACCTGATCATCGTAGGTGCCGGCCACATAGCCGTGCCGCTGGCCAGCATGGCCAACCTCTGCGAATTCCAGGTGACTGTGCTGGACGATCGGCCGCAATACGCCAACCAAGCCCGGTTCCCCACCGCCGATCAAGTTCGGGCTGCACCGTTGGTGCCGACCCTCCAATCAATGCGGAACGCCGGGCAGCTTGATCGGCACACGAGTATCGTGCTGGTCACCAGAGGCCACCAGCACGATGTTGATTGCCTGACCGAACTGATCGGGGACGATCTGGCTTACATCGGCATGATTGGAAGCAAGCGACGGATACGCGCGGTGTGGGAACTCCTGGAGTCGGAGTACAACCTGGACCGTGCCTTGTTCAGCAAGGTACACGCGCCCATCGGACTGGACATCGGTGGCAGGACCCCGGCCGAGATTGCGGTGGCCATCCTGGGGGAAATCATCATGGTGCACTACCGGGGCCCACAGGCCGCGATGAGCATGCGGGGCTGACACCCTGGTTTTCTTTAGGTGCCAACCCAAGCTGAGCCGCGCTATCGGAGGCTCTAGGCATCGATCGCGCCGGGGGCACATCCTTCAATGATTTTGCTATGCGAAATGCTCGATTCGGCCGGCGGTCCGGTTACTGGAACGTGTGACGGTCGCGTGCCAACCCGAAGACGCACTCCTGGCATCGCATGCCAGGAGCCAAGGCTTGTTTGTAGGCGGCCCTCCCCGGTGCGAGGGGTGGCATGGCATCCTATGCGAATGGTGTCGGGACCTCTTCGAAATGCCGGTACGTGTCTTCGCCGCGTACCAGGAGGACCCTCCAGCTTTTGCCGTGCGAGTTGTCCTCCGTCTGCTTGATCCAAGTCGGAACGTATCGCAGTGTAAGGCCACAGCGCCGCCGCGTCGAGTGGTTCGGCAGGGAACCGTGGATGAGAGTTCCGTCGTGGATCGACATCTGGCCGGCCCGCAGCTCCAAGTTCGTTGCGGTGGCGGCCTGGGCCGGCGACACCGATACCTCCTGGTTGATGCTTAGGAGATTGCCTTCCCGTTCGGCCTGCCCGTGTTCAAGCAGACCCAGATCGTGGGAACCCGGGATCACCTGCATGCAACCGTTTTCGACATCGCTGTTGTCGACCGCGTACCACGCAGTAACCGCCAGCGGCGGTTCAAGGCCCCAGAACGTCACGTCCTGGTGCCATGCAACATAGGACTCACCCAACCTGCCTTCGCCGTACTTGTTGAAGAAGTGCGTGGCAAGCAACAGGATGTTGGGGCCAATCAGGCCTTCGATGCAGTCGAGAATGATCTCGTTGGTGGCCAGCCGCCAAATGAATTCTTCCTCGAAGTGATAGTCGATGAGCTCAATCTGGGCCCGCTCACGGCCAACGTGCTGTTCAATTCGGTCGAACTCGGTGGCGTACTGCGACGCCTCCTGTTTTCCGACCACGTCGATGGCATTCAGGAAGCCGTCGCGCTTGTATCTGGTGATCTGTTCTTGTGTCAGAGCCATGACGCATGACCTCGTCTCAATCTTGCGGAATGCGCAATCGTAGCACTCCCCGGTTGTCTGTGCGTTCGGATTGTCCGCGCTCCGGCCTCCGGAAGACCACCTGTGCAACGAGCCGCTGGGGGGACGGCTAGTCCATGATTTCCTGCACCGTCTGCAGAAGGGTCTCGGCCTTCAGCGCCGGCAGGTTGTAGCACTGGGCGTGCAGACTGTCCGCCAAGGTCTGAGCCAGACCCCGATCAAAGGCGGAATGCTCCATGTTCACCACTACGGACTTGATTTCGGAGTGGACATAAAGTTCCGCAATCTTCAACGCCTCCTCCTGCGCCGGCTGCCCGGTCATGCTGACATTGCCGGCACCGTCCGTCAGCAGAATCATCATGGGCTGGGTCTCCGGTTCGCGGCGGCGCACGTTTTCGAAAACGCGCCAGGCCACGTACAAGCCACTGCTGAGGGGGGTCTTGCCTCCCACCGGCAGGTCAACCAGCGCCTTCTGTGCCAATTCAACGCTGCTCGTTGGCGGCAGCACAACACGCGCTCGATCGCGCTGGAAAACCACCAGCCCAACCTGGTCGCGCCGTTGGTAGGCGTCCACCAACAAACTGAAGATGGCGCCCTTGGTGGCTTCCATGCGTTCACTGGCCGCCATTGACCAGCTGGCATCCACAACGAACAAAATGAGGTTGCCGGTGCGTCGGACCCGGATCTTGCGGTGCAGGTCGGTCATCTTCAGTTGGAGTGCCAGACTGTTGTCGATGTCGGCCGCGCGTCGGCGCTTCTGATGCGGCGCCGCCGCCCTCAGTGTGGCATCGAACGCAAGATCCTCAGGGCGGTCCCCGGCCGGAACCGCCCGTATGTACCGGCCTCGTTTCCGGTTGGTACGGGAATACGAACGCTTGCCTGCCTTCTCCCGGGTCACCTTGTCCAGCGGCGAAGTGACCTTCTGCATGTCGAACTGCTCTCCGACCTCCACCCGTTTCTGGGTGCCGGCCTTGTCTCCGGACGACGAACTCTGGGGTTGACTGTCATCGGGCTGAAGGTAGTTGCCTTCGCCTTCCTGCTGTTCGTCAACTACGCCCGAGTCATCGTCCGTTTCACTTTTTTTTCATCGGCGGATTGGGTGCCATCGACATCCTCGGTCGCTTGTTCGTCACTGTCGACCATCTGTTGGGCCTGAGCTTCCGCCTCCTCCAAATTCTTCTGCAGATGGTCCGGATGTAGTCCCGCCTCCATGAAGGGCTGTTTCTTCATGCGGTGCGGAAGCGCCAATTCGGCGGCGTAGTGGATGTCGCGAGTGGTGATCTGCCGTCGACCCTCAAATGCCGCCTGTGCGCACGCCGTCTTTAGGATAACGATGTCGGCCCTGTGTCCGTCCACGCCAAAGTTGGTGGTCAGCGCAGCTATCGTGTACAGGTCCCGGTCGGTGTACTCCACTTCGTGGTAGCCCCGGCGAGCAGCGATGACCTGTTCGCCAAGCCACGTTTCCCTTTCCCTCCACTCGGACACGAAACCGTCCGGGTCCAGGTCGTACTCCAACCGACGCTGGAGGATGGCAACCCGTTCCTCGGCGTCCTCGATGCCGGTCACGTCCACGGCATGGGCAAACCGGTCCAACAACTGGGGCCGCAGATCACCCTCCTCAGGGTTCATGGAACCAATCAGGACGAAACGCGAGGGGTGCTGCACGCTGATTCCTTCGCGCTCCACAGTGTTTACCCCCATGGCCGCGGAATCCAACAGCAGATCAACCACGTGGTCATCCAGCAAATTCACTTCGTCGACGTACAGGATCCCCCGGTTGGCAGCGGCCAGCACCCCCGGTTCGAAATGCTTTTGGCCTTCCTGGATGGCCTTCTCGATGTCCAGGGTACCCACCACGCGATCTTCGGTCGCACTCACGGGCAGGTCCACAAAGGCGGTGGTTTTTTCAACCGTGGGCGCTGACGCCACATTCGTCAGTTCACGGCACTGGAAGCAAAGTTGGTCGGGCCGCTCCGGATTGCAGCTGAAAGGACAGTCAGCCACGGCCGTGATGGGAGGCAGCAACGCGGCCAAACCACGCGCGGCCGTGGATTTGGCCGTGCCGCGTTCGCCCCGGATTAGGACACCGCCAATCTGTGGATTGATGGCGTTCAGAATCAGGGCCCGTTTCATGCGGTCCTGACCGACGATGGCCGTTAAGGGATAGGTGGTGTGCATCGGGCACTTCCGATTGGCAGGTTCAATACGGTTGGCTAGCGCAACCCGACACGGTTCGGTTTCCGTCGCCGCGTCCGCAACGCAGAGCGCAGTATATAATCAGATTTGCCATCGAAACCCAAAGCGCTTTGGGTTTGCAACCTGTTGCCGTCGTGCGGCGTAGATAGAACAGACCCTCCATACGAATCCGACCGGTCCTCATGTTCACCGATGAACAAACCTCAAGGCTCCAGGCACGTTGGCTGGCCGCCGCCCGGATTGGCAACGGAGATGCCTACGGTGCTCTGTTTATGGCCTACCACGCAGCCCTGGTGCGATACGCATGGCCGCTGGTTGGAAGCCAGGAAGATGCCGAGGATGCCGTGCATGACGCGTTTTTAAAATCCTGGCAGCGGCTGGACCGGTTCGACGAACGGCGCGGAACCTATGGCACATGGATTTTCGCCGTCACGCGTAACTGTTGTCTTGACCGCCTCAGGGCCCGGAAGCGCCGTCCGACCTCCCAAGCCCCGGATCCCGATGCACAGGCTGATTGGCTTGCCGACGATGCTCCGGATCCTGAACATCAGGCCATGCAGCAGGATCGGCAGTCGGCCATGATGACCAGGCTCACCATGCTGCCGCCAGCCTATCGGGAGACGTTGGTCCTGTTCTACTGGAACGACCTGAGCGTGCACGAAATCGCGCAGGTCACCGGAACCTCCGAGTCGAACGTCAAGTCCAGGCTCAGCCGGGGACGCAGCCGTCTGGCAGACATTCTGCGTCGGGAAATGGGCGTGCGCCGCGACCGTCAGCCGTCGTTGGACGCCTTGGATCTGCTGTTGGCCGGATCCGGCCAAGTGTGAATTCGGAACTGCTGGCTGGGCGGTACCGATTGCCTTGAGACATGGAAGTACGAATTGTCCATCCGCGGTTTGAGGAGCTGCTGGCCTCCCAGTTGGCAGGTCGTTTGACGCGCGAGGACGCAGTCCGGCTGCAAGAGCACTTGGCGAACTGCAGAACATGCCGGGCCCGGCAAGTCGAGTTGAGGGCGGTATCTGCGGCCATGGATCGGCTGGAGTTTCCAGGACCCTCGAAACGACTGGAGGCAAGGCTGCTCTCCAGCGTTGCGGCGCTGGATCCGGTGCCTGAACGGTTCCGGCCTCTCAAGCTGGCAGTTTTGTTGACAGTTCTGGTCATTCCGCCCTTGTTCGCCTATGCGCGCCTGCTGTTGGGCCTGGTCGGGTTGCCCGGTATCACCGCGTTGGGCGCAATTGAAGCTCTGGGATCATGGCTGTCATATGCATCGCTGTGGCCGCTGATGCACTGGGTTGGCGCCAATGCGGTGGCTCCGGCCACCACGCAGCTTGCAGAGGCGAATTCCTTACTGCAGCTGGTGATGCCTCCCTGGGTCGCCGCCTTCGCTTGGCTGCTGACGGCCGCGGCAGGTATCGGCCTTGTCTACCTGCGCAATCTGATTGGAAGGACTCCGGCGCAATCGCACGCCTGACGCTTGCTCGTCCCGCGTCCGTGTTCTTATTGAACCGTCAACGGCGTCCGACGGGTTTGGAGTTGCCGGCATCGTACGGAAGCAGTTGCTTTCGCATCTTGGCATAGCGGGACCCGAAGTGGGCCCACCAAGGACCGATGGCCCCAAACGGAACTGCCTTCTGCAGCACCGCCCGGAATGCTTCGGCGTGGTTGTCGAAGGCAGGCAGGTGGATGCCGCAGTGCCCGATTTCCATCGGCATGTGGGCATCACTCCCGGCCGTAACAGCCTTGCCGTGTCGCTGCGCCAGTTCCAAGGCCCGACGGTTGTCCCCGGGAAACATGCAACGGGAGTTCAGAACTTCGACGGCATCCACGCGTTCAATGATTTCCAATGTGTGCTGCAGCCCCAACGCCGAGGAGCGCAGCCTGTCAACAGGATGCGGGATTGAAATCACGGCTCCCTGCTCTTCCAACAGGTTCAGCGTCTTCAACAACGGCAGCCCCTTGGGAACTTCTTCCTTGACATAATACGCGATCACTTCACCCACATCCGTACGAACCTCTTCCCCGGGAATGATGAAGTCCGGATCCCGTTCCCACGCGATTTGAGCACCCAGGATGCAGTTGTGGTCGGTGATTGCGATCCGGTCGAAACCGAGTGTCCGCGCTCGTTCCATGACCTTGTGGATTGGGGCCAGGGAGTCCGGGCTGAAGTGGGTGTGCAGGTGCAGGTCAACTTTCATGACGCGATGCATTGGGAGGCCAGGGCTCGGACAACCCGGCCAGGGTACTTGACCAGCGCAGCAGGTCGGAGTCCCGGCCGAAACCGGCAGCCACCTGCACCCCGACCGGCAGTTGCATCCCAGGGACCCGGTCGTCCAGGGCGATGGGAAACGTCACTACCGGAACACCGGCATGCGTCCAGGGAAGGTTCATGACCGGATTACCGGTGTAAGCGAGGCCGGCCGGCGCCACGTCCGGGGCCGCCGGGCTGACCAGCAGGTCCACCCCCGCTGCCACCATGGCACCGCGTAGTTCCGCCTGGATTGCAGCCCTATTGGCCAGACAGGCCGCGTAACGGTGGTTGTCAACGCGCAATCCGTCCTCGATCAAGGCCGCTGTGCGCGGCCGGTACAGGTGCGAGAAGTCGGCGAACAGCTGCCGGTGCCGATCCGCCAAATCGCGGGCGGTCAGGTCCCGGTGCACGTTGTTGTGTTGCTCGATGTCCAGCAGGGTCGCGACTTCGCGAACTTGGAAACCCGCCTGTTCCATGCGCTCGCACCATGCGGATACCTGGCCCCGCATGTATCCCGATGCCTGTTGCGCATAGGGACCGGTAACCAGACCCAGCACCGGAGGTTTTGACGATGGTGGAGGCGCCGCAACAATCGACAGGGCATCGGCCGCGGCCAGCATGTCTTCCCAGGTGCGGCTGAACAAGCCTACGTGGTCGACGGTCCGGGAAAATACGAGCAGTCCGTCGCGACGGATGGTGCCTAGGGTGGGCTTGTAGCCGGGAATCCCGCAAAAGGAGGCCGGCCGGATCACGGAACCAACCGTTTGGGTTCCGAGCGCAATATCGAAGAAACCGGCGGCAACACCCGCGGCCGAGCCGCTGCTGGAGCCTCCGGGGGTCCTGGACGCGTGCCAGGGATTCGTTGTGGGCCCCGGTTCGAAGTAGGCGAATTCGGTCGTGACGGTCTTGGCCGCAATCATGGCTCCGGCCCGAACCAGCCGTCTCACAGCGCTGCCGGTTGGCCCTGACAGGACCTCAACAGGCAGGGATGTGCCGCCTCGGGTGGGGAGACCGTCTGCGTGGAAAATGTCCTTGATGCCGGCCAGCATCCCCCTCAATGGTCCCGCAGGCAGGTCATTGAGTTGAGATCCATGTGGGTTCCAATCGGAAACCAGGGCCTGCACCTCCGGTTCGCGGACGGCAACCCACGCTGCTTGGCGCACCATCCAGGCCTCGGCCTTCGCCGCGCTTGGCCAGTTCCGACCTCTGGCTGGGCGCTGGGGATCAACTAGGGGAGACCCCGACCAGGGCGGGGACGCGGCGGACACAATATTTCACTCCGATGCCGCTAGAGAACGGTTCGCGCGCGGAAACGCACGGTTCCGCTGGTCTCGGCCTTGTCCAACGCTTCCGCCGACCCCATGACCACAGTGTTGGTAGTTGCCCCCGCCTCCTGCAGGAATCCGGCGAAGGCGCGCACATGCGCCGGACGCGTCTCCAAGATCTCCGCCCGGCGTTGCTGCCGCATGTCGCGCGTGCTGCCCGTAAGGAACCTGGCCAACGCCGTCTGGCCTTGGGCTCTGGGCTGCAGGTCCCGATCCAACGATCCGAACGTGCCGACAATCAGTTGGATCAGGTCTTGGTCACTCAGTTCCGCGGCGTCCAGGAAACTCGGTATCGCGTCATAGACACCCAGGGTTTCGGCGACATTGGGATCCCGGTAGGAGACGCAGGAAAACTGGCCGGTGTGGCGGTTGTACCCGGCCGAACATCCGTAGGCGCCCCCCTGTTCCCGCACATTGGCCCAAAGCCAGGAGGTGTTGATCAACCTGACGGCCACGGCCATCGAACCATGGTGTTCGTACCCCGCTTGCCGCAAGTCGTAGGCCCGTCCAACGAATTGGACCGGAGCCGGCACCACCAGGCCCTCCTCCTCGGGAAACTGCATGCGCTGCCACCGCTGGCAGTGGCTCGAAGCGTCCGGAAGCCTTTCCAGGATCGGCCGCAGCAGTTCTCTGAGCCGACTCTGATCGCCGGACGGTGCTGTCACGCTGACCAAGAGGTTATCGGCGGTGAACAATCGGGTTCGTATCTCCTCCAGCACGGCGGACGTTCGATCCCAGTCTGCGATGAAGTTGTCAGNNCGCATCGACTGCAATGCTGCGATCCCGCCTGTAACTTCGTCAAACCAGTCGGCTTCGCTGTTGTTGGCCGCCAACCGGCAGCCAACAAACGAGTGGCCGGACGGGAGCAGCGACGATTCGGCATGGCTGCGCGCCTGCGTTGCCAACTGCCGGATACGGTCCCGATTGTCCAACCGGGCCGACCGCAGCATTTGTTCCAACAGATTCACCATGTCTTCCATCTGGTGCACCAAGCACTTGCCGCCCACGACCAGATGGGCTGCCGCCTCTTCGCCGCGTTCCTTGCTGTGAAGGCCGGTGGCGACTCCGATGCCCCCGGTCGTGCCGGAAATCCGACGGCTGAAAGCCACGTGGTCCAGTGCGCCGGCTCCGGTCTGGCGCAGTGCATCGGCAAACAGCTCAACGTGGTCCAACAACGCCACAGGCAAGTGGTGCAGGTCGAACAGCAGCGAGACGTATACGATGCCGTTGGTGGCAATGTCATGTGAAAGGTACCGAACCCCGTCAAGGGGAAGCTCTTCGCACGGATACTCCCGCGTCTCCTTGTCGATGTCCGACAGGCTCAGAACCGGGAGGCTGGCGAGGGCTTCCGGCGAGTCCGGTTCCGCCTGGTATTGCCTCAACCAAAGGCTGCGCTCCCGGATGCCTTCCCGCTCGGAGGGGTCAAGGCACGTCTCCAGTTCGTCCAGGCGTTCACGTTCCGCCCGGCGTTGGGTGTCCTGGACACCCGAATCGGGCACCAGGCGAACCGTGGACCGGTGGGGGTTGTCGAGCAGGTGGATCCGCAACGGACGGGTGAGAACGTCCGGATCCGACTCAATACGGGCCCGGGCCTGCTTCAGCGTGTCCTGGAACCCAAGCATCGCGCTCTGCCGTTTGTCTCCGTGCATCTGTCCGGACAGCATCCCGGCCATGATGGCCAAGCCTTTGGGGAAGGAGGAATTGCCGAACTCGCGGTGGGCAAAGTCCTTGGAGTTGAACACCGCCTCGATCAGGTCGTCGTCGAAGCCTGTGTCCGCCAAGTTGGACAGGGTTTCCTCAATCAGGGCTGTTACGCGGTCAAACCGGTCCGGTTCGACTCCTTCCAGTCCCACGGTGAACATGGGCTGGCGCAGGTCGAACATAAACCCGCCGGCCACAACCGATTCCCCCAGGCCTGAGTCGATGAGCGCCTTGTACAGGGGAGCCGACTGGCTGCCCAGCAGACAACTGGACGTGATACCAACCAGAAATCGTTCAAGGGGATCGTCAATTTCGGGCAGCAGCCAGTTGGCCGTGATGAAGCCCTTCTCCGTCTCCTGTCCCGACTCGATCGGGGAGAAGGGCAGTTCAACTGTCCGCCGGGCGGCGGCCAGCGGGTAAAGGGGCACCCTTGTGTCGTCGGCCCGGAACCTGAACTCTTGGAAGAAGGTGTCCAGTGTTTCCAGGCGCCACTGAGGATCGTCATCGCCATAGAAGAACAGCCAGGCGTTGGAGGGGTGGTAATGGCGCGCGTGAAAGTCCTTCAGGCGAGGGTAGGTCAGTTCCCTGATCTCATGGGCAACACCGCCGGAGTCGTGAGCATAGGGATGATCTTCAAACAGGGAGCTGGTGGAAGCCCGCATCAAAACCGAATGGGGATTGGCCTGGGCCCCTTTCATCTCGTTGTAGACGACTCCCCTGTACTGTAGCCGACCATCCACCTCTTCCAGGTCCAAGTGCCAACCTTCCTGTTCGAAGGCGGCTTCCGTCAGCAGCGGACGGAACACCGCATCCAGATAGACGGACACCAGATTGCGGAAGCTTCGCAGGTTGAGGCTCGCCACCGGATACATCGTTCTGTCCAGGGCCGTGAATGCATTGAGGAAGGTGTGCATGGAATTGCGCAGCATTTCCAGGAACGGCTTTTTGACCGGATATCGTTCGGACCCGCACAGGACCGAGTGTTCCAGGATATGTGCGATGCCGGACGAGTCGCCGACGGGAGTCCGAAATGAGACTCCGAACACTTTGTTGGGGTCGTCCGCGACTGCCGACACCAAGCGGGCTCCGGTCCGGACATGGCGGTACGATTTCAGATTGCAGCCGAGTTCCGGCAGCGGGTTGTCCGCCAGCAGTTCAAAGCCGTGTTCGATGATGCTCAAGATGCAATCGCCTGTTGGGTGGGTATGGTCATTCCGGGCGCAACCTCATAATGAAGGCGGTTGCCTCCTCCACGGCCTCTTCGCTGAAAGGCATCGGATGATATTCGCCGGCTCGCCAGATGTTCATCTGGTCGTCGTAGTGGCGGGATGCCGGGTGGCCCGACTGCCCGGTGTTGATGACCGACAGGCAGGCGTCCCAGTTTCCAATCTCCATGATCGTCCTATAGGCAGGGGACACCTGCACGAGGGCGGTGGGATCGCCGGCCCGGGTCGCGGTCTGCAAAATCGACGTGCCGTCACCGGGAATGGGATAGGGACCCCGGTTGACGACGGGACCGAGAATGCGCACGCTGCCCAGGATGTGGCTGAAACGGATTTGGTGCACGCGGCCCCATGCCCATCGGCGCGTGGACTCCCCGACTTCGCTGCGCAGCCGGCGCACGGCCCGCGTCAGGGCAGCCGCCAGGAACTGCTGGCGGCTGGTGTTGTTCGGGTTTTCCGGGGTTGCATATCGAGGTGAAGTCGCCTGCGATGTGACGAAGTCTAGGGTCCGAGTGGCGGCTACCCACTTGAAGCCGGAGAAATCGAACAGGGCTCCGGTCACCTGGCCGCGGTAGCGGCCGAGCAAGTCTCCAAGTTGGGGACCGAACAGCCCATTCGTGATCTCGTCGAGCAGGTAGTGGAAAATGACGGCGCCTTGGCTGTCGGGATCCATGCGGCTGTTCCAGGCGGCCAGTGTGTTTACCGCGTGTGTCTCGAAGCCCTCGTGCGGCTGGAGGCGCACAACTGCGGCGATCAGCTGTTCCGCATACAGGCTGTGTGTGTCCACCTGCATGCGGCGCATGTCGGCCAGGGTGGCATCGTTCAAGTCGGCCAGCATGTCGTGGATGCGCCGGGCCCGGAAACCGGGGTCGAATTCGCACCCGAACCACGGCAGATCCGTACGGTCGGTGGTCCTGTTGTTGGCGTTGACCAGAATTCCAGACGGCGGATTCCAATCGGCCGGCAGTTCTTTGGCCGGCACAAAGCCATCCCAATCGTAGGCCGGATCCCATCCGGGAGAGGGAATCAATCCCATGCCCTGCCGGCGCCGGGGGTGGCTGCCGACCAGCAGGCAGACCATTTCTCCCTGCGTGTCCGCCAGCGTCAGGTTGAGCGTTGGGGAATGCCACAACTGCAGCGCCTCTGCCCCGTCATGACAATTTTGGGCCGTCATCAGGCGCCAAATAGCCGTCAACGTGTGTCCCGGCGCTGCGCCGGCCCACTGCAGTGCCAGATCGGCGCGGTCCAGTTCGGGTACCAGGTCGGACACCAGCGGTCCGTGCCGGGACTGACGCACTTCGATGATGCGGGGTCGGTCCTCCCCCTTGACATGGATCTCTTCCCTGAACGTTTTCATGCGATGCCACTCGTTCCCGACCAGGCAATAATCGGGTCGCTTCGGGTCCACCCGTTCGATGTACATGTCCTGGACGTCGGTGACGGCGTTGGTGATGCTCCAAGCCAAGCCGTCGTTGTGACCGAATGCGATGCCCGGGGCACCGGGAAACATGGCACCGGCTGCATTGATGCCGGGTCCTGACAGATGCTGTTCGTACAGAGGGCAGGGAATCGCCACTTGAAGGTGCGGATCGTTGCACATGATGGCGCGACCCGACTCGGTGTGGCGGCCGTGCAGGACCCAGGCATTGCTTCCCTGCCTGCCTTCGCCATGGGGCAACCATGCCTGAGCACTCCGATACGACTCCCTCAGCGCGTCCGCGGTCCGGGCCACTTGGCTTTGTTCGTTCGCGGTCAGGGACGGATGCACGGGCGGAGTGCCTATCGGGCTGGCATGTTCCACATCGAAGGCCTGTTCCGGACCAAATCGCTCCAGCATCAGGAAGCGCAGAAGTTCGCTGTCCCAATTCACGCTCATGGACCAGTAGATGACCTTGGCCAGACCGACCGTGTCCAACGGGGTCCAAGACTCCGGTTCATAGCGCAGAAGCCGGAACTCGGCGGCCAGTTGGCCGGCTCTCTCCGCCATGTAGAGGTTGACTCCCTCGGCGTACCAGCCCAGGACCTTGCGAATTTCGGGATCAAGTACCTTGAGCTCGTGCTCCGCGGCCCGCCAGAACCCAATCGTGCGACTGTAGCGATCGGCATCGAAGGCCGCCTCGCCGAACACCGCGGACAGGGACCCGCGCGCCGTGCGCCGCAGCTGCTCCATCTGCCACAACCGGTCCTGGGCGTGGACAAATCCCTGTGCCCGGAACAGATCGGCCGTGGTGGATGCCTTGATGTGCGGGATGCCGTGATGGTCGCGCCGAACAACCACCTCGGCATCCAGTCCCGGACTGCTTGCCTTGCCGGCAATGTCGGGCACCGGTTTGGTTAGCAGCCACCGGTACACGTATGCCAGAAAGCCGCCCGCCACGAGCCCGATGCTGAAAAGCACCAACATTAATTTGCCGATCCAGGCCATCGGTGTGTTGCCTTGCCTTGTTGCCTGTCTTGGTCGTTTGTGTGCGGCCGCCTGTCCGGCATCCTACCGCCGATGGTCAACGTCGGGAATCAGCGGGTACGGGCAGAACAGCGGGACAAGGAGCGGAGAGAGGTCAGCCGCAGCGACCAACTGCCATTATGCCTGCTGATGTCGGCTTGACGGGTTCATGCCGCGCCCTGGCAGAACGCCATGCACATGGCCGCAACGGTAAAATCAACCTACGACGGCAGGCCAGGATACGCATCGATGCCACCGGAAACCCGCACGAAACACAGGTTGCAACGGCATCCGACGCGCCGTATGTTGGGCGGTGTCTGTGCCGGCGTTGCCGACTACACCGGTGCCAGTTGCCTGTCCATCAGGATTTTGGCGTTGGTACTGTTCATTCTGCCGACCGGCGGATTGCTGTTGTACCTGGCCCTTTGGCTGGTGCTGCCTGTCGGAACACAGAGTGCCCCGGACCTGCATCCGCCGATCCTGTCCCGCCTGCGCCAGGGGTTCGGCTCTGGGGGCGGTTGACACCGCGGGATCCGGCGGACGGAACCGACTGCACAGGGAATAATGGAGACCCAGCAGGGCCGGCACAACCGGGTGGATGCCATGCTTAGGAGCAGAACCTTCTTTCAGGAAACCGGGGTTTCCGGCTTTCTGCACCGTGCCTTCATTAAGTCGATGGGGTACGACGATCTGGACGTGGACCGTCCCGTTATCGGCATTTGCAACACTTGGAGCGAACTCAACAACTGCCATGGCAACTTTCCGGAACTGATCAAGGCGGTCCGGCGCGGTGTTCTGCAAGCGGGAGGGCTTCCGCTCGAGTTTCCGACCATCTCGCTGGGCGAGATTTTTCTGAATCCGACATCCATGTTCCTGCGCAACCTGGCCGCCATGGATACGGAAGAGATGATCCGCAGCCAGCCCCTCGATGGCGTTGTGCTGCTGGTAAATTGTGACAAGACCATTCCCGCGGCCATCATGGGTGCTTTGAGCGCGGACCTGCCAAGCATCGTTCTGTCCGGAGGGCCGATGCTGAACGGCCATTTTAAGGGCCAGACACTCGGAGCCTGTTCCGATTGCCGAAGGTTGACTGCCGAGTACCAGGCGGGAACCCTCTCCGCCGAAGACTACGCGGCCGTGGAGGACGGAATTGTCCGCAGCCAGGGTCATTGCATGGTCATGGGGACAGCATCGACCATGAACTGTGTGTGCGAGGCGCTGGGCATTTCCCTGCCCGGCAACGGTGCCACCCCTGCAGTGGACAGTCGCCGCCTGCGCCTTGGGGTGGCCGCCGGCCGCAGAATCGTCGAGTTGGCCCGAACGGAGGTTCGGCCCTCGGACATTTTGTCCCGCGCATCCTTCGAGAACGCGATTACGTTGCTGTGTTCATTGGGCGGCAGCACGAATGCCGTGGTGCACCTGTGCGCGATTGCCCGTCGCATGGGCCTGGAATTGGACCTGAAACTGTTTGACAGTATCAGCCGCCGAACTCCGATGCTCGCCAGCCTGCGGCCCTCAGGCGACTACCAGATGGAAGAACTGTTCGAGGCCGGCGGGGTTTCCGTCATCCTGCGGCAACTCCTGCCCTTGCTCCATGGAGACGCCCTGACGGTCACGGGCCGTACGCTGGGCGAGAACGTGGCCAGTGCACCGGATCCGGACGGAGCCGTGACCACATGGCTTGAACAGCCTTTCCAACCGGAAGGCGGGCTTGCGGTTCTGAAGGGAAATCTGGCGCCGACAGGCGCCGTCATCAAGCACTCGGCGGCTTCGCCCGCATTGATGCAGCACACAGGACGCGCGTTGGTGTTTCGCGACTACAACGATTTGCAGCGGAGGATCCACGCTCCCGATCTGGACGTTGGCCCACACGACGTTCTGGTCTTGCAGAATTCCGGTCCGGTGGGAGGACCGGGCATGCCGGAAATCGGCAACCTGCCCATTCCCCGCAAGCTCCTGCAACAAGGTGTGCGCGATATGGTGCGCATTTCCGATGCCCGCATGAGCGGAACCGCTTTCGGCACGATCGTCCTCCATGTATCGCCGGAAAGCGCAGTGGGCGGTCCCTTGGCGTTGGTCGAGGACGGAGACCTTGTTGAGTTGGACGTATCGGGCCGCAGGCTGGAACTAAAGGTGTCGGAGACGGACCTGACCCGTCGTCGCGCGCGCTGGGCCGTGCCCGAACCGGATTTTGACCGAGGATATGGCCAACTGTTTCTGAACCACGTGACCCAGGCCGATGAGGGATGCGACTTTGACTTCCTGCACGGACGCACGCCCGTGCAGGCCGTGGAACAACCGAAACTGTAGGGGCTTATGTCGAATAGTTGACAGCCGAACTCTTGTGCTGCAATTCCTGCAAGAGAGAGGACCCGACTGCGAACCGGGCCCTCAACCGGACACGGTGAAGACGACACCTTGGCCAGCACCCCGCAGTCCACAACGCAGGAGCCCCCGACCATCATACGGACACTGCGCGTGCGTCTGTATCCCGGCACGGCCGCGAACGGACAGTACCTTGAACAACTGGCGGGAGCCTGCCGGTTTGCATGGAACCACGTGTTGGCCGGACACGAGACGGACTACTGCACATGGAAGGCGGCCAGCAAGCCGGGGGAGGGTCCGGGCAGTCCGACCTTCTTCACGCTGGGCCAGCGGTTCACGTAGTTGCGGAACGCACCCGGCCACGAGTGGCTGAAGGACTACAGCTACGAAATCGTCCGGTACACCTGCAAGTATCTGGGCGACGCCTATGCCGCGTTCTTCGACCCGGACCGTTCGGACCACGGGCGTCCCCGGTACAAGGCCAGGCACTACACCAAGCCCGCCTTCACCATCCCGTCCCACGTACGCATCGAGGACGGGCGGCTGTACATTCCCAGGATGGGCTGGACGCGTCTGGGCTCCATCCACCGGTATGCCGACGGCCAGCCGCTGACCGTCCGCTGCAGGCAGGAGTCGGAGGGCAAGCAGCCGAAGTGGTACGCCTACATCGTGTTCGAGGTGCCGGTCGACCATCCCGATGTGTGCCGGCCCGCGGCTGAGGGTGCAGTCGGTGTCGACCGCAACGTGGGACAGGCCACGGACAGCACCGGAACCATACACGCAATCCCCGACACGACCGTCGAGGACGCGAAGATCAAGCGGTACCAGCGCAGGATGGCCCGGCAGCAGAAGGGCTCCAACCGCAGGCGTGGGACCGGTAGGAAACTGCGCAAACTGCAGTGCAGG
>JAAXGZ010000142.1 GCA_012271135.1 Caldilineales bacterium | reverse complement strand
TTGCCGGGGAACTCGAACTTGCACAGCGTGTAGCCCACCAGCGAGTCGAAGAGCACAACGCAGGTTGTGGAGAACAGGGCCACCACAATGCTGTTGAAGTACCAGCGCGTGAAGTTCGAGGTGGTCAGCACGCGTTCGTAGTTGGCCAAGGTGGGCGATTTGGGCAACCACGCAAACTCCACCAGTTCCGGGGCCGGCTTGAAACTGGTAATCAGCATCCATAGGAAGGGCGTGACCATCATCAGGGCGCCCACCGACAAAAGGGCGTAGGTTGCCCCCTGGATGCTCCAACGGCCCAGCCGTCCGGAACCCGATGCGGCTAGGGTGCCGCCCGATGAAGCCAGCGTTGACATGTCGTTACATCATCCAACCACCCGGCAGACGGCGTACACCCGAAGATTCATCGGCAACCGCCTCAGACAACATCCCTGCCCACCAACCTTGGCCGGCACTACCCCGGGAATACATGCAGGCCACGGCTCTTCCCCGTCTTCAGTACTCGAACCGCCGCGTGAGGAACCGTAGCTGTACCACCGTGATCAACAGGATCACGAAGAACAGGACGACGGTGAGCGCGGCCGCATAGCCCATGTCATAGCTCGAAAACCCCTTCCGGTACACCTCCAGCACGACGGTGGTCGTGCTCTTCAGCGGTCCCCCCGTGCCCTGGGGGCTCATGTTCTGCACCAGGGCAAAGAGCCGCAGGAACGAGATGGTGGAGAGGACGGTGAGATAGACGATGACGGGGTTGAGCAGGGGCAGCGTGATGTGTCGGAACAGGCGCACCCCGGCGGCACCGTCGATGCGCGCCGCCTCGTAGTACGTGGCGGGGATCTGCTTGATGCCGGCCAGGTAGATGATTACCGAGTAGCCCAGGGTCTGCCAGACTGCCACCGCGGCAATCGAAGCCAGGGCCTGGTCGGGACTCTTTGTGAAGGGCTGCTCCGGAATGCGCAGCAGATCGAACACCTGGGCCAACAGGCCGGTCTGGGGCAGGTACAGCCAGTTCCAGACGAAGGCCACGGCCACAGCCGATGTTACGTAGGGAGCGAAGTAGGCCACCCGGAACAGGGTGGAGAGAACCCGGATGCGGTCCAGCAATAGGGCCACGGCCAAGGCCAGCACCATCTGGGCCGGCACCCCGTAGAGGACATAGCCAATCGTATTGGTGAACGCGGCCCGGACATCGCTGCGGGGTTTCCACAGGTCGTCCCAGATGGCCGCGTAGTTATCCAGGCCCACCCAGGGGCCGGCACCCTTGAAGGTGTTCCAGTCCCGAAAGGCAATGTTGAAGGACAGCAGGGCCGGATACCACCGAATGATGACGAAGAACACCAGGGCAACGCTGAGGAACGCGTAGGCCCACAGCACCTGCCGCTGTCGCAGCGTCAGTCTCATGGTTCCTCGTTCCCGGTCGGGGAGGGACGGGACACGGTCTGCGTCCCGTCCCTGTGCCGTCCAAGCGAAGCGATTCCGCTACTGACTGTAATGGGCATCCAGGATGTCCTGGACGGTCTCCGCCGCGATATCAAGCGCCGCGTTCGGATCCTCCCCACCCAGCACGACCATGTCGTAGGCGTCAATCAGGGCCTGCCGCTGATCCGACTCGTTCACGAAGAAGGTTGCCTGGGCATAGGCCAGACCCGCCGCGAAGGCACCGAGTTTCGGATCCGCCAGCAGTTCGGGATCGGATCCGGCGTTGAGACGCGCGGGCAGTTCGCCCACCATGTCCACCCAGATCGAGCCGGCTTCGTCCGACGTGACGAACTGGAGGAACTTAACGGCGGCATCCAGACGCGCGGGGTCACTGGCGCCCTTCTGGGTGATGCCGTGGGTCCAGTAGCTGCCGAAGGTGCTCTGCACTCCGTTGTGGGAGGGCAGTTCGACCACACCGAAGTTCAGGTCGGGGGCATTGTTCGCAATCGTGCCCAGCCGGAACGACCCGTCGATGTGGAAGCAGGCCCTGCCTGCCAGGAAGGCCTGGGTGCTGCCGTCGAACAGATCGCGGTCACCCGTTTCCAGTTCCGTCTTGAACTTCAGCAGGTAGTCCCAGGCCTGCTGTCCGGCCTCGGAATTCCAGGTCACGGACTGGCCGTCCGCGGAGAAGGGTTCGCCGCCGAACTGGCGCACAAGCACTTCCCGGAACCAGTGGTGGTCCTGGGCCGCCAAATCCACCACGAACCCCTGCACCTCGTAGTCCCCGTTGTCCGCCCGCACCGTGCAGGCCGCCGCCTGGGACGCCAGTTCATCCAGGGTCGTGGGCGGCGATTCGGGATCCAGGCCCGCGTTGGCCATCAGGTCCTTGTTGTAGAACATGGCCAGCGCGCGCACGGCGGTCGGGATCGTGTACAGGGTCCCGTCCACGAAACTGGCCTGCACCAGCGGACTGAATTCGTCGTCAATCATGGCCGTGGGGAAGGCGTCCTCGGGCAGGGGCACCAGGTAGTCCGCGTCCAGCCAAACCGTCTGCCAACCGTAGAACAGGGTGGCCACGTCGGGTCCCACGCCGGCAGGCACGCTGGCGGCGATCTTGTCCCGGTACTCGGCGTAGGGCACGTCGGAGTTGTGCACCACCTTGATGTTGGGGTTCTCCGCCTCGAACATCTCAATGAGACGGTCCATTGCCAGGACCCGGGCCTCGAAGTTGTACTGCCAGTACTCGATTTCCACCATCTCGGGCTCTGCCTCGGCCATGGGCTCCGCGGCGTCCGGCATCCCCGGCGCAACGCAGGCCACCAACCCCAGCAGGGCAACGGTCAGGCATCCCAAAATCCACATAAGACGTGGTGTCTTCATAACCGTTTCTCCTTTTGTTGAAACCAAAATCAAATTGGGACGCTTGTTCCGTCTCCGCAACGTCACGCCTCCGGTTCATCGCCGGGCAGCGCAATGCCCAGCAGCCGCGCCGCGTTGGCACCGAAGATCAGTTGCAGGTGCTCGTCGGGCATGCCCAGGTCGACGCAATCGCGGAACTGGTCCTGCAGGTAACGCCGGGCAAACCCGCGCGGGAACCAGCTGGAGTCGGATCCAAACAGGATGCGCCCCGGCCCCACGGTCTCGTAGAACTTGCGGAACAGGTACTTGATGGTGACCTCGCCGGGCACCCACCGGATCCACTGCAGGCTGCCGCTCGTGTCCACGCACACATTGGGGCAGGCCCAGCACAGCTGCAGGGTCTCGCGCTCCCAGGCACAGCCGAAGTGCGGTATCACGAACGTCACCTCGGGAAAGTCGCGGGCGATGTCGTGCAGCTTGAAGGGGTTGATGTTCTCGTGGTAGGCGATCCCTCCGGGACCGCCCTGGATCCCGAAATGGATCAGCACCGGCATCCCCAGATCGCGGCACGCCTCCCACACGGGGTAGATCGTCTTGTCCTCAATGGGCTGATCAATGCTGGGCGCCAACAGCTTGTAGCCCCGCAGGCCCAGTTCCTCAACCGCGCGCCGCAACTCGGCCGCCGCATCGGGCCGGAAGGGATTGTGGTGGGCAAAGCCAACGAACCGGTCCGGATGCAGGGCGCAGATCCGGGCCAGGTTGTCGTTGCCACCGCCGGTGACGAAGCCCACCGCGCGGATGCCGTGGGTCTCCAATTCCTCCAGCCAGCGATCCGCCTGCGCCTCATCCCCCGGATGGTCCGCGGCGGATTCCGGAGGCGGGAAGTCCCACATGCGCCGCCATTGCGCACTGTAGGGGCGCGACATCTCCTGGACCATCCGTCGCTTGGCCAGATCCGCGTCCGAAGGTGGCTCGGTGGATCCGTCCATATCGCCGAACCAAGGCAGTTGCGACGGGAAATGGACGTGGAAGTCAATAACTTCTATGCCGTGGTACATGAGGTACTGCTTTGAGAAGACTTCCTCGCGCGGGGCGAATAGCCAAGTGTTGGATGGCCGTGGTTCTCCCGTATGCTACTAAAACTGGTTGGGGCGATTCACACGGGGTTGGTGGCCAAGGCCGCGCCCCTTCCTGCCGGGACTCCGATCCCGTTGCGGGCGGGCGGGAATTCCGTGTCCGCAGGCACAAACACGGGCGCGGAAGCCGAGAGGCGAACCTCAAAGCTGTCTGGCGGCATCACTGCGAGAGACGGGAAAGAGTCCGTAGCGGCCGAAATCGATGCGGCCCTGTTCGTTGAAACGGACTCCCTCCTCCAGCAGGCGCTGCCGCTGATGCTCCGCACCCATGCCGGCCCGCGGACTGATTTCACCCTTGGCATTGATGACCCGGTGCCAAGGTACATCGGTATCGGCTTCAAGGCCGGCCATGGCATAGCCCACCATCCGAGCTGTACACTGTCCCGTCAATCGGGCCACCTGTCCGTACGTGACCACCCGGCCGTGGGGAATCTTGCGGACCGTCGCATAAATCCGTTCCCAGGTGACCTTGCGCGGTGCCCGCATGCGAGATCTCATGGATGCTGCTCTGTGTCCGGTATGGTGGCTGGTCAGTTGAAGGCGTTTTGGCGGAGGACGGCTGCCGCAACCCGTATGCTTGAGCCAAAGGAAGTACGATTCCGCAGAAGCCGGGCTGCCGCACCTGCCTGCAGCCGATCGCGTCCGACCGCGTTGCAGGCGCTTGGGCACGCGGCCTTCCCTACAATATAAGCGGATTTGTCAACCCTGTACTTGCCGAAAATTTGCCACCAAGGAGCATTGCCGTGAGCCAGCTCGAGTCGTCGATTTTCACCGATCTGGGCGTGGCGCCCGTGATCAACGCCGCCGGACCCCGCACGGTCATGGGCGGATCCCGCCTGTCTCCAGCCGTGGCGGAAGCCTACCAGGCCGCTAACCGCCATTTTGTGGTGATGAAGGACCTCCAGGCACGGAGTGGCGAGCATCTCGCGCAGATGCTGGGTTCCGAGATGGCGCTGGTCACCTCCGGGTGCGCGGCCGCCCTTTCGCTGGCCGTGGCCGGCATCATGAGCGGCACGGACCGCGAGCGCATCGCCCAACTGCCGGATACAACGGGCATGAAGGACGAGATCGTAATCCAGGCCTGCCAGCGGTATTCCTACGACCGCGCTCTTACCCTGTGTGGCGCGCGCCTGGTCGAAGCCGGCAGCCCGGAAGGCGTCACGGAGGCGGAACTGGAAGCAGCCATCACGGACCGGACGGCTGCTGTCCACTATCTGGGCGTGGACTTCTGGGGGGTTCAGGAACACTCCCTGTCGTTCGAGACCCTGCGGGATGTCGCCCACGTCCACGGCCTACCCTTGATCGTGGACGCGGCCAGCGTGGTCTTTCCCCTGGAACGGATGACTTGGTTCTCCGAAAACGGTGCGGACATCGTCTGCTTCGGCGCCAAGTACTTTGGCGCCTTCAACGGCAGCGGCATCCTGACCGGCAAGCACAAATACATGGAGGCCGCCATCGAGCATTCGTTTGTCAACTTCGAAACAGAACAGAACCGGGCATTCGGGCGTCCGTTCAAACTGGACCGTCAGGAGATCGTAGGGGTGGTGGCTGCCCTGACCGAGTGGTTCGAGATGGATCACGAGGAGCGGATGGCCCAGAACGAGGCAAAGGGCAGGGTCCTGCGGCGCACGGTGGCCAACTGTCCCGGGGTCACCAGCCACTGGGAAACGCGCCTGACCTCCATCATGGACACGGTTCGGCTGGAACTGGATGAAGGAGCCGCGATGTCCACCCAGGAACTGAGCGAGGCACTGGCCAACGGCAACCCCTCGATTGTCACGCTGGCCGACGGCAACAGCCTGGACGTGGTGGTCAACCAGTTGTATGAAGGCGAAACGGAGATCGTGGCTGAGAGGCTGCAGGAGTTGTTGGGCGGTTGATACCACCGGCCCAACGCTGTCCCGACTCGATACCGCGGCCGACGGACTGTCACACACCGGGCACGGTACCTGAACGGCTGCAGTACGGCTGGGACAGCTTGGGCTGACCCTTGTCCGGCAGTTCGGAGTCTGTTTCTTCCGCACGGTAATGCCGACTGCCACGGATAATGGAGCCCAATGGGCTGAGTTTCCTTGCCAAGGAAGGTCCAATGCGTATGTGGAGAAAGGGGCTGTCGTTGCTATGTGGCTTGACGGCTTTGTTGGTCGCGGGCAACTGGCTCTTCTTGGGGCTTATATACGATGGTGGACACCACGCATATCCGGTTCACGGGTCGCGGGAGTCCCTGTGGTCGGCCTTGCGACCGACCAGGGAGGGAGCGCTCCTCGCCGTGCAGCAGCCCCAGTCCCACGGGCCGGAACGGGTGCAGGCGGAAGTCCCGCCTGCACCAGGATGTTGATCGCCGCATTGTGATCGGCGTTCGCCCGGAACCCGCAGGCCCCGCACGCGAACACCGCCTGCGACGGTCGGTTTGACTTGGCCGTGTGCCCACAACGACTGCAGGCTTGCGAAGTGTAGGCAGGATCGACGAACCGCAACTCGCCGGCCTTGTACTCGAACTTGCGCTCCAGCTGTCCCCAGCCGGACGCCAGGATGGCACGGTTGAGACCGGCCTTCTGCTTCACGTTCCGGCCGGGCTTTTCCACCGTGCCCTTCGCACTCTTCGTCATGGCCTTGGTGTTCAGGTCCTCGAGGACGACGGTGTGGGCGGTGTCCGCCACCTTGCGGCTGATTTGGTGTGTGGCGTTGTCCCGGCGCCGGGCCTTCCTGCGCTGGAGTTTGCGCAGTTTCCCGCCGGTCCGGCGACGTCGGTTGGAGCCCTTCTGCTGCCGGGCCATCCTGCGCTGGTACCGCTTGATCTTCGCGTCCTCGACGGTCGTGTCGGGGATTTCGTGTACGGCTCCGGTGCTGTCCGTGGCCTGTCCCACGTTGCGGTCGACTCCGACGGCACCCTCAGCCGCGGGCTGGCGCACATCGGGGTGGTCGACCGGCACCTCGAACACGATGTAGGCGTACCAACTTCGGCTGCTTGCCCTCCGACTCCTGCCGTACGCGGACAGTCAGCGGCTGGCCATCGGCATACCGGTGAATGGGACCGAGACGCGCCCATCCCATATTCGAGATGCGCAGGCAACCATCCTTGATCCGGACTTTCGACGGGATGGTGAAGGCGGGCTTGGTGTAGTGCCTGGCCTTGTACTGCGGACGCCCATGGTCCGGACGGTCCGGGTCGAAGAACGCGGCGTAGGCGTCCCCCATGTACTTGCAGGTGTACCGGACGATGTCGTAGCTGTAGTCCTTCAGCCACTCGTTGCCGGACGCGTTCCGCAACTTCGTGAACCGCTTGCCCAGCGTAAAGAAGGTCGGATCACCCGGACCATCCCCCAACTTGCCGGACCCCTTCCATGTGCGGTAGTCCGTCTCGTGCCCGGCCAGCACGTGGTTCCAGGCGAACCGGCAGGCTCCAGCCAGTTGTTCGAGGTACCGGCCGTTCGCGGCCGTGCCGGGGTACAAACGCACGCGCAGGGTCCGTATGACGGTCGGGGGCTCCTGCGTTGTAGACTGCGGGGTGCTGGCCATGGTGCTCCGATCACCGTGTCCGGTTGAGGGCCCGGTTCACAGCCGGGTCCTCTCTTGCACAGGAATTGCAGCACAAGAGTTCGACTGTCAACTATTGGATACAAGCGGCGGGCACTGTTTCACTTTCGTTGAAAACCGTTCAGGTGGACCTGAATGGCTCCTTTTGCACGGTCCTGGTGGCCGGCTTCAAGGGAAAGGAAGCCGTATATGTCCGTATAAGCCACTTTCAACGAAAGTGAAACAGTGCCTCTGGGACTATGTCGCGGATCCAGCAGTATTGATTCTGCTTGGATTGACGGTCTTGGTAAACGTGAGGGATTCGCTGCAGGTTCGCAACCATCCGGGAATTCATTTGAACCAGCTGCCGCGGGACATAATCACCGTGTTGGAGGCAATGGTTGATGTAACTATTCAGGTACCCCCAGTTGGTCGATTTCCGCTACCTTTTGCAATATGTCGACAAAGTCGACAAAATGGCAGCCAGTCTGGAACCGGTTGACAGATTGTGGGCATACCTCGATTCCATTGTGGTCGCTATATTGGTTGCCGAAGCCATCGCGCTCTGGCGGTCCGCTAACCGGCCGGACTAAACATTTATCATGACTTATTTTGAAGGCATCAGCTGGGCGTTGACCTGCCGGAAGGCGGTCTCCACGGCCGCCGTCAGGGTCCGGGTCGTCGTGAAGGTACGCCGGGGCATGGCCTCGTGCTTGAGCGTGCGGAAGGTGCGCTCAATGTCGTTCCGTTCGGGACCGGGGCCGGCAGGTACCAGAGCCAGAGGCCGCGCGCGGCCAGCTCCCGAGGGGCCTGCCGGACCGTCCGGGCGTGGTGGATGCCGGCGTTGTCCAGGACCACGATGCGCGGCCGGCCCGCGCGCGCGGGCAAGTCATGGCGCAGGCAGTCAAGGACCTGCTCCCCCTTCCAGGGACGGGAGGCCGTCCGCCAGGTCAGGGGCGCGTGCGGGTGGGTGCCGGGGGCCGCGAGGGCGGCCAGGACGTTCACGCGTCGGCCCTGGGGGTTCTCGTAGGGGACGACCGGTCGCACGCCCGGCGGGGCCCAGGTGTAGGTGGGCGGCAGGGAAGGGCTGAAGCCGGTTTCATCGAGGAAGAAGAGGTCCAGCTCCGCGTCCTGGCACTTTTTTTGAGTCCCGCCAGCGTCGTCCCCGCCGCGGCGGCCAGTTCCGGATCCTGACGGTGGCGCACGCTGGCGTGCGTGCGTCGCCACTGGGCTCCCATCCGCTTCAGGTAGAAGCGCACGGTGCGTGGCTTGAGGTGAATGTCCTCCACCGCGGCCAGGGCTTCCGAGAGGGTCGTCACGGTCCAAGTCCGCGGTTGGCGCAGCAGGCGGTCCAGGGCCTCCTCAATCCGTTGCCGGTGCGCCCAGTCCGGAGGAAAGCCGGGCGGCTGCGGATGCACGGCCTCCAGACCCTCCTCCGCGAAGCGGTGCAGCAGGGTGCGCACGGTCGCCTCGCAGCAGTCGAGGTGGACCGCCAGCTGCGGCACTTTCATGCCCCCGGCCGAGAGCAGCAGACACTCCACCCGCAACCGTGCGCGCGGCCGCAGCTCCGGGTCGCGGCGCAGGGTCCGCAGCGCTTGGCGCTGGTCGGGGGTGAGCGAAGCGTGCAGGGGCGCGGACATGGCAGGACCGGGGCCGGTGCAGGGACAGGAATGCCGGATGATAACCCAACCTAACAAGTAGGTCATGCGAAATGTTTAGCCGTCTTCAGTCGGCGGGAGCATGCGGCTGCGACAGCCACGCCGCGGGCAGGCCCGCCACCTGCCGGCATGATCCAATACAACAGGCAAACTACACGATTTCAGGGCCGCTACAGCGGCCCCAGCCTGTGTTTGGTTTACTGAAATTTGGCTGCGGCCCGACGCACTCCTGCCGGGCTAGCCGGTACAACAACCCGCAGCCGGAACCAAATCAAACCACGGCCCGGGCAAACCCCATGATTTCCGGGTAGGGAATGGATGGATGTTGATGCATGTAATGGGGAGCGATTTGGCTCGGCAGCATGTTGTCCACCGACGAAAAACCACAGCCTTGCAGGAAGGCCGGCACCTCTGCGGGATCGTAGTCCGTCACCCAGGGTTCGCCGCGCTTGGCCACGAAGGTGGCACAACCGGCCCGCAGCTCCCGCCAGTTCTCCGGGGTGTGCTCCTCACCCGCCATGTAGTCCAGACACAGGACCGTGCCCGCGGCCATGGGGCCTGAGATCGAGGCGAGCGTCGTCTTGATTGCTTCTTCTGTTAGGTAATAGGTCACTCCGAGCCAGACGAAAATGGCCGGCCGGTCCAGGTCCACACCGGCCGACTTCAACACCTCGTCGAGGGGATCCACTTCAAAATTGGCCTCCACATAATGGGCGTTGGCATGCCGTTCCAGGCCGTGCTTGTCCATGCGGCGGAACTTCTCGCGCTGGGTGGCCGCCTGATCAATTTCCCAAAGCTGGATACGCGCCATCAAATCGTGACGGCGCAAGGCGAACGAGTCATAGCCGGCACCCAGAATCACAACCTGATCGACGCCTTGTTCCACCGCCGATTCCACATTGTCCTCGGCCCAACGGGCCCGTACATAGATCTCGGGCATGATCGGATTCAGCTTGCCCAAGATCCCGTACACCACGATGCGGGTCAGCAGCCGGTTGCGGATGACGGTCTTCCAGAACGACGAGCACAACGTGAATGCCAGACTATCGTCGAACACCGGAGGCGAATACTGGCGGACGTGCAGGGCGCGGACAGCCGCGACCAAGTCGGCCGTGGTGCTCGGTTTGTTGGAAGTTTTGTTGTCGGGCATCAGCTTCCTGTTCAGGCCATTCGGGTAAAACGGTTTTCTGCATTGTCCAGCATCTTGGCCACATTCGGGTCAAGCGACTCCAACTTCCGGAGCTGTCGTGCCAAGCCCTCGTCGTATTCGTGGTACCAGCACCGATTCACCGCGGTGACGGTGGCATCGGGCAGTGGCCGTTCCACGAGGTGCCACTCGTCGCCGGCTCTGACCTGACCCGGCGACAACACCTCAAGGTAGAAACCGGTACGCAATGCCTTGATGACGTGATCGATCCAATCCGGACGCCCGACTCGCCAACTCTGCTTCTGGCAGGGCGCGCGGGGCTTGGACACCTGCACGCGCGCGCCGCCCACGTCGTAAATGTCCATCAAGCAGATTTCGGTTTCGCGCGCGTTTTCCAGCGTCCAGTTCTCGCCGACCCATCCAGGCGGCAAGTCCAGCTGGAGCGTCTGTTTCCAATACCGGTAGTCGTCGAGCGTATGGCAGCAGACGGCCATGTTGGGCCACCCATGGGCCTCCCGGTTGCCAACCGCGTCGCCCTCAAGGCCGCGCAGGTTGAGCTGCACGGGACCCGAAACCCGCGTCCGGCAAATGGATGTGGTCATCTCTCCTTGCAGGCCGTCGACCACCCGCGGCTGTCCCACATGAATGGAGTCGATCCGGATGGCGGAGCCGGGCATTGGGGGATTGTGGATTCGGAAAGTTTCGACGGTCTTCGAATCTTATCGCAAAGCCCCGTGGCAACAGCAGAAACGATCCCTGCACGATCCGGGTTCCGTGCGATTGCAATAACTATCCCTACAATGGATTATTCGCCGTGCCCGGAACCGGGCACGGTGCGCACTTCAATGCTGGAACCACCTGCCCGATGGGACATCAACTCCTGAACCTCAAGGGGGCTGCCGTTGCAGCCGCCTTGGCCTGCCTATTGTCCGCCTGCACGATGCTGCCGGACACGCTTCAACCCCCCACCTTCCAAATTCCTCCCAGGGATCCAGTGGTGATGGCCGCGCTTCCGGAACCGGTACCGGTGGAGGAGTTGCTGCCGGGTAGCACGGACGAGGACAGGTGCGAACACAGGTTTGCCGTAATCCAGCGAAATGTCGTCAACCTGCGGGAACAGGGAACCACCGAATCCGCCATTCTCGACAAGGCCAGCCGGAACACCCGACTCCTCATCACCGGGCACGAGCGCAATTGGATTAGTGTCAAGCTGTTGGACGGCCGCGCGGAGGCGTGGGTCCGGGAAGACTTGGTCGGCCTCGAGTGCATCGTGGATCTCAGCCAGACGGTCGCTGCGGACCGTCTCGATCTTTTCTGGCGCAGCGGTGCCATCTTCAACGGAATTGGAACCGTCAACCAGGCCGTCAACCTGTATCCACAGCCGTCCGCCGAGGAACCGGCGGTGGGGCAGGTTGATGCCGGACAGCTCCTGGTGATCGAAACCGTAGTCGAGGACGACCAGGAAGTTCTCTGGGCCCGGGTGCAGGCCCGGCAGCCGGATGAGCTTCCAGCCTGGATCAGGGCGGATGAGGTCCGGGTGTGGCCCGGTTACCTAACCGGATTCCATGGTTCGAACGCCTATGAACTGGGCAGCCAGGTGCAAATTGCCGCCTTGCGGTTGGCCTTGGACCAGCTGATCGGATTTCCCGCCTCGGATGGCGGCCGCACTTACGATCGAGAACTTTGGATTCCCCGGGACACATCGAATCCTGCAACGCAGGATCCACCCTGTGATCTCACTTGCCGGTTGTTGGAGGCGGGTCGCCTGCCGGACGGGTCCTGGTACCTGCCCTGGGAGGATCGAACCGAGACCGACCCATCCCGGCTGGTAGCGGAACCGGTGGTTCCGCTCTACGAAGCCCACCTGTCCGAAGGCTGGCGTTGGTCGGCCTATGATCGGCGCACCTATGCCGGCCCGGCCGACAGCCGCCGGGTCCACGTACTCATGAGCATTGAGCAACGACGCCGGCGGGGCGCCGCCGATCCGGCGCTGTGGCTGCCGGAAACCCGCGTGGGCCGATGCCGCTACGCCGCCGATTGGATCCGGGTCAAGCACGGTTGGAGCATGACGGTGGACGACGCGGAACGCGCCGCGCTCCGGAACATTCTGGTACTGTGCGACGACCTGTCCCTGGTGCCTTCCCCCTCACTGGGCACCGGATCGGTTCAAGCCTCCGGCTTCGCCGGGAGCGCGGACGGCTTGCGCGTGGCCTGCGATGCCCGTTCCGAGCTGATCACCATAACCAACCCGTCGACGGAGGTGTACAACCTGGCCGGCTGGCACTTGCACGACCACGGAAACCTGAACCGCTTCACCTTGCCGGAGTGGCTGCTGGTGTCCGGCGCCAAGGTGACCCTGGGCTCGGGGGACGCCGAGGCGGACATCCAGCTGACCGACCAACTGATCTGGAACAACGATGCGGACACCGCCTACCTCTACGATCGGAACTACAGGCTGATCACGGCCCGGGGGTGTTCCGATGGATCGGAACCGTAGGCTGGAGATGGAGGTTCGGTACCGTTCCGTTGGCGTAGGTGGATGCCTGTCACGACCAGTCACAGGTTCCTGTACCCGCCTCAGTTGGCACCGGCCGTTCTTGGTCAGACCCCGTGTAGAGGTCCGGCGCGTCTCGAGGGACCGAACCCGAACCAAAACACTGAAAGGATGCCACTCCACCAGCACCCTTGACCAAACACAGAACTGTGGCTACAATTGGCCTACACAACGGAGGCTATTCACGATGAGTATTGACACAGTTGTGCGTGCCCGGATCGATAGCGACACCAAAGCCCGCGCAGCCAAGGCACTGCAAGCCATGGGCTTGACCATGTCTGACGCAATCCGTCTGTTGCTGTTGCGCGTGGCGGAGGAACAACGACTGCCCTTCACTGTCCAAGTCCCCAACTTGGAGACAGTCGAGGCCATGAGGGACTTGGACGAAGGTCGAGGCCAGAGTTTTGGCAGCGACGTGGAACTGTTCAAGGACCTCGACATTTGAATGTTGGCTGCTGTACGTACCTCCCAGTTCAAACGCGATGTGCGACGCGCGAAGGCACGAGGCAAGGACCTTACAAAGCTGAAGTCGCTGCTATCGTCCCTGATCAGACAGGAACCGTTGTCCGATCACTATCGAGACCATCCACTGCGAGGTGACTGGAAAGGTTGCCGCGAAGTGCATCTCGAAGCCGATTGGCTCGTTATCTATCGGATTCACAACGACGAATTGCACTTGGTGCGCACCGGAACCCACTCCGATCTATTCAAGGAGTAGCACGCACACTGGTCGCTTGCAACCCGGGACCGAACATTGTTCAGCCGGTCATGGAGACTCACCTTTAGCCCGTTCGCACAATCGTATATAGATAATTCGGATCCAATCCCTGTATCGTCTGGCTTTCCCCATCAGGCCAAAGGATCTCCAGCTGTCGTAATTCCGCCTGCTCCGAGAACCCAAAATGGACTACGGGAGGCAAACCGGACAGATACCCACCCGTGACTTCCAACAGCCTCAATTGGGATCCCTGATCGGTGTGCAGCACCAGTTGGGCACCAACGCCATGCGTATTGTGGGCATAACGATCCCGCAGCCGGATCTGGATTGAGGATCCCTGACACAACTGGTTCTCCAGCAGGACGGCCGGAGACAACAGGTTGCTGATCACGACATCCAGATCGCCGTCGAAGTCCACATCCCCGACGGTCATGCCCCGGCCCCCCTCGCGTAACCCCATGTTCCATTCCGGGGCGGGCACGAAACCCCGGCCCTGATCATTGCGGAAGGCCCAGTTGGTCTCCACCAGTTCGTTGTCCGGCAGGTGGCTGAACAGTTCGACCGCATTCATGCCGTTGACCACGTACAAGTCCAGGAAGCCGTCCTGATCGAAATCCGCCAGTTGCGAGGACCAGGTCCAGCCGGTCGCCGCGATGCCCGCAACCGGTGCCGCATTCGCGAACCCTCCTTCTTGGTCCTGTACCTGCAGGACGTTTTCCGTGATTTGCCGGTCGGCCGGATCCTCCAGCACTTTGGCCATCACCGGAGCCCAGGCCGCCTGGACCGCCGGATCATCGGTCCGCGGCTTCATGTCGGCCGCGAACAAATCCAGGTGCCCGTCGTTGTTGACGTCGCCCACGCTGTAGCTCATGGTGTTCTGAGTCGTGTGTTCGAAGGGCACACTGTCGTGCCAGCCTTCGCTGCGCCACTTCCAGGCTCCATCTTCCAGCAGGAAGTCGTTGCCCGCCACGACCACCGCGCCCTCCCGCGCGGGCAGGGCGGCGAGGGCCAGGGCCTGGGAACGACGCGCCAACATTCGGCTGTGGAATCGGCCGTCGCGATATTCGTGCCAATAGACCCCCGAGTCTGTCTGACCCTCAAAACCTTCCCCCAGCAACGCCTGGAGCTCCAGATCGTAGGAACCGGTCAGCAGGTCCAGATCACCGTCCGCATCCGTATCGGTCCATGCCATGCTGTAGGCGATCTTTGCGATGCCCGGCAGAACCGTCCTTGAAAACGCCGAGGTCTGTGTCGCAAGCGCGTTGGCCTGACTCAGATACGCGATCGGCGGCTCCAGACGGCGGGTGAAGACAATGTCCAGCAACCCGTCGCCGTCGACGTCCACCGTGGCCGCGCCCCGGGAGTCCATGTCGGCCAGTTCCGTGCGCCGGAACTGCAAACCGCCTTGATTCCACAGGACCACATTGGGTTCCGAGAGGTTCGCCAAGATGATTTCCGGCAGGAGGTCTCGGTCCAGATCACCCAGGGCCACTCCCGAACCGTTGCTGTCGAACATGTACACGCCCTTCTCCCCGGGGATCAGGCTCACGCTGTCCAGGGCATGGCGTACAAAGGTGCCGGCACAACCGGAACGGTCCACAAACGGAATTCGGGTCACGACCGTCGCGGGCTGCACGCCATGCACCGCCTCTCCACCGTGCATGGGGGCAATCCCGGGCGCGGCACAGGACGCGAGGGAGAACAGGACACAGATCGTGCACAGCAAGGCCGAGAATCGGGATCGCGAGGGCAACCTGAAATCGGAGGCGGCAGGCATCGAGGCGTGGGATTTCATCTTCGCAGTTACTCCTGGTAGACCCACCGTCGGCGAATGGTCCAGTTGAACGCCGTCACCATAAAGGTCAGCAGAAACAGGATCCAGGCCACGGCGGAGGCATACCCCATCTTGAAGAAACGGAAGCCCTGCTGATACAGGAACATGGAAATGCTGATGGTGCTGTCGCGGGGACCGCCCCGGGTCATGATGTACATCTGCTCAAACACGGCCAGGCTGGAGGAGATGGAAATGATCAGCACAAAGAACAGGGCCGGGGACAGAAGGGGAATGGTCACGCGCAGGAACAGCTGGCGGCCGTTGGCGCCGTCGATGGTCGCAGCCTCCTTCAGTTCGCTGGGAATGCCCTGCAGGCCGGCCAGCAGGATGATGGCGTAGTAGCCCACCCAGCGCCAGACGGACATCACCACGAGGGCAATCATGGCCCAGCGCACATCCCCCAGCCAGGCCTGGGCGGGCAGGTTCAGGAGTTCCAGGGCCCAGTTCAGAACGCCGAACCGGAAGTGGTAGATCCAAGACCAGATAAAGGCCACGGAGATAAAGTCGGTCACGATGGGCAGAAAGCACAGCAACCTCACCACCGGCACGCCCCAGACCCGTTGATTGAACAGCAGAGCAAAGAGCAGGGCCGCCACGATCACGAGTGGCGTGAATTCCACCGTATAGACAAGGGTGTTGCGCAACGCCGTGAGAAACACCTTGTCCGCCACCAATTCGATGTAGTTCTCGGCCCCCACCCAGCGTGCCCGGCTGATGCCGGACCAGTTGGTAAAACCCATGATCAGGGAGAAGACGCCGGGCCCCAGGGTCAACACCAGAAACCCAATCAAGTTGGGGGCCAGGAAGAGCAGGGCGGCCAATGCCTCCTTGTTCCGGGGCCTGTGGAACCATGGGCGACGAACGGCACCCGGTGCCGTTGGCGTGTGGGTGCCGACAGCCATGGCTCAACCCTTGAGTCCGGACATGGCGACACCCTCGATGTAGTACCGCTGCAGCACCAGAAAGACCGCGATCACGGGCACAATCGCCATTACGGAACCCGCCATCAACTGAGGGATGTCCGTATGTCCCTGTTCCTGTTGAATGGCGGCAAGGCCAATGGGCACCGTGCGCAGTTCCCGCGTCCGAATGATGATCAACGGCCAGAGGAAACTCCGCCAAGTGCCTATGAAGATGAAAATGGCCGCCGTTGCCAAGGCCGGCTGCGACAGGGGCATGACGATCTGGGCGTAGCGCCGAACGTAACCGGCACCGTCAATCTTGGCGGCATCCTCCAGTTCAAAGGGAATGGTCAGGAAAAACTGGCGCAGGAGGAAGGTCGTGAAGACACTGAAGAGGCCCGGAACAATCAGGCCGGCCAGGCTGTCGACCATCTGAAAGCGGCTCACCAAGACAAAGGTCGGCACGATCGTGACTTCGGCCGGAATCAGCATGGTGGCCAGATACAGGAGGAAGAGCTTGTCCCGGCCGGGAAACTGCAGCCGGGCAAACGCGTAGGCACCCAGACTGGCCGTCACCAATTGGGACACCATCACGGTGACGGCGACAAAGGCGCTGTTCAGGATGTAGCGTCCGAAGGGCTGGACCGTGAACACACCCATATACCCGTCCAGCTCCAGATACGTGGGCAGCCAGACGGGCGGGAAGACGGCGGCGTCCGTTTCCGTGAGCAGGGAAGTACGCAGCATCCAGAAAAAGGGAAAGGCCATCAAGGCGCCCAAAATCATGAGCATGCCTGTGGCCAGTCCCAGACGGTAGCGGGAGGCCGCCCCGCCCTGCCACAAAATCTGTCGTTGTTGTTGCATGTTCACTGAATGCATCGACAGAGGACGCAAACAGGATGTCGGACAAGCGGGGCGGCAAGTTCCGGACCTGCTCCCCGCTTGTCCCTGGTATCAAATCAACGCCAACTGTCAGACTTCAATGGTCACGGCCGCCCACTTCTCGGCCAGTGCCTCGTTGGTTTCCTCCTGAATGAGCTCCAGCGCGGCCGCGATGTCGCCTTCGCCGGTGTCGTAGATGGCCCCGTAGTGGCGGGACCAGGAATCGTTGAACTGCGGACTCGCCAGCGTGGCGCGATCATTGAATGCCCAGCTCAACTGCTCGACAAAGGCTCCGGGATGTTCCGCCTTGCCGCCCGCTTCCAGGTAGGCCGGCGTGGCACTCCAACGGGCCGGGATGCCCCGGCCGGGACGCCCCACCATCTCCGCCAGCGTGTCACTGCTGGTGTAGCTGGCCAGGAACTCCCAGGCTGCGTCGGGATATTCCGAGTCGTTGCTGCAGCAGAACCCGGAGCCGCCGGTGACGGTGCTCTGAATGGCACCGATGGGCAGGAAGCCAATGTCGAAATCGAATTCGACCTCCGCATTCTTGGACTGCAGGGACCACTGGCCATTCAATTCCATGGCGACCAAGCCGGACGCGAAATAGTTGATGCCGCCACTGCCGGCCAATTCGGCGGCCGTGGGCGCCACCTTGTGCTTGTACACGAGATCGACCATCCACTGGAGCGCCGAAGCGGATTCGGGGGAGGATATCAGGCATTCGCGGCCGTCGTCGTCATAGTTGCGGCCGCCGGCGGAATAAATGAAGGCTGAATTAAGGTACTGGCCGCCGTTGATCTGAGTTCCCCACTGTTCGCCGTCCGGTTTGGTGAGGGCGGCGGCCGCCTCCACAAATTCATCCAGCGACCATTGGGTCTGGCCCTCGGTCGGCGGGTAGGGAATGCCCGCTTCGTCGAACATGCCCTTGTTGTAGTAGATGCCCCAGGTGGACTGGTCGTACGGGAAGCCCCACCAGCGTCCCCAGAAGTTGAACCCGCGGGACACGCCCGCGGCGAAATCATCGACATTGATATCAGGCGTGGCATCAATGTACGGATTCAGGTCCAGGACCAAACCGACGGAGGCGACCGGCGGCACATGTTCGTCGCTGGCCATGAACACATCGGGCAGATCCCCGGCCGCGGCCCCAGCCAGAATCGTGCTGGTGGTGTCGCCCCAGCCCGCGTATTCGAGCTTCATGTCAACATCAGGCCGCTCGGTCTTGAACTGATCCAGGCCAATCTGCCAGGTATGCATGTCGCTTTCGTTGAACCAGTTCTGGAAACGCAGCTCGATGGCTTCCATGGCCGGTTCCTCCTGCATGCCATCCGTCGGCGCCGGCGCGACACACGCGGCCAAGGCAATGCCCATCCCGGTCAGGGACGACAATTGCAGGAAACGACGGCGACTGACATCGGGAAATATCCAACGTGACGAACCGTTCATGTTTCTTTCTCCTTGTCCCGTAAATTGTCCGGGACATGGCACAGGTTGGAAACTTTCACAAGACAAAGATCAGGAGGCGGCACCCATGCCGTCACCTGACGCTGTAGCCAATTTTCATGGCCTCCCTGGAGGTGACTCCAATCTCCCACGAACTAGAGTAGGGTAACACTCGCGGATTCCCGCCCAACATGGCTTAAAGAGCCCCTTGGCCGAGGCGAATCGCGACTGCTCGGGATCACTGTCGGCGGCTCTCAGGCTCAGGCCGCGGACAGCAGCGGGAACCGTCAGCAACCAGTGCAGGGCCAGGGCTGCCTGGGCGCTGTCGCCAGGATGTCCCGCGGCTTCATCGGACATAGGACCCGCTCGGTCGGGTTGGTGGCGACACGTACGGCCGCGGCCGCCAAGCAGCATAGGCCGTCGTGCCGTGGCCGGTCTCGTGTCGGAGCCGGGTCGCGGTGCCTACGGGATGTGCGGCCGGCCAAGGTCCCGGCACCAATCTCATTCCTTCACGGCCCCCATGGTCAGGCCACGCACCAGGTACCTTTCGGCAATGAACACGAACACCACCGTGGGGATGAACATCAGTACTCCCGCTGCCGTCAGCGGTCCCCAGGCCACACCGTACTCGAGTACGAACTTGGTCAGTCCCAGCGCCACCATCTCGGTCTTGATGGTATTCGACAACACCAGGGTCACCAGCAGATCGTTCCAGGTGGCCAGGAAGGCCAGGACCGCTGTGGCCGCCAGGCCAGGCTTGATCAGGGGAATCACGATGCGCACGATGACACCCAGCGGGGACGCCCCGTCCACCCGCGCCGAGTCGTCCAGTTCCCGCGGCAGATCGGCGATGAAAGCCCGCAGCAGCCAGATGGTGACCGGCAGCTTGAAGGCCGTGTGGGCGATGATTAGGGCGGCGTAGGAGTTGAGCAGCCGCAGCGTGCTGAAGATGATGAACAGGGGCAGAATGACGGCTACCAGCGGAATCATGCGCATGAACACGAGACCGAACAACACTGCCTTCTCGCCTCGGAAACTGTAGCGCGACATGGCATAGGCGGCCGGTGGTCCAATCACCATGTTGGTGGCGATCACACCGCCGCACACGATCAGGGTGTTCTGTAGGTAGGCCGCCATCTCGTAGTCCCGGAACACCGCCAGATAGTTGTCCAGCACCAGGCGGCGCGGTATCAGGATGAGACGGGTGGATGCAATTTCCACCAGGGGTCGGATGGAGGTCAGGATGAGCCACAGGATGGGCGTCATCATGATCAGGAGCACCACCGAGAGCACAACATAGGTGGCGGTGTCCTCGGCCAGCCGCCGTCCGGAGAACCGGAAGCCGCGGGAAGCTTGGGTCTGTGAGGTCATGCGTTGAGCTTCTCGCTTTCCGCGCCGGACCGTTCGTTGAGGAACAGGGGAATCAGCATCACGATTGTGATGAAGACAGTGATCCAGGAGAGGGCCGAGGCCAGTCCGAACTGCGACTGGCTGAAGGCGGCCCGATAGATGTAGAACGGCAACAACTCGGTGGCGTGGCCCGGTCCGCCGAGGGTCATGATGTAGATGACGTCGAACACCCGGAACAGATCGATGATGCGCAAGGCCAAGGCCACTGCAATGACCGGCCGCATCAACGGCAGGGTCAACAGGCGCAGGCGTTGCCAAGCCGTGGCACCGTCCACAATCGCGGCCTCGAATGGGGGTTGCGGCAAAGCCTGGAGGCCCGCCAACATCAGGATCATGACGAAGGGAATACCCTGCCACACCGTGGCGATGACGATGGACAGCCGTGCCAGATTGGGTTCCACCAGCCACGCCTGCGGCGCCAAGCCCACTCCGATGAAGATCTGGTTCATGAGACCGAAGCGGTCATTGAAGATCCAGCGCCAGTTGAAACCCGCCAACACCGGGGCGGTCAGCATGGGCAGCAGGAAGAACACTCGATAGATGGCCCGCCCGCGGAATTGGCGGTTGAGCAGGAGGGCGGTACTCATGGCCACGGTGAACTCCACCAGGATGCACACCACGGCAAAAATGATGTTCTGTGCCAGGACGGTCCCGAAGGACGCACTGGTAACAGCTTCTATGTAGTTGCCCAGCCCCACAAAGGGGCGCGCGCTGCGTGCCAGCTTGTAGTCGAGGAAGCTGATGTACAGGGCGTGCACCAGCGGATAGAGCAGCACCGCCCCGATGATGCCCAGGGCGGGCAGGAGCAACCAGTAGGGGGCATAACGCGCCTGCCACGCGTCCAGGCGGGAACGCAGGGTGATGTGCTCCCGCCTGGATTCAATTCCGATGATGCGGTTTTCCGCCGGTCCCGCCATGGAGATAGCGTTCGGCGCGGCCTAGATCAGGCCGGCGTTCGCCAGAATCTTCTCGGCTTCCTGGGCGGCGAAGTCCAGTCCTTCCTGCGGCGACTTCTGATCGGACAGCACCTTTTCGATTTCACCCCATAGGATGGGCTGGATTTCGGAGAATTCGGGGAACAGGGGCCAGGTGTAGCCGTTGGCCGCTCCGGCCAGCGAGGCCTGCAGATTCAGGGCGACGATGCCCTCCGCGGTCTCAATGGCCTCGTTGAGCGCTCCCAGATGCGCGGGCCGGGAGCCCACGCTGGCGTGCAGATCCACCATCGTGGGTTGCCCGGTGATGTAGTGGATCCACTGCCAGGCGGCGTCCGGCTGGGCCGAATGCAGATTGATGGCCCGGCCATGACAGACCGCGGTCGTGATGTTGGTCTTGTTGCCGACAAGGGGCGCGATGCTGAAATTGTCCACGATCACGGACTGGTCCGGATCCATGGAACCGCCGGGGCCCCACTGCTTGCTCATGGCGGCCTGACCCGCGGTCCACAGCTGGCCGTTCTCCTCCCACCCGTAGCTGGGTGTGCCGGCCGGCACCACCTCGTGGGTGTGGATGAGGTCATACCACCACTGCAGGGCCTCCACGCCTTCGGGCTGGTTCCAGGCCGGCGGCGAGGGCTCAAGGCCGTTCTCCAGGAAGTCGCCCCCGTTCTCCCACAGCAGATCGCTGTATTCGCGCAACGCGGGGTCGCCCTTGCCCACGATCAGATAGCCGTAGAGGTCCGGCGGATCGTTCAGGGCCTGGGCGGTGGCGACCAGTTCGTCCCAGGTGGTGGGGGGCGCCTCGATGCCGGCGGCGTCGAAAAGGTCGGTGCGATAGTACAGGGCCCGCAAATCGAAGGTGTAGGGAATGGCCAGCAGATTGCCGTTGCCCGTGAACGCGTCGAATGAGCCTTCCACGTAGTCGGCACTCTCCACGCCGTCTCCGGCCGCGAAGTCGTTCAGCGGGAACAGGGCTTCGATGAAACGTCCGATCTGGGCGTAGTGCGTGCCGAAAATATCCACATCGGCACTGCCCGCGGCCACCAGGGTCAACTGCTTGTCCATAAGCTGCACAAAGGGCAGCGTGCTGTACCGATGCTCGATTCCGGTCTGGGTATTGAAATCATCCGAGATCTTGTCCAGGTATTCGCCCCAAAGCGGACCACCGCTGGGATACAGGGCGTTCAGGACAATGGCCTCCGCCTCTTCGCCGGCTCCCGGTGCCGCGGGCGCCACGCAACTTGACAAGGCCAGACCGGCGGTGCCCAAGGCCAACGTCGACAGAAACCCGCGTCGGGACAAATCAAACGTACGCATGAGTGCCGTCCTGTTTTCAAATTGTTCAAGTGGCCGTCCATTGTATCCACCGAGCGAAACCGCTTCGGTTTGGTTGATTTGGCTCGGAGGCTGGTGTCAAAACGTGCCTCCGCTGCGAGAGCGGAGTGGACGGAACTACAACTCGTGCGGCAAGTTGGAAGGGCTCGGCCTGAAACACCGATAGGACCCGCGTGCGCTGGCTCAATCCTCCCGGGCAGCCTCCGCCACCCGGATCGCCTCCATGCACATACCCACGACATGGTAGTCCAGCTTGGTTTCGTGGCCCTTGGCCTGCCCAACCGGTGAGGTTCCTGGCTCCCGGAAACTGTGCCACCCCCCATGCCGTGCATCCACGAACTGGTCCCGGACGTACGTTACGGTCTGGTGCAGGGGTTCCATCAAGTCTGGACGCGCGTGTCGATCGACGAACCGCAACAGGGCCCGGATCGTCTCGCACTGCTCCCACCAACCCTTGCGACGGTGGAGAAGACTGCCGTCCGGTGCCACCGGGGAGAAGATGCCCCCTTCTTTCCGGTCATAGCCCAGCTGCATGCCGTACGCCAGGAAGCGGGCGGCTTCGGCGGCGTAGGTGTCGGACAGGCCGCGCGCCGAGGCTTCCGACATCAGGAAGGCCCATTCGAAGGCGTGCCCAACGTCGATTCGTCCCTCCTGCGCGGCCGGCAGCGGATTCCAGTCGGCGTCATACACTTCGGGCAGGACAAGGTCCTCCGGTCGCCGCAGCCGATTCAGAACGAAGTCCGCCAGCGTGACGGCCTCCCCATGCAGTTCGCCCATGCCGGGCAAATCCCCCGCCGCCAGCAGGGCCTCGAAGAGATGCATCAAGGGATTCTGGGAACGCTGTGGATCCACGTCCCGGAAATCCCGGCTCATGAAGTAACGATAGCCGCCCTGACCGTCCCGGAAGCGGTCGGTCATGACCGTCCAGGTTTCCTGCAACGCCTCCCGACAACGCGGCGAACCGGTCGTGGCACTGGCATGGGCCAGACCAAACAGGACAAAGGCATGACCGTAGCAGTCCTTGACATCGTCAACGATCTCGCCCGTGGGAGCGCAGGCCCGGACCCAGCCACCGAACTTCGCATCCCAGAAATGGTCCATCAGGAACCGGGCACCGGATTCCACGGCGTCCCGATACACCGACTCCCCGGTCAGCGCGTAGCCCTGGGCGAAGTTGTACAGCAGCCGGGTCTGAGACACGAGGGTGCCGAATCCCTTGGCCTGGGGGGTCCAGTCATGATCGAAGTGACAGGCGAACAGCCCCTCCGCCGTGATGGCGGCGCGCCAGGCGGGAAGGATTTCGTCCAGAAGGTGATGCCTGAACCAGACAATATCGACTTGATGGCATTCATCGGAGGTCGGCATGCGCTTCTCACCCTTGAGTTTCTGATATGACCAGCTCTCTCCACCGGGCATCTGCGGCCTGGCGAGGGACGGGATCGTATTGCGTTTAAACAGTTCCTGGTTGGCGGGAATGGGATTCCGCCCCCAGTATTCAAGACCGGCAGGACACGACCAGCATAATCGCGCTCCGCCAACGCCATTCCCGATTGCCCGCGGTACAGGACCAACTGCACGCGGACCGGTCGCAGGAAGTCAGGCTCCCAACTGGTTTGGCACCAGAACAACACCCTGGGACCTGAGCGGTTGCGCGTACACCCCCGCCTAAACCAGGTAGCGTCGGTGCCCCCCCTGGTTTGCAGACCCGGACCGCCGTTACCCGGAAACGACTGCTTCCGGCTCCGGCACGCGAGTTGTCAACAGGTAGGCCAGACCGGCAACCGGAACGATGGCCAGTACCAGACTCAGGAACCAGTCCCCCTTTGACAACCCCGTCAGAATGGCTACGGATATGCCAACAGCTCCGGCGATATACACACCCAGGACACCAATGGCCGTCCGCGACAGTCGGGATGAGCCGCGGTGTCCGACCAGCAATACCGCCAACAGAAGCGCCACCGCCAGCGGGTGCAGGACGGAGAGGAATCCCCGTTCCCACCAAGTGCCGCCATCGGCGAAATTCGCAACGCCGACAAGGAACAGGGCCAACACCATCTGGATGGACGCCAGGACGGTGAGAACTCTTCCGGCCATTTTGTTCATGACTCCAACCTCAGAAATTGTTTCCGCTTTGGGAACAGAATTCGAATTCAACCGGCCGACTGACTGCCCCACTCCGTTTCCAGAAACGTCTCCGGCTCGAGGCCCAACGCATCGGCCACGCGCGTAATGTAGTTGAAGAAGGCAATGATCTGGACCGCGTCCATGACGGCCTCCTCGCTGAAGCCGAGACGGCGCAAGGTCTCCAAGTCACCCGCCGTCATGTCGTGCTGGGTGTGGGTCAGCTTGGCTGCGAACGCGCACAGGCCCCGGTCCGCCTCGGACAGATCGGCGGTTTGCCATTCGTGGACAAGCCCGTGCAGGAAAACGTCGGCATCCGCCGGCGAACCCTGTAGAGTTTCGGCGATCTCTTCACGGAGATCGTGGGCATGGGCCTGCGTTCAGTAGGGACAGGCCAGTTCGGCCGAAACCACCGTGGCCAGCATCTCCCGCTGCACACGGGTAAGGTCCGAGGGTCCGTGCATCGACTCCTGATAGAACTGCATGGCCGCCTGCAGCGTGCGGGGCCGCAGACTGCCAACCTTGACAATCTTCCAGATGCGACCTGCCCGGCCCAGGGCCTCGTCGTAGATCCGCCTCAGCAGACCCGTGGACTCCTCGTAGGGGATCTGTCTTATCCAGGCCAACTTCCATCTTCCCCGAACACGAATGGACACGGCCCGAATGCCGTATGCCCATCGTACCGCACGCGACCACGCCGCTGTCTCCAGTTCGCCCGGCCGCTGATTGGCCGCGGTCGGCAGAAGCGCGATACCATCCCACTATGAGTGGGACTGGCCCTTCAGCACCCAGTTAACCCTGACTTCGTCCAGCAGGATGTCGGTGGCGAGAGTCCGAGCCTGCGCCAGAGCCTCGTCGGCGGACAGCCCAGCTTCAATGAGCAGCCGGGCGGCCACCATGCCATTGCGCTCGTGTCCGGACCGGCTGTGGATGGTCACTTTCTTGCCCTCGGCCAGCATCCCGCACAACACCGTGCTGTAGGGCGGCCAGAGGTTCTCGAACCATTCCCCCGGCACCGTGTGGTCCGCGATCGGGAGATGGATCCAGGTCATGCCCATGGCCATGGCCGTGCTGCCCAGATCCTGCACATTCAGGATTTCGAACTCCACGTCCTCCAACAGGGTCACCAACGCGGTCGTACCCCAGTCCAGCAGATTCTGCAGATCCGCCACCAGGCGGTCCGCCGGCGACCGGACATCGCCGGGCGTGGCCAGGATCCCGGGACAGGTTGTGACACCGATGGTGCCGTTGCCGGTGGCCAGTTCCTTGATAACCATGCGGGACAGACAATCAGTTGAGACAGAACAAGCCGACAGGATGGGCGGCCGAGCCTCCCGTGCCTACGCGCAACCGCGCCATCGTTTCAATGGTACCTGTCCGATGGGCAACCACGGAAATCGCCGCCCGGACCGGAATCACGGAGGGTTGAGCGGCCGTCCGGCGGCAGGATGGCGAGCCGGCATATCAGGATCCCGTCTGTGCGGCCTCTGCCGGATGCCGACCTGCAGGCCCGCATGCGCCCGTGATACGACGACACCCCGTTGACCGCCATGTGCGCCCATGAGAAAACTCGCCCGGATAGCGCATCCACCACCATGCAGCCCCGCATTCGGGCCCATCTGGGACTGGCTGCAACCCTCGAACCGGGAACCCAAGACCGGCTGTGCAACCATCCAACCTAGCGTGGTCGGATCAAGTTGCTGCACCGTGTGCCCGGGGTTGGCCCCGTAGTGGCCTCGGTGCCCATCGCCGAACTGCCAGAGCTGGAGCATCTCAACGGCCAAATGGTGACTGCTTTGGTCGGTGCGGCGCCCCTGAACCAGAACAGCGGTCAACAACAAGGGCTTCACGGAGTCCGAGGCGACCACGCTGCCATAAGCACAATCCTCTCCATGGCAACCGTGACCGTCTTCCGCCACAACTCCCTATCGATGTCTTTCACAACTTTTTCTCCAGCACGGCAAGCCTAGAAGAGCGGCACTCGCAGCCGCCATGCGTAAGCTACTCCCCATCCTGAACGCGGTGATCCGAGACCGGGTTTCCTGACAGCCAAACCGCGTACCCCACGGCTCCCGCAGGATTGACACGCCGCACAGCAGGCTGCTATGCTGTGCGGCGTGTCAACCGAATACAACTGAAGTCAGGTCGTGAGATCTGAAAGTACTGTTGTATGTTGCCTTGGAGCAACATCATCGGTTGGCGAATCAGGATAATTTGTCATACACACTTGGAGATGACCGCGATGACATCCAAACTAACGCGAAGAGGATTCCTCAACCTAGCGGGGGCGACAGCTGGACTAACCGCACTTGCCGCCTGCGTCCCTGCTCCCTCGGGAGAGGCTGCAGCCGAGGAAGAGGGAGTGACGGTCCAATTCTGGATTTTCTGGAACCAACCCGGGCGCATTGCCGATCAGATCATGGCCGATCCAAGTCTGCCTGACTACATGGGCAACAATACCCTCGAATTCCGTACCGGAGTGGCCAATGAAGCGCGTCTGGCCGCAGTGGCTGGCGGAACGCCCCCGGATATCGGTGCTCTCGGCTACTACCTGGATTTCATGGCCCGAGATGTGGTTATCGAATTGACGGATTACGTCGCTGCCAGTTCTGTGATTAAGGAAGAAGACTTCATTGAAACCAATTGGCAACAGACCCATTACGAAGGAGTCCAAAAAGGCGTTCCCGCTATCGAAGGATTCGTACGCCGTGGATTCTTCTACAATGCCCGCATGGTAGCCGAAGCGGGTTTGGACCCTGACACACCTCCCGTGACTTGGGATGAAGCCATGGTCTGGCACGAGGCTTTGACCCAATTCGACGAGAACAACAACCTTTTGCAGATCGGCCTCGATCCCTATGACGCGGAAGGGGGCGTCGGTCCGGGCAACGATGGTTTCTGCATCTCAGACTCATTTGGGTTTTCCTACTTTGACGAAGACACGAAGGAATTCAACCTGGACAATGAGGAGTTCGCGGAAGGTCTGGAGGTGATGGGGGAATTCATTCGGCTCATCGGCCCTGACAACCTCGTGGGCATGCGTGCGGTGGAAGGCCAAGGCACTTGGGGTGGATCCTTCAATGCCGAAGTCCAAGCCTGTATCATCGAAGGGTATTGGATGTCGGGCGAAACTTTCAACGAGGTGCCGGACGTGGCCGAACAGCTGCGAGTGTCCTGGACCCCAGTCCCGGAAAGGCGTCGCGGCGTCAAGCTCCAGCAGGGCGGTGGCCATATGGTCCAGATGTTCAGGGATGGAACGTATAAGGACGAAGCCTGGCCTGTGGCGGAGTGGTTACAGAGTGATTACTGGTGTGACCAGATTTTCCACAACATTGGTTGGTTGCCCTCCTACAGACCCTATTTCGACAATGCGCCCAGGGATTTGTTCCCAGGTCTGGATTTCATTTTTAATTCCGTGCAGGAAGCCAACTATTGGGGTCCACAGATCCGTTGCGAGATTGAGGATTTTGTACGCGTAAAATACGGAGAATTCCGCGAAGCGGTGTACAGAGACCAAATCAGCGGTGCCGAAGCGGTAGCCCAGATGCAGGAACTCTGCACGAAAGAGTACCAGGCAGCAGGTTTCGCCTAAATCCGATCTCCCGACCAAATACAAACCCATCCAGACGGTCCCCAACCTAGAGTGCGGGAGACCGTCTGGATGGACTCGCATTAGGGTGTAGAACGCGTATGGTTGCACTCCGAAGATTGCTCCCGGCCACCCAGCGCGAGTGGCGCAACTTCCTGTTGGGGGTTGCGTTTGCCTCACCTTGGATCATCGGGTTCCTAGCCTTTACCATTTTCCCGGTCGGATCGGCACTTTACTATTCTTTCACACGTTACGACCTGGTCCGTGATCCCGTGTGGTTGGGGATGCAGAACTACATCGCCTTTGCAGACGATGCCGATTTCCGGCTCGTTGCAGGCAACACCCTGTGGTGGGTCCTGTTCAGTTCACCCCTAGGGGTATTTTCAGCGTTTCTGATGGCGTTGCTTCTGAACTCACGAATCATATTTCGTTCTTTCTTCCGGGCAATCTTCTTCTTTCCCGCCATCGTACCCGTGGTGGTGACCGCTTTCGTCTGGATCTTCCTGCTGAACATCCAATATGGCGCCATTAATTCCACCTTGCAGGCCTGGGGATTCAAGACAATCCCCTTTATTTCCAGCCCCGATCTGATGAAGTGGTCCCTTGTGGTCATTCACATGTGGAGCCAGGGTGCGGCCATGGTGATTTTCCTGGCGACCCTACAGGATGTACCCAAGTCCCTCTATGAAGCGGCCACCGTGGATGGGGCCAATGCCTTCCGCCGCATGTGGAACATCACCGTACCAATGGTCAGCCCGATAATCCTCTTCAACCTGGTTATGAGCTTTATCGGCGGGTTCCAATATTTTACGCTACCCTGGATCATGACCCAGGGCGGCCCCAGCCGGTCCGCAGAGTTTTATGCCATCTATCTCTACCGGAACGCGTTCCAATGGTTCCGAATGGGCAAGGCATCCGCCTTGGCCTGGGTACTCTTCCTTCTCATTCTCTTGTTTACTTATTTGATCTTCCGCACCTCCGGCCGCTTCGTGTATTACGCAGGCGCGACACGCTAACCAGTTCAAGACCATGGCAACACAGTTGACCGTAACCCATTATTCCCAACCCTGGCATGGGCGTGCTCTGGATCTGTTGGTACAGATTCTCAAGTACGTCGTTTTGATTGTTCTGGCAATCTCGTTTCTGCTGCCTTTCTATTGGATGGTCTCCTCGGCGGTCAAGAATGATGCCCAAGTTTATGTAGTTCCCCCCATATGGTTCCCCAGGCCTCAGTTCTGGGAAAATTTCTGGAATGCGTGGAACAGCGAAACTTTCAATCTCTGGACTTTCAACACTGTAGTTCGCTATGCGCTCCCAGCCACATTCGGGACTGTGCTGTCGTCGTCGTTGGTCGCCTATTCGTTTGCTCGAATTGATTGGAAAGGCCGGAATGCCATCTTTGCCATTGTGCTGGCCACGATGATGGTACCGGACTGGGTGCGCCTCGTTCCGCTGTTTGTGATTTTCAAGACATTGGGCTGGATCAATACCTTCAACCCCCTGGTGGTGCCCGCCTTCTTCGGCAATGCCTTCTTCATTTTCTTGTTGCGCCAGTTTTTCCTGGCTCTCCCGCTGGAGCTTTCGGATGCCGCCAGAATTGATGGTGCCAGTGAGTTGCGTATTTTTGTGCGCATCATTCTACCTTTGTCCAAGGCTGCCCTGGCAGTTGTAGCCCTCTTCACCTTCATGAATGCATGGAATGATTATCTGGGTCCTCTAATCTACATAAATCAAGTAGACAAATGGGTCTTGACGTTGGGTGTAGGGCGGTTGCGGTCAGCGGTGGACGAGATTGGCAACACGAAACTGGCCTACCCTTGGCTGATGGCTGTTTCGTCATTGATCACCTTGCCTGTATTCCTGGCCTTCTTCTTTGCCCAGCGCAGTTTCATTGAAGGAATTTCCCTCACTGGTCTCAAGGGGTAATTCCAGCCTACGGTCTGCCTGTACCCAAACCGACAGAATGTTCTGGTGCCTTAGGGTGCCCTTTCAGGGCGACTGCATCTTCGCGGGTGTGGGCTTGAGGCCAACCAGCCGGCGCAGATTGTCCCAATTCCAGGCCGCCGCCAGCCGCTTGTTGGCGATACCCTCCCTGGAAAGCGGTCCTGCCGCAACAAGTTGTGGGGGATGCGCTGGGGATCGCCATGTGATGGGTATCGTGGCCGCGCCGTGCGCGGGCCTTCGATGAGCACGACCTGCCTGGCGGTCAGCTCGAAGACGCCCTGCACTCGGTCCCGAAACCCCTCCTCGACCCCCCGGCCGCATCCAGCCGCGCGAAGACCCGCCCCAGCGTGTTGTGCGAAGGGATCCCGTTCGGCAGCTCTAGGAACGTACGCAGTCAGGCAGCGTGGAGTTTGCCGAAGAGGGCGATGGCCACGAAACCGCCGGCTCCACAGATGACCGCCAGCACGGACAGCACCAGGATGTCCGTCAGGTTGTGCGGTTGAGTCTGGTCGACCCGCGGCTCCCCGGGCTGTCTAGGAGCTCGACTAGGGATGGGGGCATCAGGCCGTCCTTGAGGGAGTTCTCCGCAGGCTGAATCCGGAACCGGCCACTGTAGCCTTGCGGCCCACCCAGTTTAGATGCAATCGACCTGTCGTTCACGACCGTTCCGCATAGACCCTATTCTTCCGACTGCGGACGGTGGAAACATCTCCTGCATGTACCGAACCCGGCAGATTACAATCACTCCAAGAGCAAGCGCGTCTCCTCCAGGCCACTCAACCGGACGCAAATGCATGAACATGGCCGCATCCAACACCGAACCCGGTACCCGAGCGGACAACAAGTCAACCGTGCCCGCACCTGTGCTGCTGCCTGGCATCTCGGAGTACGCGGACTTGCGCCGCGACGGGTACGCCTACGTGGACAAGACCCGGGAACTCGGACACTTGCTCGACACCGGCAAGTTTCTATTTCTGGCACGGCCGCGCCGCTTCGGCAAGACACTGATGCTCTCGACCATCGAGTGCATGTACCAAGGCCACCTTCCCATTGTGCGTGGTCCGGATGGACAGCCGGTACGACCCATGCCCAAGGTTCCAGACGAACAGCTGTTCGCGGGCTTGGTGTGGGAGGATGAATTCGCGATTTCACCAAGGCGTCCGGTGATTCGGCTCGATATGAGCCATGTGACCGGCCAGGATGTCGCGCAGCTGGAACAGTCCCTCAAGTTGCACATCGCCGAACACGCGCTTCTCTGGTACGAAAGAGGATACGACCCCGGCGTTGAGATGCGGTACTTGCTGGACTCGACGAGTTACCCGCATGCACCCCAGAACATGCTGGCTGCGCTGATCCAGTCGCTCCGGAGGAGATCCAATGATCCGGTCGTGCTGGTGGACGAATACGACACGCCGTTGCTTTCCTTGGCTAGGCTCAATCCCGCTGAAATCGAACCGTACCTCAATCTATTCCGCGACTTCTATCGCGTGTTCAAGCAATGCGAAGGACTTCTCCACAAGGTTTTGGTCACCGGAATTACGCGCAGGGCATACGGTGATCAGTTTTCGGCTCTCAACAACCTGGTGGACTGCACTTGGCGCCCGGATCTCGGCAGTGTATGCGGCTTCACCGAAGAGGACCTCGACAGGCCACCCCTGTCAACCTTCATCGAAACCGCGGCGGCAGGGCTGGCTCAGTCAACGAACGCATTGCGAACGGCTCTGCGCGACCACTACAACGGCTACCGGTTTGACAGACGGGGCCTGTCCACCGCGGTCTACAACCCCTGGTCCCTGTGCAGAACACTGTCCGATCTCAGGGTGCCCGAATTGCGGGAAGAGATCAGGGAGCTGGGACTTCCTGCACATTGGTCGGAATCCGGCGTGGCGAAAATCCTTGTGGACAGGTTGCGACTGCATGCTGCTCGAGTGGACTCAAGCCTGTTGCGCGGTCAGGCGGAATTGGATGTGGACCTCTTCAGCAACAAGTCAAGCAGTTTGAAGTCCCTGATGCTGCAGAGCGGCTATCTGACCTACCTTCCCGCGGAGGACACCCGGCCTGCCCGCCTGGGCTGGCCCAACCGGGAAGTGGCATCCGCGATGCTCGCGAATCTGGCTCAGGCCCATGTCGAGGAATCACTTCCCGGTATCGAGCGTTTACGTGCCTGTCTGAAGACAGGGAACTACGACAACCTGCCAACGGCCCTGTTGGACTGCCTGTACGCCTTCCCCTACAACATCATGGAGGATGAGGACTCCTATCATGCCGCGCTCCACGGCCTGTTCTTTGGGATGAACATCCTGCCGTTTTCGGAGCGGCAGAAGCTGGCCGGACGCTTTGACTTGGCAACCTTCTGTGGAGGGCGTGTCTGTATCATCGAACTGAAGTACAACCGCAGCCTGCACGAGGCGCAGGAACAGGCGGACCGAAAACAGTACGGACGCAGCTTGTTGGTCGAACTGGACAACATGGCGGACGCAACCTGCATTGCCCTGCACGTGTCCAAGTCCCGGGACGGGGAAATGTGCATTGAAGGAGCCCAGCGGCCCGTGCAGGATGCGCAAGCCCAATGGACCCCCCTGTACTCAGGACGGCATGGATCTCGTCGGAGAAGAACCGAATGAAGCAACCGGCATCCGGTTACCCACGCTGAAGTTCACAGACAGGCACGAGGAAGGGAGTTGTAGTCCGGCCACGGATTGGTGTCGCAAGGACCGATGCGGGCAGCTGTCGTACAGGATCATTCACTGAATGGGTATTGGCAGGCGTAGGTTTCGCCACGATTCTGATCCTCTGTCGTAAGCGCTTGGCATGGATTACTTAGCGGTTTCGGCTATGACACAGCTTTTGTTCCTGTACGGTGTCCTTGGCCATGTCCGCGCCCCTGTGCGTCTCGCACACCCCCTGCCAGTGCCAGGAGTTGCGGACCCTGTGCCGAAATCTGACGCGGCACTCCCGCGAACGGGACCGGGTGGAGTGCCTGCTGCCCTTTGACCGGGGCCTGAAGGTACCGGCCCTGGCCGCCCCCGGCACGCAGGTGGACGGCCCCTTCACCTAGCGCGCAACACACTTCGTCGCCAGCCTGTGCCACGCCCGGCCCGGCGACCGCCCGCGCGTGGTGGTCCTGGACAACACCTCCGCCCACCACAGCAAGGGGATCAAGGCCACGCAGCCGGAACGGAAGGTGCTGGGCATCCATCTCGGGTATCTGCCGATCTACAGCCCCGAGTTGAACGCCAGCGAACGGGTCTTCAGACGGGTCCAAGCACCAGGCCATGCCCTGCCACACCTTCACCGCCACCAGTCAGTTGATGGCCGCTGCGGACCACGCCTTCCGGCAGGTCAAAGCACAACCGACACCTCCAAACTTATTGGGACCATACGCTTGGTCGTTAGTTGTCAACCGCCAGGTTGAGGATCAATTCCGAAATCAGCCACGTTCGTGGAATCAATTGTTCCGTCTCAATGTGTTCGTGGATCGCGTGAGCCCCTGCACCAGGTACACCCAGACCGTCCAGTGTTGGCACGCCAAGAGCACCAATCAAATTTCCGTCACTACCGCCACCGGTACGGCCCCTGGCCAGATCGATGCCCAGACGTGAGGCTATCTCTCTCGCCTTGTCGAACACAGGCAGCGTGACTGATTCCTCCAGTGGAGGTCGTCCACGCTTGCTGCTAACGTGAATGGTGGTGCCTTGCAGCTTGGTTGAAAGGTTTTGTATTCGGGTTACTGCAGATGCAAGGTCTTCCCGAGTCCAAGCACGTACATCGACTTGCATGTCTACGTGTGGTGCAACCACATTGGAGTTTGTTCCGCCCTGCACTATGCCGGTATTTACGGTCAATCCAGCTTCGAGATTGGTCATCGCCTGAAGGATCAGGATTTGATGTGCAGCTTCTTCGATGGCTGAGACCCCTTTCTCGATTTCGAGTCCAGAGTGTGCAGGGATGCCGCCAATGTGAATGTCCATCATCCGACTGCCCTTGCGTGCGGTCTTGAGCACGCCCCCAGGTAACGGGGGTTCTGGAACCAGGACGCAGTTTGCTCTCTTTGCCTCGTATTCCAACAATGGCATTGAAGTAGTGCTGCCCACCTCCTCGTCCGCGGTTGCCAACAGCACTACATGTCGGTTTGGTTCCAGATTCAGGTCTTTGAAGGCCCTAAAGATATGCTCCATCATGGCGATGCTGCTCTTCACGTCAAAGATGGCCGGACCATAGGTCTTCCCATCCTCACCTTGCCGAAATGGCATTTGTTCAAGAGTACCGACAGGCCACACCGTGTCGAAGTGGGTAAGGACCAAAATCGGAGGCAGCTTCGGGGACTTGGCGTGCAACTGTACCCGGACATGGTTGCCGCCGTTGGGAACTTGGATGATCTCGGCCTGATCAGCGATCGGCGCAAACATGGTGCACAGGTACTCGGCAAACGAGTCCAACCGGCCAACATCCGTACTCGGTGTTTCCTGTTCAACCAGACTTTTGATGGACGAGAGAATCGCGTCTTCCGCCTGAAGAAAATACTGTTGCAGGGCCTCGCTTCGAACCATGGTGTTTATTCCTGAAAACCAACAATGGTGTGATCTTTCGGTGTTACGCGCCGGCAGAGGTTCTCGATTGTGCCGGCACGACTCGTCCTGCGAGGAGGGCTGACCGCAGTTGCCACTGTGCCGAGGGAGTTGTCGCCGCCGATCGGCGTTCTCCTCCCGCAGGGAGGCCAGCTCGGTCACGACTGCCACCCTCCGGTTCTCCGTTCCCTTCGACCTCGGTGGTCAGACGGGTGATGCGGTTGACCAGGGACAGGGTGGACATGGCGGTGGGCAACTCGGGTACACCCATGTTGTAACACACGCCATCTCGGCGCACGTCAGACCGTCGGCAGGCCAAACCCGACGTCAAGTTGTACACAGTCCAGCTCAAGCATGATCGCCAACGGCAGCGGTCCCCAGCGGCCGCCGAGTGCAAGAGCGCTCCCATCAGACAGGATCCGTGACTTGCGCCAGGTGCGTAAATCGAAGAGATGAGCGAAGGATTCCGGCAGCGATTGCTGGGAGGTGACCAAACTTGAAGTTCAGCCGGATAGACGTGCAGTAGCCTATTATGTTGGTTACAGTGCTGTCCGGCGCCGGCCGGGACAGCGTTTGTCCCTTCAGCATTTTGTTTGGAATCCCTGCCATGAACATATTGATAACGGGCGGCACAGGCCGCGTTGGCGCGAACCTGGCTCGTCGCCTGCTGGCGGCCGGACACAACGTGCGCGCCTTTGTGTATCCGGGCGATGCCGGCCGCGCCGGCAAGCTGGCGGGATTCGAGCGGGTGGAGACGATCGAGGGGGATCTGCGCAGCTTTGCCGACTGCCAACAGGCCGTGGACGGCATGGACGCCATCTACCACTTGGCCGCGGCCTTCGGCGGTCCGTTTGACAACCGCGACTACCTGGCCATTAACGGTGGCGGGACCCTGAACCTCCTGGAAGCGGTGCGCGACCAGTGCCCCAACCTGCACCGCTTCGTCTACGCCTGCACCGAGGCCATCTACTGGCATCTGACGGATCGCAGCCCCCACCTCGAGGGGCGCGAGAGCCGCTACTTCGCCAACGCCATCCGCGAGACGGATGTCTCCCCGTACCTGCAGATGCCCTATTTTCTGACCAAGCGCATCGGCGAACAGCTGGCCATGTCCTACCACCACCAGTACGGTGTGCCATCGGTCTCCTTCCGCTTCACCACCATCATCGAACCGTCGGAGTTCCTGAACGCGGACGGCCTGCCGCCCCTGTTTCTGTTAAGTTCAGCCCATCAGGATTGGAGCGACCAGCACAGCCCGGACCCGGCGGAGCAGGCCATGCTGGACCACATCCGCAGCCTCTGGACGGGGGAGGAAAAGCTGCTGCTTTCCCTGAATCCCAACGGCGTGCCCTTCCGACAGCACTACACCGACGTGCGCGACATCGCCCTGGGCCTGTCGCTGGCACTGGATGCGGAGGCGGCAGTGGGACAGGAAATGAACCTGGGAGGGGCTGCCATCCTGGACTGGGCGGAGCTCGTCCCGTGGCTGGCGGAACGGCACGACATGGAGTACGTGACCGCCAAAATCCCGTCGCCCAACTACTTCGAGCTGGATCTGGGCAAAACCCGGTCCATCCTGGGCTACGAGCCGGAGCACGACTTCCACAGCATCCTGGCCACGGCCGAAGCCATGGCTCGCGGGGAGCAAACCGACGTAATTCCGACCGGCGTGCGCTGGCAGGCCAGGTCGGAGGCATAAGACCAGGGCGGCGGTCAATCGCCCTCGGGCGAGCCGCCGCTCAGTTTTCTGGCGCCGCTGATCGCCCAGAACAGCAGGGCACAGCAGGCGATGGCCAGGGCCAGGGTCGGCACGAACGGCAGGCTGAAGGTGGCCTGCAGCGGAATGAGCGCCAGAATCAGGCCTACTCCCAACACGGCGCCCAGACGGAGGAGGTGCCTGGTCAAGTAGGCATCCGGATCGATTGATTCGGTCAGGCTGAACATCCGCCAAGCCAGGTGGTGGAGATCCCAGGCGGCCAGCAGCAGGACGATGCACACCAAACCGGTCAGCGGAGTCATATGCCCCAGAGTGGCACCGGCCAGACAACACAGACTGACCAGGATGAACATGGGCGAACCAAAGCCGTCCCGCCGTTGCTGCAGGGCCGCCAGCCAGACCGTTACCGCAGCCATCACGCCGCCGAACAGCACCCAGCTTTCGGCAGTCGCCAACTGCGTGCCGGCCACGATCGCGACCGCGGTCAGGAGGACGGCAGCAATGATCCGCGCCAGGTAGCGGTCAATCAGGGCCAGGCAGTATTCAAACAGCGAGTCGGCTGCTCCGGCTTCCTGATTGCTGTCCGGGTTGGACCCGGGTTGCATTTCGGCCATGCTAAAGATTGTGCTTGGAAATCTCGCCCTGACACATGCTCCACTTGAAACAGCCTACAGCCTTGCTGGCGGCAATTACCGGTGTTGATGCCCTTCCGGTCTCAGGACAGCAGGCTCGCCAAGGCTGCGGCCGGATCGGCTCCCAGTTCCAGGGTCAGCAACCTGCGTCCACCGTTCCGAAGGGCTTCTCCGTCGCCCAAGGCCTGAGCGCGCTGCAGGGTGCCAAAGGTCATGCCGTCCGAGCCCCCCGAAGATCCTGGGATGGGCAGGTCCGTGGTCGGGTCCACCCGGCGCACCAACTGCAGGTTCAGGCCGTTGGCGGCACCCCCCTTGTGTAGCTGCCCGGTGGAATGGAGGAAACGCGGGCCGAATCCAACAGTGACCGGAATATCAAGGCGGTGGGCGACACTGCGGCGCAAGGCCTCCAAGGTCTGCCGATTGTCCGGATTGGCCGGCAGATAGGCCTGGATGGTCAGGTAGTCCCCCTGTGCAGCCGACGCCAGGAATTCGGCCAGGACTCGCGGCGAAGCCTCCACGGTCTGTCCTTCCGGCAAGACGCCGCAGCGCTCATAGGCAGCGACGAACGCCCGTGCAGCGACCTTGGCCGATTCGACATCCGGCTGATCAAACGGGTGGACGTCCAAGGCGTGGCCGGCCACGGCAGTCGCGAACTCCCAGAAGAAGAAGTGGCCGCCCAAGTCCTCGGGCCCGGCAAAGGGCATCACGGCGACCGGATGCCCAGCCTCCACACAACGGTCCGCCAACGCGGCCATGGCCGCGTCCAGGCTCCCGTCCGGTGCGCAGGGCACGACCGCCACGCAAAAACGATCGTTACCGAAATAAGCCACATCGTCGGCACCCTCGCCCAACACAGGCACGATACCCCGGCCGGACTTGCCCAGGCTTTCGGCAATCAACTGTTCGATCCAGTCCCCCACGGAAGCCAGGGCCGGAGGAAGCAGGATGGTCAGCTTATCCCTGCCTGCCAAGGCCAGGCGGCCCATCAACATCCCAAACCGGGCCGCATCGTTGTCGGCAGCCGGACGCTCTGCCAATTGGGCAAAGGGTTCGGTTTGGGCCAACAGACTGCCGACATCGCCTCCGGCCAGAGCCAGCGGCACCAGCCCGAACAGAGACAGCGCGGAGTACCGGCCACCGATGTTGGGATCGTTCTCGAAAATTCGGCGGAACCCCGTTTCCCGGGCCAAGTCGACCAGACTACTACCGGGATCCGTGATCGCAACGAAGTGTTCGCCCGGGGGCTGACCCCCCTCCTGTTCTGTGAGCCTGGCCCGAAAGTACTGGTAGCCGGAGAGCGTTTCGACGGTACCGCCTGACTTGGTGGCCACCACAAACAGGGTTGCCGCCAAATCCAACCGTTCTTCCAGCGAGGCGATCTGTTCGGGATCCGTGGTGTCCAAAATGAGCAGTTCGAGTCCCCGCTCCAAACACCCACACAGCTCGCCAAATACCTCCGGGGCCAGACTGGAGCCACCCATCCCAATCAGGACAGCCTGACGGAACCCCTTGTCCACCAAGGCTCGGGCCCATTCCGTCAGTTCCGTAGCCTTGCCGACCATGCGGCGGTGAATGTCCAGCCAGCCCAAGCGGTCGGCGATCTCGGTGTCGGTGTCGGCCCAGACGGTGTGATCTCGCGACCAGATGCGAGACACTATTCGCTCCCTTTCGAGATGGGCCTCTGCCTGAGCCAGCACTGGTGCCAGAGAGCCGAGTTTGAAGTTCATTCGTCGCTTGCCTCCATGCGGAGATGCCCTGCGGGCTGTCATCTCCATCAACCCAGTCGCTGGGGGTGGGCATCCGGAAGGTTCGTCATTAGCTCAAGTTCGGGGTGGTGGACCAAAACCACACGATATGCTCCGCCCGGCAACCGGTGCAGCCGAAACGGCAACGCAGATTCTGGGTCTGGCGACCGAACGGGCTATCATAGCGGCCCAAGCCAATTCCAATTGAATAGGAGGAGACATCGTGGCTTCCACGACTTTGAGCCGACGGCGGTTCTTGGCCTTCAGCGGTGTGGCGGCGGGCGCGGCAGCCTTGGCAGCCTGCGCGCCACCGACGGCGCCTGCGGCCGATTCGGGCGGCATGACCGCCGAGTCGGTCACCGTTTCCACAGCCCTGACCTGGGAGGCCGCCTTCCAGACCACCCAGCAGGAATTCGACGCCAACTTCATGGAGGAGAATCCCGACATCATCCTGGAACCGGTTTACAACACCTGGTCCGACCACAACCAGGTCGTGCCGACCTGGGCCGCGGCGGATACGCTGCCGGACATCATTTATGTCCACGGTAGCCGCGCCTTCCCTTGGGCTTTCGAGGGCATTACGGTTTCGATGCAGTCCCACATTGACGCCGATCCCGGTTTCAACGTCGCCGGCGTCTGGGAGGAAGCCCTGCGCCTGTATCGGTTCGAAGGGGAACAACACGGCATTCCCTACGACCATGGCCCCATCATCCTTGGCTACAACAAGGACATCTTTGATGCGGCGGGAGTGGCCTATCCCTCCGAGGACTGGACCATTGAAGATCTGGTCGAGACCTCAATTGCCCTGACCAACACCGAGGGTGACATCCCGATCTGGGGGTGGCGCGGAGACATGCCGAACTTCGGAAACGGCACCAACCGCAACATGCTCAACACCTACGGGGCCAACCTGTACAACGATGAGGAGACCGCCATCGAGCTGGATACGCCGGAAGCGCGCGTGGCAGTCCAGATCTGGGTTGATTTGATTCACAAGCACGGTGCCGCTCCGACTCCGGCCGAATCCGAGGCCTTCGAGCAGAATGCCTGGATCGCGGGCCAGTGCGGTATGTCGCTATTTGCCTCCTGGAGCACTCCAACACAATATGCGTTCGCCAACTATGCCTGGGACGTGGCGCCGTGGCCGGCCGGACCCGCCGGGCAGAGCTGCGGTTCCTTCGGCTCCGGTTTCAGCATCACCAAGAACAGCGGCAACCCGGCCGCGGCTTGGCGCTTCCTCAGCTCCTACTTGAGCACGGAAGGCATGGAGTTCATGTGGGGCAGTTCCGGACGCGGTAGCCCAGCCCGCGCCGACGCCTACCAGTCCTGGCTGGATTCGGAACCGGCCTCCGACAATGCCCACTACTTCCTGCACGCCCTGGAGAACTACGCCGTGACCGGACGGCCGTACCAGACGCTGGCCGCACCCCAGCTGCTGGACATCACGGGCCGCTACCAGACGCTCCTGCGGAGCGGCGAAATCGATGTGGAATCCGCCATCACCGGCATTGTGGAGGAGGCCAATGCGGCCTTCGCGGATGCTGCTGAGCGCATGTCCTGATTTGTGATTTGATTGTGGGGATGCCGTGCAGGCATTGGCCTGCACGGCATCCCCAGCCGGTGGTGCAACCGCATTTGCCATGACTGCCAGCGTACCGGCGCGCCCGGTCAAGCGCCTGCGGACGCTGCAACAGCGCGAGGAGCGGGATTTCTGGATCGCGATCCTGCCCTGGTTCCTCGGCTTGTTCCTGTTCACGGGCGGCCCCGTCATCGCGTCGCTGGTCTTCAGCTTTACGGACTGGACCGGCCTCAACCTGTCGGGCTTCATCGGCTTCAAGAACTACCGGGATCTGCTGGTTGAGGACCTGGTCTTCTGGGAGACCGTCTACAACACCTTCTACTACACCTTCGGGTCCGTTCTCCTGGGAACCTTGGGTGCCCTGTTCGTGGCCCTGCTCCTGAATCAGAACCTGCCGGGTACCTACTTCCTGCGACTCATCTACTACCTGCCGTCGATCGCCAGCGGGGTGGCCATCTCCATCCTCTGGATCTGGCTCTTCAACCCCAACGTGGGGCTGGTTAACTACCTACTGGTCAAGCTTCTGCCGATTGACACCGGACCGGCTTGGCTGTCCAGTCAAACCTGGTCCAAGCCGGCCCTGATCCTCAAGAGCACCTGGGGCATCGGCGCCAACATGATCATCATCCTGGCAGGGCTGCAAGGCGTGCCCCAGTCGCTCTACGAGGCCGCTCGCATTGATGGTGCGAACGCCTTCGACGAGTTCCGCAACGTCACGCTCCCGATGCTGTCCCCGGTGCTCTTCTTTGTGATCGTGATTTCCACCATCAACGCCTTCCAGATCCTGACGGACATTCTCGTCATGACCCAGGGCGGACCGGGAACGTCGACCTACATGCTGGTCTACTACATCTACCAGAATGCATTCCAGTACCTGAAAATGGGTTATGCCTCGGCCCTGGCCTGGATTCTGTTCACGATCATCCTGGCACTGACGCTGCTGCAATTGTGGGGCAGCCGCCGCTGGGTCTATTACGAAGGCGCAACGTAGACGATGGCCCAAATGCAGGATACCGTGGCCCCGGGAGGCATCCCCGCCCGTCCGGTCGCCCCATGGTGGCAGCGCGCCTCGAAGCGGCGCATCCTCAACATGACCATCATCTACCTGCTGGTCCTGCCGGGCGCGGTGATGTTCCTGATCCCGCTGCTGTGGATGCTGTCGACGTCCCTGAAGGAGTCGAGGCAGATTTTCGTGAATCCACCCGTCTGGATCCCCAACCCGGTTGTTTGGCAGAACTTTACCGATGGGTGGAGCGCCTACCTGCCGTTCAACACCTTCTTCGTCAACTCGACGCTGATCACGTTGAACAACATCGTGGGCAACCTCTTCTCTTGTTGTTTGGCAGCCTATGGGTTCGCCCGGCTGCGGGCCCGCGGCCGCAATGTGCTGTTCGGGTTGGTGCTGGCCACCATGCTCCTGCCCAACGAGGTGTTGATCATTCCGCAGTACGTGCTCTTCACCAAGATCACGCAGTTCCTCAAGCCCTGGTGGGACTACTACACGCCGGGCGGCATCCTGTGGATGCGCTACCTGTCCTGGCTGCCCATGATGGTGCCGCCCTGGTTCGGCTTCCCCTTCTTCATCTTCCTGCTGCGCCAGTTCTTCCTGACCATACCCCTGGACTTGGACGAGGCCGCCCGGTTGGACGGCGCCTCCTCCTGGCGCATCCTGATACAGATTCTGGTTCCCCTGACCAAGCCCGCCCTGGCCACGGTCGTGATCTTCGCCTTTATCGGCAACTGGAACAACTTCCTGATGCCGCTCATCTACATCCGGGCACAGAAGGAGCAGGTACTGGCCGTGGGCCTCAATCAGTTCCGCGGCCAGTTCGGCCACGTGGACTTCCACTACATGATGGCGGTCTCCCTGATCGTGCTCCTGCCCGTGCTTCTCATCTTCTTCTTTGGACAGCGTATCTTCGTGCAGGGCATTGCCCTGACCGGCATCAAGGGGTAAGTGCCCCTCTGCCGCGTACGCGCCGGCATTTCCAACACAATTCGAGGCCCCCGCCATGGCATTTTCAGGCACCGCCGACCTGCGCCGCGTGCTGCCGCTCCTGGCAGCCATGCTGCTCGCAGCCTGTGCACCCGTCATCCCCCCGCGGGAAGTCCCCGCGGTCCCGCCCCGCGGACCGGCCGACGAGATCCCCCTGTTCCTGAACGTCTCGGCGCGAGCCGGCATCGACGCCGGACATGCGGCTACCTGGAACCAGTTCGGCGAAGAAGGGGATGAGGCCCCATTCGACACCGGCTACATGGCCATGGGCCAGGCCTGGGGCGACTTCGACAACGATGGCTGGCCGGATCTCTATGTCACGGGCAACCAGGCCCCCAACGCCCTGTTCCGCAACCGGGGCGACGGCACCTTTGAGCGGTCGGCGTTCGATGGGCAAACGGCCCTGCCCTCCGCCGAGTCCGGCGGCGCCATGTGGGTGGACTTCGACAACGACGGCTGGAAGGACCTCTATGTGCTGGTGCATGGACCCAACGTCCTGTTCCGCAACCTGGAAGGCCAAGGGTTTGCCAACGTGGCCGCGGCCGCCGGAGTTGACAATCCGGGCAAGGGCGAGGGGGCAGCCTGGGCCGACTTCGACCGGGACGGCCTCCTGGACCTGTACGTGGTCAACTGGTCCTGCTGGCCGGACTGCGACCCTGTCGATCCGGTACTGGCACAGGATGCGTTGTTCCGCAACCGGGGCGACGGCACCTTTGAACCGGTCTCCCACCTGCTCGTGCCCGAACTGCTCAGGGGCGCCGGCTTCGCGGCCAGCTTCCTGGACTTCGACGGGGACGGCGACAGCGACCTGTACGTGGTCAACGACCGCATGCAGAACCCGGTGGGCAACGTCCTGTGGCGCAACGACGGGCCCGGTTGCGGTGGCTGGTGTTGGACTGATGCCTCCCGCGATACCAACTCCTTCCTCATGATCCACGGCATGGGCCTGGCCGTCGGCGACTACGACAACGACCTGGATCTGGACATGTACTTCTCGGACATGGTCAATCCCATGATCCTGCTGGCTAACGAGGAGGGTCAAACCTTTGCCAACCGCTCGCGCACAGCCGGTGTAGGCGTGGGGCCCAGCCCGGCCACCGGCTGGGGCACGGCGTTCCTGGACTACAACAACGACGGCTGGCAGGACCTCTACCTCGCGACCACCGAGTTCCGGCAGGAGACCGCCGAACTCGGGCCGGAAGGCATGTTCCTGGCCTGGCCCGACACCCTGTTCCGCAACGAAGGGGACGGCACCTTCACCGACGTGACCCCGAAGGCCTGGATTGAGGAGCCCTGGCCGGCCTTGGGCTTTGCCCATGCCGACTTCGATCGCGACGGCTGGATCGATTATGTGGTAGGCGAATGGCGGCGCGGCTATGCCCTCTACGGCAATCAGGCAGTGGAAGGCCGGAGTCACCGCTGGCTTACGGTGCGGCTGGAGGGCCGGGGTTCGGTCAACCGCGATGCCGTGGGCGCCCGCGTTTTGATTGAGACCGACGGCGACCTGCGGATGATGCAGGAAGTGAAGATCGGCTCCAGCCTGGGCTCCGGCAACGACACGGCCCTGCACTTTGGCTTCGGCCCCTTCCGCGTACCGGAGACAATCACCATCCAGTGGCCGGACGGAATGGTGCAGCGATTTGAAGACGACCTGCCACTCAACGCGGAGGTGCTGATCCGGCACGGGAATCAACCGGTGGACATCACCCCGGCCACCGGTGCCGCGGGCCTCGATCCCTTCGCGGATGTGACCGCGGCGGTCGGCCTAGATGCCCGGCACGAAGGTTTTTGGGACATGTTCAACCCGGACTTTGTCAGCGGCTACCTGGGGGTGGGCCAAGCCTGGGGCGACTTCGACAACGACGGCTGGTTGGACCTGTTCTTCACCGGCAACATCGCCGACAACGTGCTCTTCCGAAACCACGGGGGCGTCTTTTCCCGTTCCGCCCTGACCGCGGATGTGGCCATGCCCGGCGAATTGACAGGAGGCGCCGTCTTTGCCGACTACGACAATGACGGCTGGTCGGACCTCTATGTAATCGCGCAGGGCCCCAACCGCCTCTTCCGCAACCGGGAGGGGACCGGCTTTGAGGACGTGACGGCAGCTGCCGGCGTGGGCGATACCGGCAAGGGTTCCGGAGCCGCCTGGGGGGACTTCGACGGCGATGCCCTACTCGATCTGTACGTGGCCAACTGGTCCTGCTACCCCGAATGCAAGGAGGTGGACCACGAACTGGCCGCCGACCACCTGTACCGGAACCGGGGCGACGGTACCTTCGAGGATGTTTCGCACCTGCTGGTGCATGCCAAGCGGCTGGGGGCCGGCTTTGCCGTGACCTTCCTGGACTTCGACAACGACGGGGACAGCGACATCTACGTCGTCAACGACGAACTCCATAATCCCATCGGCAACGTTCTGTGGCGCAATGACGGTCCGGGCTGCGATGGCTGGTGCTGGCACGACGCCTCCGAGGAAACCGGCGCCAACGTGCGGTTGGCCGGCATGGGCATCGCCGCCGGCGACCTGGACAACGACCAGGACCTGGACCTCTACTTCTCCAACATGGTGAACGCCATGGCCCTGCTGGAAAACCGCGGCAGCGAGTTTGTCTCCCGTGCCCGGCTGGCCGGCGTGGCGGTGGGCCCCAGCCCGGCGGTGGGCTGGGGCACCGCCTTCCTGGACATCGACAACGACGGCTGGCTGGACCTGCACCTTGCCACGACCAAGTTCGTGCAGGAAACGGCCGCGACCGGTCCGGAAGGCATGCACGACCCCTATCCTGACATCCTCTTCCACAACGAGGGCAACGGGCGTTTCATCGAGGTCACGCCCACCAGCTGGGAGCGCAACGGCAGGCCCACAATGGGCAGTGCCTACGCCGACTACGATCGCGACGGCTTCGTCGACATCGTGGCCACCCGATGGAACGAGGGTTTGCAGCTGTACCGCAACACCGGTCTGTGGGGCGGCGACAACCGCTCCCTGACGGTTCGGCTTGAGGGCGACGGCCAACATGTCAATCGGGACGCCGCCGGAGCCCGGGTTTATCTGACCCGGGACGACGGACAGGTCCTCATGCAGGAGGTGAAGCTCGGATCATCGCTGGGCGCCGGCAACGATGCCGCGGTGCGCTTTGGCCTGGGCCGGTCCCGGATTGTCGGCCTGGAGATAGTCTGGCCCGACGGCTCTCGGCAATCCGTCACGCCTCCGGAGTCCCCGTTTCTGGTCGTAGCCTATGACGCACAATAGGCGATCGGAACCAGGGCCCCAGATATAGCGAACGCCGGCGCCCTCCGGCCGGCGCCCCCAAGCGGGACAGTTTCGTCCGCCGACCCTTCATCCATCAGGAACTGTCAGGGAATTTTATGACTTCGCTTCGAACCTGTCTCTGGCTTGTCCTCTTGGCCCTTTGGACTTTCTTGGCGGCCGGCTGTGCGGCACTCCCCGCAGATTCCGAGTCGCAGGATGTCCTGACGTGCACGGACAAACTCGGCTGCGTTGCCGTAGCGGCCGATGAACCGGTGACGATTGGCTCGATGGTGGTACTGTCGGGTCCCAATGCCAACCTGGGACAGGACGCGGCCAATGCCATTGCGATCGCGCTGGCCGAATTCGGAGAGATCCACGGCCATCCTGTGAACCTCGTTTCCGAGGACTCGCTGTGCAGTGCCGAAGGCGGCCAGACCGCCGCCACCAGGCTGATGGCCAATCCGGCCGTGGTCGGCGTGCTGGGCACCTCCTGTTCCAGTGCCGCGACCGCGGCCATCCCCATCGTCACGTCCGCCGGGCGCAGCATGATCGCGGCTTCCACCACGTCGCCTTCGTTGACGAATCCCGATCGCGACACCGGTGGCGTCTGGCAGCACGGCTACTACCGTACGGCCCACAACGACCGCATGCTGGGCCGGTTGGCGGCCGATTACGCCTTCAACCAGCTAGGCGCACGCACCCTGGCCACGATTCACGATGGCAGCATCTATGCGGACCTGAACCAGGCCATGACCGCCGCGGTCTTCGAGGATCTGGGCGGCGAGGTCGTGTTCCAGGGCGCGGTCAATGTCGGAGACCTGGACATGCGGCCGGTGTTAATCGAGGTCGCAACGCACGAGCCGGACATCCTGCTCTTTCCGATCTTCCAGCCGGAAGGCAACCTGATCGTTGCCCAGGCACGCGATATTCCGGGCTTGGAAAACACGGAACTGATGGGAGGCAACGCCCTTTTCTCGGAAGACTTCCTGCCCAATACGGGCGAAGCGGCTGTGGGCATGTACATGACGGGGCCCCGGATCGTGAATGCCCGTTACGATGAACTGCGCCGCAAGTATGTGGAGATGCACGGCATCCCGCCAACCAGCGGCTACCACGCCCACATGTACGATGCCGTGCGCATGCTGCTGCATGCCATTGCGGAAGCCACCCAAGCGGATGCCGACGGCAACCTGTTGATTGGCCTCCAGGCCATCAGGGACACGCTGGACAGTCTGGAACAGTTCGACGGGATCACGGGCTCCCTGACATGCAGCGAAACGGGAGACTGCGCCACCGGCGAGGCGCTGGCCATGTTCCACATTCAGGACCTGGACAGCTGGCCCCCAGCAGTCGCGTACCAGCCCTGACGACAGGAAGTTCCGTCCTGTAGCGACGCGACTGAACCGTTGCCGTGCATCTGCTTGCAGAGGGTCCACCGATCCAGGCTGCGGATTCCCGTCCGGGTGCGGTTCACCGCCGACCGCGGGATCCATAGTTTTGTGAACCCGGTTTGCACTGTTGGGTCCATAGGCAACCAGACTGGTGGTCAAGCATCAACATTCGTTGCCCTATGATGGGCTGCCGATGGTTCAAGGGAAGCAAATTGTGATCCGAGCACGGATGAGTTGTCTGCCGCCGGCATGTCCGCCTGTCGCGCCGTGGGCCGCGGGGCACTTCAACGGTTCGGATGGAGTCCGGACTCCTCTCTCTTGCTGATCAAGGATGGGCAAGGTGACTCCACGCATCTGCGAGCTGTTCGCATTGGGGACTCGGAAGAGGTCTGGACCCACGAAACCGCACTTATTCAGGGTAGGGGGTTCTCCGCCAGCGGTGAAAGTGTCCTACGCATCAGAGAAGACGATCTCACCTGGGTCACCTTCCCGGTAGGCAGGCTCAACGACTGCCTTCCACTGTCGGCACCCGTTGCCAGCTACTTCACCGGCCCGAACATCAGCCTTGGTACCGAGGACTCCGTCTACTTCCTTGATGAACGCCCGTCCATCAATCGGTGGCGGGCCGGTAGTCAGGCTGTCACCGTTCTACAGGAGGAGCCGGAACCCAAACCACCGTTCTTTCGCGAAGAGTACTCGGTCGTTTCCGGCAACGGGCTTTCAATACCCGTTCAGCGGTTCATCCCGCCCAACGCCAGGGCTCCAGCGGTCCTGTACGTCCACGGTGGCCCGGGAGCGCCGATCAATCCAGACGATGCCACCATGTTCCATCTCTTGGGGGAGGGATACGAATTTGTCTGCGCGGCATACCGGGGCAGCGCGGGGTACGGACCAGAGCATAGGGACGTCAACCACGAAGAGTATGGAAAGGCCGATGTCCGGGATGTTGTGGCCTGCGCCCAGGACTGGAAGGAGCGGACGGACGGTTCCCGTCCACTGATCTTGATTGGCTACAGCTATGGCGGGTTTCTTGGCCTCCTCGCTCTGTCTCAGACCGAGGTCTTGCTGGCAGGAGGAATCATCATGTGGCCGGTGATCGGACTCCATCGCTTCCCCAGCCATGCTCACCGAGCCCTTCCCGAGGAGCACGAGGAACGGTGCCAAGCGCTGACCGAGCGGTCCCCCATGGAAAGGGCCGACCATATTCGAGTCCCGGTCCTGATCTTCCATGGAGCACTGGTACTGTCGGTACGGTTGAGGAGCTGTCAGCGCTTCGGCAACGCATTCAGGCGGCTGGCGGGAACTGCACGTTGAAAGTGTTCGATGATGATACACACGCACTGCGCCGGCATCTGGACGAGATCCATGCCGACATGCTTCGCTTCCTGGGCAGGTTTGAACAAGGGTGACACGATTTCGGTCGGACAGTGCGATTTCGCCCTCCACGAAAATTCCAAGGATCTGTGGACATTGGCGGCAAACACGTTGACTGCTCGCGCCGCGGAACTGGCCAACACGTTCCCTCGGCTGTTAAATAAATGACAGGCCGCCGGATTCATGGCTCACAACCATGAATCCGGCGGCCTGTTTAGATCGATCCGCTATCTGCGCGGAGGCCGGCGCTGTCTCCGGGCCGGCCGCCACAGCCAATGGGCCCCGTGGCCCCGCGGGTCTAGTTCATTTCACAGCCTTCCTTCACATACAGCAGCTTGTGGTTCGTCCACGAGCCGTGATGGTACACGGGACCTGTCACCACATTGCCCAGACAGTTGGTGAACAGGTGGTAGATCCCGGGCTGTTCCACAAAGGTGAAAAAGGGATTGTTGTCGTAAATCCACTGGTTCCGCACCTGTTCCCATTCCATGAACTCGGGAGTCCCGAATACATGCTGCGCCAGGTTCTCATGGATGGTCAGGAACTCTTTTATCCAATCAGGCGGCTCTTCTCCCCGTTCGCCGTCCGACTGGTACCAGGCCTGATACAGGGGGCCGGTATTCGTTGTGGGCAGATACTCGGGGTAGGAAGGATTGTGGGAGTGCCACAACGGGGCCGTGTTCCAGGTGATGCCCGACTTGTGCTCGTTGGCAGTCCGAGTCTGGTTGTTGATGCCGGATTCGAATTGCTGGTAGTCGGTGCGCAGGCCTACGGCCTCAAAATAGTCCTTGAGGAACGGTGCTTGTTCAAAATAGCCGCCCCACTGATCCAGGTGAATGAAGATTTCGAACTCCTCACCATCCGGACCCAACCGGAAACCATCGGCATCCCTTTCCGCCATGCCCATTTCATCCAGCAGCGCATTTGCCCCGTCGGGGTCGTACACAGCCGTCTGGGTGGCGGGCAGGGATCCCTGGGCGAAGTAGAGTTCGTCCAGCAGCTCCTGGCTGTCGATGGCCAGCTGGAGCGCCTCCCGGAATCTCCCATCATTCACCGCGGCCCTCCAACCTGGATCGGCGTGGCTCAGGTTGAGGTAGAACATCCGCGAGTCTTTGTTGGGATAGATGAGGGTGATGTAATTGCCTTCCTCCTGCCTCTCCATCAACAAGGGCAGCACCGTCAAGTCGGTTTGCCAATGGTAGTGGGCCTGCCGCGAGAACATGAGAAGCTCGGCCTGTTCCTTGGCGGAGAATCCGATATTGACGTACTTGCGGTAGTCGGGGTAGGGCAACTGGTTCCCGGCCGTGTCCACGGCGTGGTAGTAGGGATTGCGCACGAGGGTGAACCGGTCGCCTTCGTGTTCCGTCAGCAGGTAGGTGTTGAGCTGTGGGAATCCGATGGAATGATCCGCAGTGTTCTGCCACATCCGCATATCCGTCTGATTGAACAGATCCACCCAGGTCTCCAACCCTTCCTCCGCCACCATGGCGGCGAGAGCGTCCTCCTCGGCGTAGGCCGGGTGGTAGCGGGACATGTGGTGCTTGGGCTTGAGCAGGTCGTAATACCCGGTGCCCAAGGCGGTGATGTTGTATTCCCAGGCTTTGTAGGGCTCGGGGTAGACCAGTCTGAAGGTGAAATCGTCCACCACCTCCAATGTTGGCTCCGTCCCTCCCGTAAGACCGCCTGTCAGGAGATAGTTGGGCATGGAGGGATAGAGATCGTCGTTCTGCAGCACATCCTCCACCGCAAAGGCCACGTCTTCGGTGGTCAAGGGTGCGCCGTCGGACCACTTGTGGCCCGCCCGCAACGTCAGCGTCACTTCCGTGTAGTCGTCGCTGATGTCCCAGTCCCGGTAGATGCCGCCAGCCTGAATCTTCGGCTCGCGGTTGTCGGTGATGAACGGCGGCTCCTTCATTTCGACATGCACGACGGTGTAGATAATCTCGCCGCCGTAATCGCCGATCTGGACGTCCACCCAGTCCGGGTTGACGGCCAGTCCTTCGCCCAACACCAAGGGTTCGACGGGCAATCGTTCACAGACACCCGGCAAGGTCCCGGCCGCCACCTGTTCCGCCAGCATCGGAGCCTCGTTGTAGGGGCAGCCGTCGTCTGCGACATCGGCCATCTCTTCGGCCTCGGGTTCAGCCATATCCGCCGGCGCCTCGGCCGGGCCACAGGCTGCCAACACCAACATCAGACACGCAACAAGCCCGACCAACAAATAGCGGGCTCCCATCAATCTGTACATCTCGTAGCTCCTGGATGATGTCAAGGACGTTCCGTACCACTCCGCCAGGAAACATGCACCAGGCACCCGGAAACGGCCCGGGATCTTGCGAATCAGCGTGTCAGGGGATCAAGGCTCTCCTTGAAATGTCAACGGCCAAGTGGCATTGGCATTGTAGGAAGGCCGCAGTAGGGAGTCAAACCGACAAAATTCACCGTCTCCAAGAGCTTGGTACAGGTGCAAACCTCGCCCACCAAGGCAAGAAACCCCGTCCGCTTGCATCGCGGGGCGGGACGTTCGGAATGCCGACCTGACCAAGGTACCCGGCCACAGAGCCGTAGCCCCCTCAGCCAACCACGTCTTGGCAACTGCCGCGGCAACCATACACTCCGGAACGCTGCCGACCGCGCGCGGGACCAATGGGCCTGGCTACAAGAGCAGCATCCCCGGTGCCCGATTTGTCCGCTATCCCTGTGGCGAATTGAACGCCGGAAGACCGGATTGTGACCAGGAGATGCCCTGGATGGGCTGTCAGACGGACGCACGCGCGGGCCAGGCGGTGTACCTGCACGATGACAACGTCATCCCGGCCCGTTGGCAACAACAGGCCCCTGCGGTCCGCCGGGCGGAGGCTTCTGCCCGGCGAAGGTAGTCCCAGGGACCCCGACGAACCGTGAATGAGAAATGCCGACAGCCCCGACCGGAGTTTGGTCCCCCCTAGAGAGAGTAGGGATCCGCGGCATCCCGGAGGCCGTCTCCCAGGAAGTTGAACATCAATACGGTCACGATGATGAACAGCAGGGGAATCAACTTCCAGGTGTGATGCGCCAGCGCGGCAAAATTCCGGGTTTCCTGCAGCAGGACCCCCCAGCTCACACCTGGATCCTGCATTCCGATGCCAATGAAGCTCAAGGCTGTCTCACCCAGGATCATGCCGGGAATGGCCAGCGTGACCGATACAATGAGGTAACTGGCGAAATTGGGCAGAAGATGGGTCAGGATCGTGTTCAGATCGGAACTGCCTCCAATCTTGGCCGCCGTCACGAAGTCCAGGTCACGCAATGACAGCAACTTGCCCCGCACCACGCGTGCCAGACCCGGCCAGCCGAACAGGGACAGGACGACGGTAATCGCCAGGAAGGTGGCCTCCACACTCCAGTCGGTTGGAATGGCTGCCGACAGGGTGATCCACAGAGGCAACGTCGGGATGCTGATCACCAGGTCGATAAATCGCTGGATGACCTCGTCGACCACACCTCCGAAATATCCCGACAATCCGCCAATCAGACAGCCAAGTAGAAAGGAGATGAGCACGCCAGCAAACCCGATGAAGAGTGAAATGCGCGCACCTTTCAGCGTGCGCGAAAAAAGGTCGCGGCTGATGCTGTCGGTTCCAAACAGGAAGATGTAACGGTTTTCGCCGGACACACCAAACAGATGACGGTCGGAGTCGACAAGCCCCATAAATTTGTAGGGGTCGCCGCGTACAAAGAATTCGATGGGGACGATCTCGTCCGTGACCTCGGTATAGATCTCGCGGAATGTCTCGGGGTGACGCCCGCGTTCGATGCCGTAGATGAACGGCCGCTGCCACGTTCCGTTTGTGTCGCGCACACGAATGCGGGACGGCGGCACGTCCCTAAAGCCCTTGAGCCGCGTATTGGCATCGTAGGGTGCGAGATAGTCCGACAGCAAGGCCAGGGCATAGAGCACGATGAGTACTGCGCCGCCGATACGGGCCAGGCGATGTTTGTGGAAGCGGCGCCACATCAACTGGTTGACCGACGTGTACTCGTAGGCCTTGGCAGCGGAAAGATTCTGGGCCATGGTGCTGATTTACGAGATGCGTCGCCCAACCTATGCGTCGTAGCGGATCCTGGGATCCAGCCAGACCAATCCCAAGTCCGAAATCAGCGTGCCTATCACGGTCAATACACTCAGGATCATCAGGATACTGCCTGCCAGTTGCATGTCCTGTGACAGCACGGCTTCCAACAGGATTGGCCCAACCGTCTCAAGGTTGAGCACAATCGCGACCAGCACCTCGCCCCCCACCATGGCCGGCAGCATCCAACCAATGGTGCTGACAACGGGGTTGAAGGTAATGCGGATCGGGTATTTCCACAGCAGACGTCGTTCCGACAGTCCCTTGGCGCGGGCCGTCTCGACATAGGGCTGATGGAGTTCATCGAGCATATTTCCCCGCACGATGCGGATCATTCCGGCGGTACCCGCAGTCGCCAGCACCAACAGCGGCACCCACACGTTCTTGAGCAGATCTGCCAGTTTGGCCAGGGACCAGGGCGCGTCGTGGTACTTGAGCGAAAACAGGCCGGTGATTCCAAAGCCCGTAAAGTCATAGACGACCCACATGAGGACAATGGCGAACAGGAAGTTCGGAACCGCCAGGCCGAAAAACCCCACGAAGGTAAAGAAGTAGTCCGCGGCGGAATACTGATGCGTGGCGGAATGGATGCCGATGGGCACGGCGATGGCCCACACCAGGATGGTACTTACGAGAGCAATGCCCATGGTCAGGGGAACTCTCTCCGCCAGGATGTCCGTTACCCGTTTGCCGGCGTACTCGGTGGCCATCGCCCGCCCCAAGTCTCCGCGCAGAAACCCGCTTATCCAACGGACGTAGCGCACGTACATCGGTCGATCAAGCGCGTAGAGGCGCTGAATCCGGGAGATTTCTGCTTCGTCCGCCTGCAGGCCCCGACTCTCCATGGCAGCAATGTAGGTGGTCAGGTAGTCGCCGGGCGGCAGCTCGATCACGGCAAAAATGATCACCGACAACGCAAACAGCATCGGGATCAAAATCATGATGCGGCGTGCCAGGACGTGAATCATGTCCGGATCCTCAGAGGCATGAACTGGTCCCTATGGACCAAGGCGGAGTGTGATGCCGCTCCCAACCCTGCGCGACCGGGTACAGCCAACAGCGTGACATCGGAGGCCGCGTTCCAGTCCAATCATAGACCAAGGAGAAATCCCCGGAACTTGGGCACTGTTTCAATGAGGGTGGGATTTGGGACGGCAGTACCGTGACTAGGGTGCCAGGGCGGGGGCGTGAATTTCGTCCCCGCCGTCAGCTATGTGTGCACCCGACTGCCTGCCACCGGCCGTGAGCGGCTTCCAATCGGGATCCGGATCCCGTCCATCGCCACCGCCCGCACCAGATCCACCGGGCCCTGCAACCGCAGCCACCGCGTGCGTCCCTTGCGATCTACACCGAGGGGGCCATGGTAACCGTGTAACCGCAGGACTGGCAGCGGTAACGCTGGACGGTCACGCTCCGATTGCCGCCGAGGTTGGTCCCCCTCTGTCACACCATGGCACCAAATGCCACCAGAATTGCAATAGTCTCGCCGCCCGGTACCTTGCCTGAAGCGCGGTACAATCCAGCCAAGGTGCCGGGGTGTCCGCCTTGGCCGAATCCGCGCCATCGCGGTCCCGTGCACATGCCGAACCTCAAAGGTGCGATATGACCGTTTCGCAGCCCACTGTCGCGGAACTTCAGCCTCCAATCCTGTTGCCGCTCCCAGATCCTCCCCGGCGCAATCCCGATGAGCTGATGGCCAACTTCCAACATCTGACCATCAACGGCGCCGCCCTCCATCTGGCCAAGCACTTCGGCAATCCCGCCACCACGCTGCTGGGAGGCGACCTGTACCTAGCCCCCTTCCCGCCCGACGACATGGCGGGGATCCGGTATCCCGACATGCTAATTGCGTTTGACGTGGACCCGGAGGCCTACCACCGGCGCAACGCCTACATCATTTCGGAGCAGGGCAAGCCGCCCGACTTCGTTTTGGAGATTGGCTCTCCCTCGACCGGCCGCGTGGACGTGGAGGAGAAGCGGGATAACTACGCTACCCTGGGCATCCCCGAGTACTGGCGCTTCGACGAGACGGGCCGGAGCCACGGCACGCGCCTAGCCGGGGACCGTCTCGTGGGTGGGGTCTACCAGCCGGTCGCCATTGAGGAGCTGGAGGAGGACATCCTGCAGGGGCACAGTGCAGTTCTAAACTTGGACTTGCGCTGGGAGCAGGGTCAGTTAAAGTGGCGTGACCCGGAGACGGGTCGGCACATCGCCACCTATGATGATCAGGTGGCCCGCGCCGAGGGCGCAGAGGCCGCACTCAGGGCGGAGCGTGAAGCACGAGTCGCCCTCGAAGCGAAGGTCCGGGAACTGGAGGCGCAACTTCGACGCCCGGATTCCCGGTCGAGCTGAGCCGGGCCGTCAACCGCTCCGGTCGCCGCATCGTTGATCGACTGCGAGTATGGCACGAGGCTGCCGGCTGCGGCCACCGCAGTCGGCGGAAGGGGCGGGGATCCCACTCTCGTGGTCGGGGAGGCAGTGAACCCGGTCGTGCCGGCTCCCTTGACGTGGCGGCAACCGGTTGAGTACTTCCTGGAGTGTTGGTGCCGGATGGGCATTCACTGCCGCACCCCGGACATCCCGACCGGTACCAACCGCCTGGAGAGACGCTTCGGCCGGCTGGAACCGCACGTGCACATGCCTCGGGACCCCTGGTGCGGTCAATTTCCTCTGTGCCGCCAGCCACATGTGCGCCTGACCTCCCACAGTCGGCGATCCGATCATGGTGGCGCCGGGTTTCCAGCACCGCTCGGCCCCCTGTGTACATCACCGCACCCATTCCCACGCGCATTGAAACGAAGGGCCGGAGGGCCGTCTTCGCAATGGCAGAGCCATTCGCTTCAGGCACCGGTCCGCTGCTGTTGAAGATTGCGCGGGAACAGCCAGAGATCACAACCGAATGCGTGCACGCTCACCACGGTCAGGCGATAGCCGGAACCTGGCGATCCAGCGGCTTTTGAATGCCAAATCAACTCATTAGGCCATTGGGCACACTGCCTGATTTCCCAAACTGCTTCAGGCCGGGTCCGCATTCCACGCCACAGCCTTCACCAGCTCGTCTTGGTGGGAAACCCTGATCGGACGTCGCTCGCCGGGATCGAGCCAGATGAAGGATTCGGCACAGCTGAACACATCCGTGATGCCCGGTGTCTGGAAGTGGACACCGACCGCGGGCAGGTCGCCGGTGTTCGTAACGACAATGGCATCGCCGTGCCGGCGCGTGTCCAGCGATGTACGCGGCAACGCAAAGAGGGACCCCTGAATCTGTGTGTAGTTGAGCCAGTAGAACGTGCGATCCGCCAGCCGATTGCCCTTGATGACGTCCGCGACCACCAGCAGGGGAATGTTGAAGGTCTGATCGGCGTTCAGGGACAGGACACCCAGGTCCCGGACTTGCTGCCATGGTTCCGCCACCCCTCTGAACTCCTGCACCGCGACCGGTGCCAGGTGCTGGCTGAAGGCGCGTATGCGCACCTTCCAGTCGCTTCGCTCAAGGTCAAAGGCATCGTCAAGCAGGAATACCGGCAGCTCCACCGGTTCCCCGGCCACGGACATGCGCGGAAACAACACGCAGGCATGCAGGGGCGCATAGGCCTGCTGCAGGATGTGATAGGCAATCTTGGGGGCGCCGTACCAGTCAACGGTCGACCATGCCGAAGCCGGGTTGTTGTCGTTGAGCTTGTAGTAGCAGATGCCGGTGGCATGTGGCCACCGCGTCCGATTCAGTTCCACCACATGTCGCATGCCTGTGGCCTGGGTCATCTGGATTCCCAGAATGAAGTTCTCGAGACTTTCGTTGGGCACCCAGTCTCCGACATACTGGGCATGGATCGACATGCCTGCCTTCTTGTTGAACACGGGCATGCGATGGGCCAGCGAGCCGTCCGCGCGCGGCGGCCAGACATCATGCTCCTCGGCCGGCAGGAACTTCAGCGTCGATTCCAGCGAAGGCAGGGAGGCGATACCAAACTCCCCAATGAACAATTCCTTCATGGTCAGCCACTTGTCCAACGGCTGCCGTCCCCAGTACACATCGTAGTTGTGCATGCTGCCGCCCCAGGGTTCGGCCCGATGGAAGGGACGTGTGCCGTCCAGTTCTATGCTGTGGCGGCCCATCATGTTGATGCTGGGTCCAAACGGCTTGCTGGATTCGTTGCCGGCGCCGTACATGACCAGGGACGGATGATTCCGGATGCGCAACGTGGTGTGGCGCACCGTCTCTTCCAGCAGATCCAGAGGCTGGACGTCATGGGAGTTCCAGGCTGTGGGCCACTCCTGCAGAATCATCACCCCGTGCCGATCGGCCAGGTCGAAGAAGTCATCCGTCTCCGGCATGCCGGACCCCCAGGCCCTCAGCATATGGATGTGGGAATCACGCGCCATCTGGAAAAACCGGGCGTACAGGTCCCGGTCAAAGCGCATCAGCGCGTCCATGGTGCACCAGTTGGCACCCTTAATGAACAGTGGCCGGCCATTGATGACGAAGGTCCAGTTGTACAGATCCGGACTGGGGCCGTCCGGCAAGGGGCGCATTTCGACCGTACGCAGTCCGAAAGTGGTTTCCATCCTGTCGGTACTGACGGGGGAATCGCTTTCAAGGCCAAGGCAAAGGCGATAGAAGTCCGGATTGCCGTGATCCGCCGGCCACCAGAGGTGGGGATCGGGAATGGTCAGCTCCAGCCGCACCTCGCTGGTCCCGCCGGTGCCTTCGACAGCATGGTCGAAATGGAAACTGCGACCCGCAAAATTCTCGGGAGCCACAACCCCCGACAGCCTTCCCTGCCAGGCGCCGTCGGGACCCTCGATCTGGACAGTTAACAGCACCTTGCCCGCCTGGGCATCCAGCGTGGCAACGAACGGATTCCGCAGGCGCAGCGGAGATCGGGCCTCCAGGAACACCGGTCTCCAAATGCCGACAGTGGGCAGATTGATGTAATGCCAACCATAGGAATTGTTGAAGGTGGTGGTGTCCATCCAGCCAAGGTTCATCCCCTTGAAGAAGCGCCAATCCTCTCCTTCGCGGAGGTGAAAGGGAGCCGGTTGCAACCTCACCACCAGTTCGTTGTCCTCCAGCAGAAGTTCGTCCACCGGGAACTCGAACTCCCCGAACATGCCCCGGTGCGAGCCCAGATGGTGACCGTTGAGCCAGACGTCGCAAGCGTCGAACACACCTTGGAAACACAGGTGCGTGGCATCACCCGGGTGCCTGAACCGCCTGCGCAACCACCAGGTGCGGAATCCCTCCGGATAGGCAACTTCGTCGTTCAGGCCCACGTAGGGATCGGGGATGCGGCCCGCCTCCAGCAGGGCGGTATGCACGCTGCACGGCACGTTGGCAGTGATGGCATCGGACCAGTCCGATCCAAGGCGTTCGTCCGGAGACATTTCCGCCGCCATTTCCCATTCGCCGCTGAGATCGATGTGGCCGGGGGTATCCAAGGGATTTCCGTCACCCGGCAGGAGGGCAATCGGCTGGCCAGGTCCGTCGAGCGGGGAGTAACGGGGCGCGAATTCATCCCTGTCAATCTGATCCAGGCTTTGAGGCAAGGGGTTCATGGTGATTTGTCCCGTGAAGTTGAATTGGAGGAACTGGGCCTGATGGGAAGAAGCAGGGTCAACCTGCGACCACGCCGTCGAACTTGAGAGTGACCGGGTTGGGCCAGCGCAAGTCGTTGTACAGGCGCTGGGTGCGGCAATAGGTCACGGCCACCCCCGTGGGCGTGGCAAACCAGCGTGGCCGCGGATCGAAGTCGGGCCGATATTCGAGGGTTAGGCCCGAGGCACCCAGTACGTCCACACGGGCGTCGGCCTGCAGGTGCAATCCGTCGACGGCGACCGTGCGCCAGGTGCCCAATGGCAGCGGCGGTCCCAAATCGACCGCATAGACCGCGGTGCCGTCCCGGCTTTGCGTGAAGGCCAGATCGCCCTGCCGGGAATGGAGCCAGGGACGGGTGGCCTGCATGGCCTCCCCGTTGACGAACATCCAAAGGCCCAGTTCCCGGACCCTGTCGTCCTTGTCCCGAGGCAGCACCCCGTCCGCATCCGGGCCGCCGATGGCCAGCAACAGCGTGCCGCCGCGCGAACGGCAGTCCACAAGCAGTTCGATCAGCTCCCGGCCCGTCTTGTTGCGGTCGTTGCCGGCCCGATACTGCCATTGGCGGCCAATGGTGTAGTGGGACTCGAAAGGCCCCTGAACATCCTGGCGGGCTTCCTGTTCAGGCGTGGTGATCCCGCCCCGCGTCACCATCAGTTCCGGCTTCAGGTCCCAGGCGAACTCAACCAGCGAGGCAGTCGCTGCCTGATACCCGTCAACGCACAGGATGTCGGGATCGTAGACGGTGATAAGTTCCTCCAGCTGACGCTGGTCATAGGCCAGCAATTCCGGATTGAATTCCGGATTGCAGTAGTCCCGGCTGCGCGTGACCTCCCGACCCCGGCGCCACTGGAACCAGGCGTCGTCCGGGGAAAAATAGAACCCAACCGGGATGTCCCTGGCGCGCAGGGCCTGGGTGTACTGGTGCAGGATATCCCTGCCGTACGCCGTGTTGGTGACCTTGAAATCCGTGGTAGCGGTGTCCCACATGCAAAAGCCGTTGTGGTTCTTGGCGGTCACCGTGACATAGTCGAACCCACAGGTGGCCGCCAGACGCGCATACCAGGCTGCATCGAACCGCTGCGGGTTGAACCAGAGCGGCAACTGGCGGAAATAGCGATCGAGGTAGTCCGAGGAAGCACCTACCACGGAATGGGCGTTGACCATTCCGAAGATGGCATCGACCGTCCAGTACAGGTACATGCCCAAGGCCCGATCCTGGTACCAGGCCAGTGTCTCCGGAGTGTTGGCCCGTTGGGTGTACACCTCCTGCGAGGCGCGGTCCTGGTCCTGTGCGTGCGCCGATTGGTTCAAGGCCATAGCAGTCTTGGTCTATACCCCCTGCAATTCGATTTCCTCGGAGAAGTGGCAGGCCGCGCCATGATCTTCCTGCCAGTCGACAAAGGGGGGGGCTTCCGACCGGCAGATGTCCTGGGCATAGCTGCAGCGGGGGTGGAAATGGCAACCGGCAGGGGGATTGGCAGGATTGGCGACCTCGCCGGGCAGGATGATGCGGTCGGACCGTCGATCGGGATCCGGCTGGGGCACCGCCGAGAGCAGGGCTTCCGTGTAGGGATGCAAAGGCTGGTGAAACAGTTGGCGGGTAGGGCCGCTTTCCACAACCCGGCCGCAGTACATGACGGCAACACGGTCGGAGATGTGCTCAACCACGCTCAAGTCGTGCGCAATGAACAGATAGGTCAGGCCGAATTCGTGCTGGAGGTCCTTGAGGGTGTTCAGGATTTGGGCCTGGATGGACACATCCAAGGCCGACACCGGTTCATCGGCCACGATCAGCTTGGGATTGGTGGCCAGGGCGCGGGCGATACCGATCCGCTGTCTCTGTCCGCCCGAGAAGGCATGGGGATAGCGATGCAGGTGCTGGGCTTCCAGCCCCACCACCTCGATCAGGGAACGGACCCGGTCTTCGGCTTCCCCGGCCTTGACGATCTGAAGCTTGCGCAGCGGTTCACTGACGATGTCCAGCACGGTCCAGCGGGGATCCAGCGATAGAAAGGGGTCCTGGAAGATCATGGACATGTGCTGGCGGTAGGTTTGCAACTCGTTTTGGCTGGCCACTGCCAGATCGATGGAGTCGCGTCCTTCAATGTCCAGGCGAATGGCTCCACTGGTGGGCTTCTGGGCTCGCACCACACAGCGTCCCAGAGTGGTCTTGCCCGAGCCGGATTCGCCAACCAGACCGAGGGTCTCTCCGGGCGCCAGCTCCAGATCCACTCCATCCACCGCCCGTACCTGCCCCACCACACGACGCAGCAACCCTTTCTGCACGGGAAAATATTTGCGCAGCGACTCGATTTGCAGCAACGGAGCCGGGGTCGAAGCCCTTTCGTCTGTCATGGACCTTCCACTTCCTGGCTGTGCAAAAAACAGCGAACGGAGTGGTATGGATGCAACTGTACGAGGGCCGGCATCGCCTGGTCGCAGACTCCCTCCATCTGATCGGGACAGCGGTCCAGAAAACTGCAGATGGCAGGCGGGTCCAAGGGGATGGGAACCGTGCCCGCGATGGCATTCAGCCGCGAGCGCTCTTCACCAAGACGGGGGATGGATTCCATCAGGCGGATCGTGTAGGGGTGCCGGGGGTTGTGGAAAATCTCTCGCACCGGTCCCGCCTCCACAATCCGGCCCAGGTACATGACGGCGACGTGGTCGCAGGTCTCGGCAATGACACCCAGATCGTGGGTGATGAACAGCACGGCCATCTGGTGTTCGGCCTGCAGTTCCCGGATCAATTCCAGGATCTGGGCCTGCACGGTTACATCCAGTGCCGTGGTCGGTTCGTCCGCAATCAGCAGCGATGGCCTGCATGACAACGCCATCGCAATCATCACCCGCTGTCGCATGCCACCGGAAAGGTGGTGGGGAAATTCCTGCAGGCGCTGGCCGGGATCCGGAATGCCAACCCGGTCCAGCAACTCGTGCGATCGTTCCATGGCTTCCCGGCGATCCACGGACATATGCAGCAGAATGGTTTCACTGAGCTGATTGCCAATCGAGTGCACCGGACTCAGGGAACTCATCGGTTCCTGGAAAATCATGGTGATCTCGCGTCCCCGGATGGAACGGATCTCCCGACCGGTCGGGTCCATGGCCGTCAGTTCCACGGATCCCTGTTCCTGTGACTGGAACGTGATCGTGCCGGCTTCGATGCGCCCCGGCCGCGGCACTATGCCCAGAATGGATCGGGCCGTGACGCTTTTGCCACAGCCACTCTCGCCAATCAGTCCCAGGGTCGAACAGGCGGGAACCGAGAAATCCACCCCATCGACGGCCTTGAGGATCCCATCGTCGGTATGGAACCAGGTCTTCAGTCCCTGTACAGTCAACAGGGGTTCTGTAGTGTTGGCCGCCCCTGCCCGGGGCGCGCGCTCAGATGTGGTCATCGACTGCCTGCAAACCTGACCTATCGGGCGTGCCACTTCATCCTTCAGCGACAGGGCCCATTCCCAGGCTCTGTGTACGCGGATCTGAGTGGTGCGGGAGGTCCCCTATTATTGAGCAGCGGCCGAATCGCAGCAACTCGATTTGACATCGGCACCATACGCCGTGTCAGTCATGGGGACGCCCTGTGCTTTCCAGACTTGGTCAGCCTCGTGATTCAGTCGGCCATGTTGCACACTCCAGACGACGGCCCCCGACAGTCGCGTACCAGCCGTGATCGACCAACTCCGTCCTGTAGTGACGCGGCCCGATCCCCCACGGGAGCCGCGCCGACGAATGTTCACCGGCAGGGAACCCAACGCACCGGCGTTCAAATGGTGTGCCCCATGCCAAGCTCAATGCCGCCGCGGACATTGTGGATTGTGGGATTGGCACCCTGTAGCTCCGGTTGCCAGGTCATGATCCCAGTTCCGATCACCCCCTGTCCCGCGCTTGGTCGGATCCGCATGATTTCGACTGAACCTCAACTCCAAAGCCTCACAAGGACTCGGAATCATTGGCCATGTCCCGTTTATACCCAAGTTAGCGATGTTATCGATTTAGCATAAACCATGGCAACTAAGGTATAATCCGGGTTGTGGATCCCATTCGCAACCCATTCGCACCCGGTGCCGGCACACCGCCACCGGAACTGGCCGGCCGTGACGACGTGCTTGAAGCGGCGCGTATCGCACTGGAACGATCCCGATTGGGTCGGCCAACCAAGAACATGGTGTTGATCGGCCTGCGCGGCGTGGGCAAGACCGTGTTGTTGGACACCATACGCGAACAGGCCGAGACAATGGGCCTGTACACCTTGGATCTGGAAGCCGCCGAGAGTCGATCCCTGCCTTCCGTTTTGGCCCCCCGATTGCATGTTGCCCTGTTGCAACTTTCCCGCTGGGAGTCTGCAAAGCAATTGGCGCACCAGGCGCTGAAGGGCCTCGCTGGGTTTACCAAAGCCCTGAAGGTGACATACCAGGACATTGAAATAAGCTTGGAGCACGAACCAGAGTTCGGACTGGCCGACAGTGGCAACCTGGAAATCGACTTGCAGGCACTGTTTGAGGTCGCTGGCGAAGCTGCCAAGAAAGGTTCAACCGCCTTGGTGCTGTTGACTGACGAGCTCCAGTATGTGCCGAAGGATCAGCTAGGGGCGTTGATTGCCGCGTTGCACCGCACCGCGCAACGGCGTCTTCCGGTGGTCATGGTCGGTGCCGGACTGCCACAGCTGCGGGGACAGATGGGAAACGCGAAGTCGTATGCTGAACGCCTGTTTGATTTCCCGGAGATTGGGCCGCTTTCCCGGAATGATGCCGGGATCGCCATCGCCAAGCCCACCCTCAACGAAGGGGTGTTGACAAATTCCGACGCGCTTGATGAGATTGTTGCCCGGACCCAAGGCTACCCGTACTTCCTGCAGGAGTGGGGAAAGCACGTATGGAACATCGCGGAAACATCTCCCATTACGCCATCGGACGTAGTCACGGCAAGCCGGCAAGTCACAGCCACCCTTGATGCAAGCTTCTTTCTTGTTAGGTTCGACCGGTTGACTCCATCCGAAAAACGATACCTGCGTGCCATGGCCCAACTGGGTGCCGGGCCACACCGTTCCGGGGAAATCGCCCAAGAGTTGAACCGTCAGGTGCAGTCCTTGGCTCCCACGCGCAGCAAACTGATCGGCAAAGGCATGATTTGGAGTCCCGGCCATGGGGACACCGCCTTCACCGTTCCGATGTTTGATGAGTTCATGCGGCGCATCATGCCCGACGACGAGTGAAGACTGCTGCATGAGTCCTCTGGAACCTTCGCAGCCCAATGGCAACGCAGGTCTTCGGCTTCAGGCTTCGTCGGTGAGGGCACACTTCCTGACCGCCGGGGCAGTTCGGCCAATTGCCCGGCACGCTCGATTTCACTTGGGGCATGTCGCCGATGGTTGCCGTGGCACTTCCCGCGCCTAGTCGCTCCCCCCGAACCTGACTGGTTGGATAGAGCCCGGATCCACGCAAACGCCAACCTCATCTGCTGCACAGGACGAGAGCGCCACTCGGTCACCGCATCCACTCTGTCGATCCCCATACCCCATGCGCTAGTTGGGCGCGATTCACTGCGCGGGGTTGGGTTCACGCGCAAGGGCTGCCCAACTCGACTTGGGAGTGCTCCCGCGAGTTCGTTCTCGCCCCTATTTCAGGCCACCTTGTGTCAGCCCCTCTACGAATCGGCGCTGCAAACCCATGAATATGATCAACACGGGCAGGATCATCATGATGGCGCCGGCTGCCGTCAAACTCCAATCCCTCGAGAAACGACGCATGAAGTTGAAATAGGAGGTTGTGAGGGGCATCTTTTCATCTTCCTGCATGAAGATGAGGGCGATTTGGAACTCCCCCCAAACCCCAAGGGCAACAACCAGGGCCACCGTCAACAGGCCCGGCCACATGATTGGCATCACTACCTTGGTTAGCACCTGCATCTCTGTTGCCCCGTCCACCCGAGCCGCGTCCTCAAAATCTGGCGGGAATTTCACCAGAAAGGAACGCAGCAGAAAGATGGCGAACGGTGAGTTCAGCGCGATATAGATGATGATCAAACCAAACCGGGTGTTCAACAGACTCAGGTTTTTCCATAGAATGAAGAGTGGCACGGCATAGAGCCAGAAGGGGATGGTTGACAGCGACAACATGTAAATCATGTACAAGTTGCTGCCGCGGGGATTGAGTCGGGCCAGGGCATAGGCGGCCATGCCGCCCAGCACCACCACCCCGGTGACCGTGCCTACCACGAAGATGACGCTGTTGGTCATGGTGACGGCAAATCCGCCCTGTTCCCAGGCATCGGGGTAGTTGGACCATTGGAACTGGCGAGGAAAACCAATCGAGTTCTCGCCCAGTTCCAGGTTGGATTTCAGGGAGTTGAAACCCAGGATCAGAATTGGGATCACTGCAAAGGCACAAAGCAGCCCCAGAATGATGTAGTTGGGAGCCAGATTCTCTCGTTGACCAAATAGGCGGTGGATCATATTTCCCACCCTCGCCTTCTCAAAATCGTGAAACCTCCCACAATGCAACCCGCCATGAGTGAAACCGTCAAGCCTATGGCCGCCGCGTATCCCGCCTCGAAGCGTAGGAATGCCTGCTTGTAGAGGTGGGACGATACCAACTCCGACGCACCCGACGGTCCACCCTGGGTCAGGATCCAGACATAGTCAAAAGAGAGGAAGGACCAGATTGCAGTCATGAGCAACATGAACAGAATGGTGGGCCGAATCCCGGGCAAGGTGACATTGCGAAACTGCTGCCAACGATTGGCGCCGTCCATTTTGGCCGCATCGTAGAGGTCAACAGGGATGGATTGCATGGCGGTCAGGAACAAGATGGAGAGGAAACCCCACCAATGCCAGTTGTCCGCGAAGGCGATTGAAGCCAGGGCGGTTCGAAAATCTCCGAGCCAAGGATGATCCAATCCCTTGATGCCGATCTTGTCCAGTGCCGCGCCGATACCCAGGGATGGATTCAGCAACATTGACCAGGTAAAGGCTGAGACGATGGAGGGCAGTACATAGGGAAGATAGAACATGGACCGAATCACCATGGCCCCTCGCCGAATCTGCGCCAGCAGACTAGCCGCGCTCAAAGCCATAATCATGGGAACGGTCAGAAAGAACGCCATCCAGAACAGATTGTGACGGAACGCGGCCCGGAAATTCAGGTCCTCTGTGAACAGTTCTACGAAATTGCCCAAGCCAATGAACTCTGCCTTGCCAATGCCTGACCAATCCGTCAGCGCATAATAAAGACCGGAAATTCCCGGGCCCACCACCACGACAAGGTGAACCAGCGTAATCGGGATGATAAGGGCCCAAGCCAATAATCCCCGGCGCACTTCCATGCCCTTGCCCAGAAAGGAAGTACGCCGGGACGAGGTGTCTTGGATGGATGGATTTGCGGTCACACCGTGTCCTCAACCCTCATTGCCAATTCGTCGGTCTAGCGGCTGGGCGTGGGAGGTACTTCCCCGGCTGCCAGTTCCTCCTGGAAAATTTCGTTGGCCCGTGTCAAATATTCCTGAGCCGTCATTTGACCGGACCAGACCTTCTCCAGTTCTTCATACAGGTAGAGGTCTGTCTTTGGTGGGAAGAACGTCCAAAGGGTGTAACCATATCCGCCGGCTTCAAAGGCGTCGTTCATGGCAGAGTAGATGGCCTGCATACGGGGATCCACACCTTCCATGAACTCGTCCACTCCCCGCACAGGAGCCGTGCCGTAGTTGCATACACTCACGAGCCGTCCCTGCACTTCGGGTGAGAAGTAGTGGGAAAGGTACATGGCCGCTTCGCGAGGATTGGCGGAACTCTTGCTAATGGACTGTGTACCGCCGAGTCCAATCGAGAAAATGGGTGTACCGTCGAGGGAAGGATTGGGCACCCAGTCCCAATCGTTGCCATGGGTTGTGCCTTCGCCGAAGTAGTCCCCTTCGCGACCATAGAACCATGTGCCTTCCATGTTCATGACCGCTTCACCAGTTGCAAATGCGGTCGTGAATTCTTCGAAGTTGGCGGCTTGGAAGCGTTCCAGGCTACCCATGTAGTAGCCCTTCTGCATCATGTCATTATGAATCTCGATGGCACGCACGAAATCGGGATGGTCAAATGGGACTTCACCGATGAGGGCCTGGTAGACCAATTCCGGACCCGCTACCTGGTTCATGAATTCCCCTACATACCATTCATTGCACACATTGCATTGGCTTGACTGGCCGGCGAAGGGAATGAGGCCGTCTTGCTGTATGACTCCGGCCAGAGAGATCATTTCTTCCAGGTTGGAGGGAGGTTGCCAACCCTTTTCCTCAAACACGGTCTTGTTGTAGAACAACACGAGTGTTTCCAATTCCTGCGGCAGGCTGAACAGTTCGCCTTCGACCACACCAATGTTGAAGGCCCAGTCATGAAACAGTTCCGCCCATCCGAATTCATCCGCGTAGGCATTCATGGGCAGTAGCTGACCGGCCAAGGCCAATTCAGCGGCAAACACCGGGCCGCCCAGTTGTACTACGTCTGGACCCGCACCCGCGGCCAGTGCAGGACGCAGGGAATCGGTCGTGGCCTTGCGCTCGACATTGACAACGACTTCATCCTGTTTGGCATTGAAGGTATCGACTGACTCCGCCACAATGCAATCTGATTGAGCAGTTTGGCTCAGCCATACGGTGATTTCCACTGGCTCCATGGCGGCTTCGCCACTCTCGACCTGAGTTGCAGGCACCGGAGCGCAACCGGCCAAAACCAAGGCCAACAAACACAACAAAACTCCGCAAAAACGCGTCCGTGTCAACCAATGGCGCATGATGATTCGACCCCTCGTGTGGAACAGCAGGATTCGAGCCAGTGTACCCCATGCGGTGACAGCGGTTGAACTGCGGGCCATCAGGGGCACGACGGTTTTGGTCTTCAGCCCCGTCAGGCGAGCCCGGGGCTTGAAGCGCGCTCAGAGGGCATCCGACCAGCCCTTGAGCCGGTTAGTGGAGGCGGACACCTTGGGGTTCCCTTGGCTGCGCACCAGAGCGTGCCAGCGTTCCACGAGGTGCCACAGCGGGTCCCGTACCTCCGACTGCATGGTCGGTGTCGGGTTGCCGCAACTACGGGGACGGATGGGAAACGCGAAGTCGTATGCCGAACGCCTGTTTGATTTCCCGAAGCTTGGACCACTGTACCGGGATGATGCCCGGAGCGCCCTTGAAATGCCCGTCGTCAACGAATAGGTATCGATCAATCCCGATGCGCTTGACAAGATCGTTAGCCAGACCCAGGGTTGTCCATACTTTCTACAGGAATGGAGCAAACATGTGTCGGATGTAGCGGCCACATCCCCCATCACAACATCAGACGTAACCGCGGCAGCGCAACAAGCCAAAGCTGCCTTGGATACGAACTCTTTCTCGTCAGGTTCGATCGGTTGACTCCATCTGAGAAACGACACCTACGTGCCATGGCTCATCTTGGCACCGGGCCGCATCGTTCGGGAGAGATTGCCCAGGAGTTGAGCCGTCAGGTGCAGTCCCTGGAACCTTCTTAACCTGATTGCAATGCAGGTCTTCTGCTTTGAGCTTGTTTGATGCATCGGACTCATTCGAAGCATCCCTCGAATGAGGATGCTTGTGGCTCTCGCGGAGAAGGCTGAAGCGGCTGGTCAAACGTGCATGCAGGGAACCATGGCTAGCCTCTGGGTGAGAGCACAATGAAGGTCATGTCCAGTTGACTTTGGGACCAAAGTGACGGACAATGATTTCCGTACAAATCGCACCGTACAGAAGGTCGATATGACGAACCGGTTGGACGTACGACTGAACGACAAACACCGGCAGCGACTGGAAGAGTTGGCCCGGGAGAAAGGTGTGGGGATCTCCGATGTGGTGCGCTGCATGATCGATTCTGCCTATGAGGACATTCTGCGCAGGCGCCGCGAGCAGGCGGTTGAACGGCTAATCGGGTTGAACTTGGAAAATCCGCCAGATCCTGAGACCGTCTCCCGTGAGTTGGAGGCAGCCCATGAGCCCAGCGGTCTTTATTGATGCCAACATTCCCATCTATGCCGCCGGCCGTGGCCATCCCTTGAAGGAACCGTGCGCTCGGATTCTCCGCATGGTGGCCAAGGAGCCGCAATCGTTCGTAACCAACTCCGAGGTCCTTCAGGAACTGATGCACCGCTACTTGGCTTCGGATCGCTGGGTACTGGGACGGGAGGTTCTGCGAGCCTTCGCTGAAGCCATGCATGACCGCATTGAGCCAGTCTATGCGGAAGACATTCTTGTGGCATCGGTACTGGCGGACCGCCACTCTGGTGTCAGTGCCCGGGACCTAGTGCTTGGATGTGACTAGTATGACGGGTTACAATGGTGGGGTTGCATACCATCGTCGGGGAGCCGGCCATGACCGCCAAGCGCCACCTTGTGGAACTGACCAGGGACCAGCGCCGGGAGCTGGAGGGGATTGTGCAAACGGGCGCGCGCAAGGCCTTTGCGCGGCGGCGGGCCCAGATCTGGCTGCAGGCGGACCAGGGACTGCATGGACCCGGCCTGGCCGACGCGGCCATTGCCGAGCGGCTGGGGGTGGGCGTGAGCACGGTGGAACGGGCGCGCCGGGCCTGGGTTGCGCAAGGCTTGGCGGCGGGTCTGCGGACGGCCCCCATGGACCATGCGCGCACCCCCCGGCGCCTGGACGGTCAGGGGGAGGCGCGGCTGGTGGCGCGGGCCTGCGGGAAGCCGCCGCCGGGCTTTGCCCGGTGGACCGGCCGCCTGCTGACGGAGGCCCTGATGGCCGAGGGGGTAGTCGAGACCATTTCGGCGACGACCGTGAATCACACCCTCAAAAAAACGCGCTGAAGCCCTGGCTGCGCAAGGCCTGGTGCCAGCCGGGTCCGCCCAGCGCACGCTTCGTGCGGAACAGGGAGGACATCCTGGACCTCTATGAGCAGGCCGAGGACCCGGACCGGCCCCTGGTCTGCTTCGACGAGACCGCCAAGGCCCTGCACGAGCACTACCGGCCGCCCACGCCGGTGCAACCGGGACGGCCCGCGCGCTACGACTACCAGTACGACCGCATGGGCACCTGCAGCCTCTTCCTGCTCTCGGCTCCCCTCCTGGGCTGGCGCGCGGTCCAGGTGCGCGCCCGGCGCACGGCCGTGGACTGCGCCCACGTGCTGCGGGAACTGGCCGAGGTCCACTGCCCCAAGGCCGAGACGATCGTCCTGGTCTGCGACAACCTCAACACGCACACCCCCAAGTCCCTGCACAAGGCCTTCGACCAGGCCACCGCCGACCGCCTGGCGGCCCGCTTCGAGTGGCACTACACCCCGCCCCACGGCAGCTGGCTCAACATGGCCGAGTGCGAGTTGAGCGTCCTGGCCCGCCCATGCCGGAACCGCCGCTTCCCCGAACAGGCCCGGGTGGCCGCCGAGACCGCGGCCTGGTGCCGCCACCGCAACCGGGATGCCAAACCCATCAAATGGCGCTGCAACACCGCCGATGCCCGTATCAAGCTGCAACACCTGTACCCGTCATACTAGTCACATCCAAGCACTAGTCCACACGGCGGTGATGCAGCGGCTGGGAGCAGATCACATCATCTCAGCAGACACCGACTTCGATCGCCTGGAGGGGATTGTCAGGCTGAATCCTGCCCGCATCATGGAATGGGAACGCTCCATTCCCTCTGTCGGAACAGGGTAATCACGGCTGTTCGGCATCCGGAAATCCCAGCGAACCGGGAACTGCCGTGGGTATCCACGTCTCCAACGGTGCATCGATAAGCCTTCAATTTTGTATTGTATTGTGTTGCACGGCACCATGTTGGGCATGGACAGGATTTACCGCATCCCGCAGTTTGGCGCCCGCGTGGGGCGTTCGGCGCACCCGTTGCGCGTCATGGACCGCAACGGCACGTTCCCGGCCCGCGGGACTGCGACCGGGCAGCGGTACCACACCGAGGCCGATGCCTTGCGGTTCCTAAGCGGGGGCGACGTTGCCCCCGCAGGGTTTGACCGTGGTCTGCTGCCGGGTGTCCGGCCGGGGCAACAGGATGATCGGAGACGTCCGGTTTCCGCGGTGGAAGCGTACGGCCCGGGTGCGGGCGTGGCCGTAGACGAATGGCTGTCGGAAGTCGGGGGCGGCCTGCATTGCAAGCGCAAGGTGTTCCTGTCGTTGAGGGAGCGCATCGAGAAGCGGGGGATCGCCCATCTGCCGGTGGCCCCCCGGTCTGATAGGGGTAGGTAAAGCGGATCCGGTCCTGAAAAACAGGTCACGGAAGCGGAAAAAGCATGGTTTGCGGGTAGTCTGTTCGTGTTCTCACACATCAAACAGGCCCCGGTCCCATGCTTCTTCCGACGGCATTCTATCCCCTGCACGACCAAATCCAAAGGCATCTGCCCCATCTGCGTCCGGCCCAGATGACCGGCTTGGCCCTGTGGGTG
>JAAXGZ010000039.1 GCA_012271135.1 Caldilineales bacterium | reverse complement strand
CAGGAGTTCATGGTCATGCCGGTCGGGGCCGATTCCTTTCGACAGGGGCTGGAATGGGGCGTGGCCGTCTATCGGGCTCTCAAGTCGCTCCTGGAGGAGGGGGGGTATTCCACCAATGTCGGGGATGAAGGCGGCTTCGCTCCGGCACTTGGCGGCAACGAGCGGGCTCTGGAACTGATTTCCCGGGCGATCGCCAATGCCGACCTGCGTGAGGGCGAAGACATCTGGATTGCGCTTGATCCGGCCGCCTCCGAACTGTACGACGCGGAGTCCGGCCAGTACCGTCTGCCGATCGAGGGACGGAACCTGTCCAGCGCGGAGCTGGTGGACCTGTGGTGCGAGTGGGTGGCGCGCTATCCGATCATCAGCATTGAGGACGGGCTCGCCGAGGACGACCTCGAGGGCTGGGCCCTGCTGCACGAGGCGGCCGGCGACAGGGTTCAGCTGGTCGGCGACGACCTCTTGGTGACCAATGTCGATCGCATCCGAATGGCCATTGAGCGGAAACTGTGCAACTCCCTGCTCTGCAAGGTCAACCAGATTGGAACCTTGAGCGAGGCTGTGCAGGCGGTTGAGATGAGCCACCGCGCCGGCTGGACCAGCGTCGTCAGTCATCGTTCCGGGGAGACCGAGGACACGACGATTGCCGATCTCGTTGTGGCGCTCAACACGGGCCAGATCAAGACCGGCGCGCCGGCGCGCAGCGATCGGGTTGCCAAGTACAACCAGCTCCTGCGCATCGAGGAGCAGCTGGGCGACGCAGCCGTCTATGCTGGCCGGGCTGCCTTTCGGCAGCCGCGGTAGCGAACCGCTCCGATCGGAACAAGCACTTCGAGCAACGCAGCAGGAAGCCATGAGCGAACCGAGACCAGTGGAGATCATTCCGCCGGAGCAGTACGGCAAGGAGTACAGCAAGGCGTGGGAAATGGACGTGTTCTGCGTTACCAACAGCCAGGGCGAGAAGTACTATCTGCATGCTGTTAATATCACCGTGGAAGGAGCGGAGGTCGCCACCCTGGCGTTTCGGCGCCAGATCCGCTACAAGGCCCAGTCCCGCCTACCCGACGGATACCGGGTAATTGAATCCACCAACGGATTGCCGGTGGCGCAGCCGGACCCGGAACTGGGTCCGGACCTGACCTTCGACGACTTCGAGTTTGACGGCTAGGCTGCCATCGCCCAACGGCGGCCGGACATCTGGAGGAAATGACATGATCCAGGCCGCTGTTCTGCACCAACCCCAAACTCCGTTGGAGATAATGGAGTTTGAAAAGCCGCCCCTCGAGCCGGACTGCATCGAAGTGCGGATTCTGGCCAGTGGGGTTTGCCATTCCGACTGGCATGTTGTCAAGGGAGAGTGGACCCAGATCGAGACACCCTTGATCCTCGGCCACGAAGGGGCCGGCGTGATCGAAAAGGTCGGCGACGAGATCTCGGACGTGGACCCCGGCGATCGGGTGATCCTCTCGTGGAAGCCCCACTGCGGCTATTGCGAGATGTGTCAGCGCGGCCATCCCGCGGTTTGCTCCTCGGAGTCCGACGACAGTCTGGAGCCTGTGTTCCCCGGCTCGGACCGCACCATGTCCCAGATGAGCGGCATCGGCACCTTTGCCACGGGAACCACGGTGCATCGCACACAAATTGTGCCCATCGAAAAGGATACGCCGATGGGGCCGGCCGCCCTGATCGGCTGCGGCGTCATGACAGGCGTGGGGGCTGTCATCAACACGGCGGCCGTGGAGCCCGGCAGTTCGGTTGCAGTCTTCGGCTGCGGCGGGGTCGGCCTCAACTGCATCCAGGGCGCCCGCCTGTCCAACGCCAGCCCGATCATCGCCGTGGATCTGCTGGACAACAAGCTGGACATGGCCCGCGAGTTCGGCGCCACCCATGTGGTCAACGCCGGGCGGGAGGATCCGGTGGATCGCATCCGCGCCATCACCGGCGGAGCCGGTGCCCACTATGCGTTCGAGGCGATCGGCCTGACGGCCGAGCCTTTCATCCAAGCCCTGGAGTGCACCCGGGCCCGCGGAGTGACCGTCTATGTGGGCCACGCCCCGGTGAACACGGAACTGAAGCTGGATGCGCGCATGTGGATTCAGGAAAAGACCGTGATTGGCTCCCTGTACGGCTCGGCGCGCACGCAAGTGGACTTCCCCCGCATGGTCTCGCTCTACAGAAGTGGCCGCCTGATGCTGGACGAGTTGGTGACCCGCGAGTATGAACTGGGCGGCGTAAACGATGCGTTTGTGGCCCTGGAGCGTGGCGAGGTGGCCCGCAGCGTACTGGTGATGGAGTGAAATCCGATGTTTGACACCACAATCGTCAAGGTGGAATGGACGGGCCTGCCCGGGGCACGCCCGCGCGCGGCGGGTTCCAATGCGCGGCTGGATGTCCACGGTCTGGAAACAGTGGCCCGGTTGATGCGGATCACGACCGACGACGGACACACCGGTCTGGGCTGGTCCGACTGTCCCAAGCCCTTTGGAGGCAGTCTCCTGGGCAAGTCGTTGGGCGACGTTTTTGTCGAGGGGGTCGGCCCTACAGACCGGTGGCAGCCCATGGAGTATCCGCTCTGGGATCTGGCGGCCCGGCTTGCGGGCAAACCGGTCTTTCGCCTGCTGGCGGACCAGCGCGGCGTGTCGTTGCCCGAGGAAGTGTCGGTGCCCTGCTACGATACCTCGCTCTACATTGACGACCTGCATCTGTCCGACGACGACGAGGCCGTGGAGCTGCTGAAGTCGGAAGCGGCCTTCGGGAAGGATCAGGGCCATGCGAACTTCAAGATCAAGGTGGGCCGCGGTGGCCGCCACATGCCGCTGGAGGCCGGCACGGCCCGGGACATCAAAGTCATCAAGGGAGTGCGCGAGGTGGCCGGGCCGGACGGCCGCATCATGATTGACGCCAACAACGGCTGGAACCTGAACCTGGCCAAGCGGGTTCTGAGCGAGACCGCGGACGTCCGCGTCCACTGGATTGAAGAGGCCTTCCACGAGGATCCCGTCCTGTACGAGGACCTGCAGGAGTGGAAGCAGCGCGAAGGCATCGACACCTTGATTGCCGACGGGGAGGGGCAGGCTTCACCCACGCTGATGGACATGGCCGCCCAAGGACTGGTGGATGTCGTTCAATACGACATCTTCAGCCCCGGCCTGATGGCCTGGCTGGACATTGCCAGCCGGCTGGACCCGATCGGCGTGACCTCCTCCCCGCATCATTACGGAAGGGTACTCGGCAACTACCTGACCGGCCATCTGGGTGCCGTCCTTGAGCATTTCGGCTTTGTTGAGTGGGATGCGGCGGACACGCCGGGACTGTACGCGCCCTACACCGTCAGGGACGGATCGATTCGCCTGCCGGAAACCCCGGGATTCGGCCTGGAAGTCGATGCGGGCCGCTTTGAGGCGATGGTCCGGGAACACGGTTGGCGCGCTGCCCTGAGTTGACCGGGGCTCTCGAAACCGGTCCCGACCGGCCGGCGGTTGTGCCCGCCGGTTCGGGTTCCCCGGTTGAAATTATGTTCAATCTGTGCTTTAATTTGGCACAGGTTCCTCATCCAGTCTGTGAGCTAATTGATCATGCCTATCCTGCAGTCGTACCCGGTTCATGTGTTCTGCCACGCGGACCTGCACACCACCGATGTACAGGCTGCCCGCGGCTTCTACGGAACGCTCCTGGGTTGGGACTTCACGCAGACGCAGCTGGAGGGACAGCCGGTTCACTCGATGGGCCGGATCGACGGTCATGCCGTGGCCGGCCTGGCGCAGTTGCCGCCCAATGCCCTGGAAGCCGGCATGCATCCAAGTTGGGCTCCGTATGTCCATGTGGCGGATGCCGGCCGGACTCTGGCAGCCGGCGAGAAGGCCGGGGGCACCACTGTCATGCCGCCGTTTGCAGTGGAAGACTTTGCCAGCATTGCCGTGATGATGGATGCCGCGGGAGCGGCAGTCGCTCTCTTCCAGGCGGGAACGCGGATTGGGGCCGACATCGTGCGCGAACCCGGCTCCATGGTTTGGTTTGAACTGTTGACCGGAGACCGATCCGCGGCCGCCGCCTATTACCAGTCTGTCTTCAGCTGGGGGACGGAACAGGACCGGGCTAGGCAGGAATGCACCTTGTTTGTCGGCGACCCGGCCCTGCCTTTGGCATGGCGGTATACGGGCGGATTGGATGATGGCCCACCGGCGTGGCTTTTCCCCGCCCACTGTGGCTTGTCTATTTCCAGGTTGCCGACATTGACGCATCCGTGCAGCTGGCCCTGGAACTGGGAGCCCGGGTGCAGGAGGGAGTCAAGTCGGGTCCCGTGGGCCGCATGGCCCGGCTGCTGGATCCGCAAGGGGCGCCGTTCGGTCTTGCCCAGGCCGACTGAACGGTCCATCACCGAGGGACAGCCGTAGGCACTGTCCACAGACACACGGGAATCCCAATGGAAAGGTTGACGCTGAGTTCCGGGTATGACGACCGCAGGCAAGTGCTGGAGGTGGACTTGGACCGCACCAGAATGGCGGACATCTACGACTGGTGCATGGGTACCATCCCGGATCAAGGGGAGGAGCACTATCGACTACCCCAGGATGCGCCGGTAACCTTTCTCACGCTCGCCCGCCGCGGGCCGGCCATGGACCTTCTGCTCACCGGGAAGGCGGACGGTGCCGAACCGCCGTTTCAGTACGCGGGATGCATTGGTCCGTCCCATTTCAGGGTGCCTCCGGGCACCTTCGAGCAGCCTTCCCTGCTGGACGGACTGGGCCTGGATGTCCGGGCCGGTACCGGTATGCACCTGCCAGAGGATGGAGAGGAGGATGCCGCAGGCCCGATGCGGGGCGCGCCCCGCATGACATTCCGGGAATACCTGGACGCTGTCACGCTGCAGCCGCTGCTGCCGTTTCAGGCCAACCCGGCCCGTCCCGGTTGACGGCAGTCGATTCCGCACCTGGTCGGCGTGCCGCGGCCAATTGGAGTGCCAATATGCCTGTCGTAGCCACCCATCCCGTCGGTTCCTTCGGTTGGCTGGAACTGACAACCTCCGAGCCGTCCGCCGCCGCAGGCTTCTACGCCGGCCTCTTGGGCTGGGAGTTCAAGGAGTCGAAGTGGATTGGTACCAGTGACACCTTGCTGGCGGTAATGCCGGGCGGAAAGGTCGTGTGCGGTGTGGGATCAACGTTGCCGACCGCGGAGCTTCCGTCCTGGATTCTGTTTGCGAACGTCCAGGATACGGCGGCCAGTGTCAAACAGGCGGCTGCCTTGGGGGGAACCGTGGCAGTGGACGCGACCGATCATCTGGGCGCACGGATCGCCGTCGTCAGGGATCTCCATGGTGCTTCTGTGGGCCTGTGGCAAGCCAACGGCTTCGAAGGCCTCGGGATCAACAACGAGCCTGGCGCCATGATGTGGGCCGAATATTGCAGCCGGCATCCGGACGCGTCACTGGCGTTCTACCGGGGGCTGTTCGGATGGGAAGGCGATGCCGACCAGCATAACAAGAAGTACACCCTGTTGCGGAACCCCCGCATTGAAACGGACGTGGTGGAGGCCAGGTACATCGGCGGCATGGTCGCGATGGACGAGTCCTGGGACGCGGACGTGCCCCACCACTGGATTCCCTACTTTGAGGTGGATAACCTGGACGCCTCGCTGTCCAAGTTCAAGGGATTGGGCGGGAAGCAGGTGACACCCGAGATGAAGATCCCAGACGGCAAGTTCGTCGTAGCCAACGATCCGCAGGGTGCTGTGTTCATCCTGTGCATGATGGGCACCTGAACCAGTCCCGCGCCCGGCCGAAGTTCCGGCTCGCAACCGGTCCGCCCGGACCTGTTCAGTGTGTAGTCAACACGGGCGGGTGTCCTGGGCCAGGAACCGTTCCACTTCGGACTCAACAGGGGAGCTGCGCGCTCCCGGTTTGCCGATTTGCAGAGCGGCTACGGCATGGCCCCGTCGGACTTGCTCGCGCAAACTGCGGCCGTCCAAGCCGGCCTGCACAAATCCGGCGTCGAAGGCGTCGCCCGCCCCAATGGTGTCAAGCACCGGGACCCGGAAGGACGGAATGGTGACCGCGGGCGCTCCGAACTCCGACACATGCGCGCCCACGGCACCCTCCCGCATGATGGCAACGCATTTTCCCTGTAAGGCCAGGCGGGCCGTAGCCACCCTCATATCAGATTCGTCGGGTACCAGATGGAACAACTCCTCGTCCACGGAGCCGAGGACGAAGTCGGCTTTGCGGATGGCTTCCCACACCGTGTCACGGTAGTCGGATGGCATTCGGCCTCCTTCCAGACCCAGTCTCAGGTTGAGATCGAACGACGACTTGGCTCCACTGCCACGCGCTAGGTCCAGGGTTTTGTGAATGGCCGCGCGGAGGGGACTTTGCACCAGACAGCCGCCGGACGTATGCAGCCAATCGCGGGGTGACAGTTCCAGGTCGGCCAACTGGTCCGCGTGCAGGTCGGAAAACGCCTGGTTGCGGTTGGGCCAGCCCAGGACTGTGCGCTGGCCCGTGCTGTCGATGAGACCTATTACCAACATGGTGGGCCAGCGCCGCGAGACTCCAAGGCGGGAGATGTCAATGCCCTCCATCTCCAGTTCGCGGCGCGCCTGTTCCCCAAACAGTTCGTTGCCGACAGTGCCGATGAACTGGGTGTCCACACCCAACCGAGCCAGGGCCACGGCCGTGTTGGCGACGGCTCCGCCGCCGTGAACCTCGGGTTCGGGCTGCTGCCGGGCGTTGCCGGTTTCCTCCGGCACCCGAATGATCAGGTCCGCACAGATGTCGCCGACCAGGATGGCTCGGCCTGGGCCTGTCTTGCGGTTCAATGATCAGCCTCTTGTTGCCACCTTTGCCCGTGCTCCGGGCAGGCCTGCCCGGCCATGCCGGCGGTTATTTGCCTAAGCCGGGACCGGTCGTGATGGTTCGTGGACGGAAATCATTGGCAGTCGTAAACACCTTGCGTACCTGTTTCGGTCACGCCTGCTCAACGAATGACCGATAATGGGTCTTGGCCATCGTTTGTGCTTCGCGGGCCGCCTGGTCCGAAAACGGCGGGATTCCGACGGCACCGAGCATCAGGGCTGCAGCCGCCGTGGCCTTGCAGGCTGCCATGGGCAGGTTCGGATCGTCGATCAGGGCGGCAATCAGGCCGCCGGCATAGGCGTTGCCCGCTCCCGTGGGATCCTGGACCTCGACGTTCATGGCCGGAATGTGCATGGGCTCGTTCAACCCGGAACCTGCAATATACGATCCCGCAGCCCCTGCCCTGAGGGCTACCCAGGATGGTCCCAGATTGTGCCAATACGCAGCTGCGGCACAGGGATCATCGCTTCCTGCCACCTTGCCCGCGGTGGTCGCTTCCGGACACACCACATCCACGTGGCGAACGAGCTCCATCATCTCGTCCAGATTGTTCCAATGGTTCTTGTCGACCAATGGTTCCAGTGAAATCATGCCGCCTGATTCCCGCTTCCATTGCAGGGAGGCCTCAACCATCTGTTCTTTGGGCAACTCCGTAATCAAGTGGACTGCCCGCGCGGACCGGTAGGACGCGGGCCATTCGATTTCCTGGGCCAGAAGCTCAGACCAGTTGCCCTCCCAACGCATGACCTCTATGGGTTCGCCCTTGGTGTTGAGCATGTTCTGATCGTCGTCGTAGGCAATGTCCAGCCGAGGGGTTTCCAAGTGTGGATATTGTCGCCAGCCGTCCAGGTTCGCGTCCAGCCCGTGCAGTTCCCGCAAATTGGACTTGTCCAAATCGGTACCGGTTCTCGTCAGGAAACCCACCTCCTCACAGTACAAACGGGTACCGTAAACTCCCTGGGGGCCTCCACCCCCCAGTAGGTTGGGCACCACCTCCCCGGAGGTGAGTTTCACGGAATCAAGAATGATCTTCCCGTAGACGGCCAGCTGCATGGATGCTCACCCCAGCTTCCGGACCTCGTCCATGTAGGCCTGGACCCGGTCCTCGTGGATGTTGGTTCCCCATCCGTCGGGCTGGAAACAGGTGCCCACAAATGCCCCGTCGGCATCGGCCAGCATTTCGCCGACGTTGCCGTGGTTGGTGTGGCCACCCAGCAGCACCGGCAGGTCGGGCACCGAGTTCTTGATGTCCGCGATCATGGAACGGGCCGTTGCGGGGTCCGGCTCCGCGATTTCGACGGCATGGGCGCCGCAACGCCAAGCGTACTCCGCCAGACGACCCAGCGGCAGGCCCTCCCGGGATCGGTAGTGCATGCTGTGGATTTCGGCCACAATGCGGACGCGTTGCGCGCCCAGCAGCCGTTGGTATTGCAGGAAGTCCGCGGGATCCGCTTGGGCCACGCCATAGGCACTGTGTGTCGAGCCGACATAGGAGCTGCAGCGGATATACGAACCGCCGCAACTGTAGGCCACGCCCAGGGATGCCTTCTGGGCATTCCACATAACCTGGACCCCAATCTGGAAGGTATCCGGCAGTTCCATGGCTACACGGGTTGTAATGCCGGCCACGAAGGCCAACCGGGCCGGATCCACCGCTTCCCCCACCGAATAGACGCCGTCACTGGTCTGGATCAGGCCGCCCTGGGCTCCGCCGCGGCATAGGGCCCAGGCGTCCGCGAGCGCCTTCTCCAGGGCCAGGTTCAGGTTGTCTTCGGTGAAGTGGGGCGTGCTAGGAGACGCGGGCAGATGAATAAGGCCAAAGATCTGCCTGGATTCGCCAAGCTGGGTCAACTCTCTCATGGGGTGGCAGCAACTCCGGTGTCGGTGGGAATGTTGGGATCGAGATGTTTCGGGAAGGCGCTCTGCCGGCCGCGGGGCCGCCGAATTGTCGGTTCCAATACTACAACGATCCAAAGAGAGGGGAGACGCGGCGCACAAGGCTCGGTACTGTTTCAGTTTCACCGATTTTGGCCTGAGGCCATGACGAATGTCATCAACTGCAGGCAGTGGAACGACCTCGCCTTCGTCTTGAGACTCTGGGGCCAAGGCCAAGGGTGACTCCAGTCCGATGGATGGTCCTTCGGGGCCAGCAGTCCCGGTACCGCCACCTCCCATGGATTGGCCAGCCGCACAACGGCCACTCGCTTCGATGGTTTCCCCGGTCAATCGGCAAGTACAACGTCGCGCGGATTGTGGAGTGCGAAGGTGCTGCCGTCCCGCAGCACCTCGCCTGTCATTCGCAGAGCGCGCTGTTCCGCAAACGATTGAATCGCAGCAGAGAACGGTTTCCCCGACAGCACAACGGTCACCCGGGCGGCGAATTGGTCCTTGTCCAGTTGCAACGTGGCGGTTCCCCGGTGTGTTCCAGGATCGCGGGCCAAGCGCACCACCTGACCGGATACCGGGACACTGAACTGCGGCATGTGGCGGCGCAGGGAGTGCGCCAACCGGGTCAGGAGGGCTCCGGTCTCCACATCGTAGGTGAAACTGTGCTTGGGCCGGGTGCCGGTACCAACCTCGGCCAGCGTCACCGTAATCGAAACCTTGCCGCACATCGCAACCAGTCGGGCCAATGCATCGCAGAAATTGGCGCTTACGCCCTTTTGCACGACCGGATACAGCCGTTCCAGCTCTGTCCGGCGGGACAGCTCGGACAGGGCTGCCGCGGCATCCAGGGCCTGCAGCAACTGATCCATGGCGGTCAGCGCAAATTCCATGGCCGAGGTGTCTATTGGATTGCCGGCATCGCTGACGGTGGGCACATGCAAAATCGACTGTCCACGTTGCGGATCCTCCACAGGCTGCACTGCTGAGGCCAGGAGAAGTTGTGTCTGTTGGCTTGGGATGTCGCGATACATGGGTTGGGGAGACTCGCTTGCCATCGCGGCGGCCGCCAGCAGGCCGCGCAACTCGCGCTGGATGCTTGTTGCATACTTCGCGATCAGGTCGGTTGGTCGGTCGGCATCCACGGGCATCATCGCGGTCGTGTAGCTGACCAGCCTCATTAATCGGGTGAAGATCTCGAAGGGGGCCAACTGCTCGGCTACCGCGACAACCGACCCCGCAACGATCACCATGTCGGCATAGTCGGACGCCGCGGGATCGTTTGGCACTTCCAAATCCCACAACCGTCCGTCGATGGTTTTGGTATAGACCGCCGCCGAGCCGACGGTGTTCTGTCCCGAAGGTTTCCAGCCTTGAACCTTCAGGAAGTCATGCATGGCGGCGGGAGGCACCAGGCCGAATGCCCCGCGTTCTCTGATTTGGAACGTCATTGGGATCTCAAGACACGACCGGCAGTGATGTGGTGGGTGTTACGGCATCCTTCACCCGTGTGCCTGATTGTAGGCGGAGACCGCGGAGCGCGAAACGGTCTTCGAGGCAGAGCCCGAATCGTGTGCACTACCGGGCATTCGATTCCCGTGTGATACGCTGAATCCCGAAGCTGCCAGCCAGACCAAATCCGGCTGGCAGTCGGCGGAATTGTCTCTGCCCAGTCTCCACATACGGTCTGCATCACATGCGCAAAATTCTTACGGCGGTATTGCTGGTCGTTGTTGCCATGTCGGTCTCCGGCTGCTACTCCGCCATCGCCATGATGATGGGTATGACACATGATCTGATGCATGGTCGCAGCCATTACCGTGGCGACTGGTCCCCCAGAGACAAATCCGACGACGATTACTCCAAGTCCTATCGGTACGAAGACGACCTCTGGTATGAGGACGACTACGAGGATGTCGGTGATCACATGGTGGCCTCGGCCAAGTTGACGGCGCACTTTGTGGCGGCCGCCATTGCCGCGGGCATGACAACCGATGAGATCAATGCGGTGCTGGCGGAAGTTGCTGATGAGTCCGCGATTTCCGAGTTCTGGGTGACCGACGAAGAAGGGAACGTGGTGTACACCAACAACACGGCAATCGAATTCAAGTTCCCACGGATCCCGATGGGGATAGGCAGGCAGCTCCCTTTGCAGCTCTTCTTTATGGAGAAGAAACCGTCGTGGTGCAGGGCATGCAACCCCGGGAATCGGACGGAATGATGTTTCGGTATGTGGGAGTGGCCGGCGTGGACCAGGCGCGCATTGTCCAGGTTGGAGTCGCGGGCGAGGAGTAGTGGCTCGAGTAATTTGACAAGACTGCCGTCCTGGGTTTCAGGCAAACCTGGGACGGCATACCAAGGTCCAGTTTCCGAATGCAGCCCCGATCAGGGGATGAGGTGCGGCCTGCTCCGGCAACGAACTGGGGGGCGACGCCCATTTGGCAAAACACTTGCAGGACTGGGCGGTCTCCCGGAATCCGGGTGGCCCACGTGGCGTGTTTTGGCATGGGGCCGTGGCACCGGGTTCGCCGACTTGGAAAAGCGTGCCCGACAGCCTTCCGGTGTCACAAGGGACGTGTTTGCCGTCGGAGTGAGCGCGGGAACCTGACAGGCAGTCTCATGGACCGGTGTGAATCAATTTCACCGAGGTGCCGGGGGATCGTTCCGGACATCGTTGTTGGCGCCGCCGCGCACGAAGGTACGGCCAACGTAGATCCCTTCTCGAGGTGCCGGTCACTGACTGCTCCCGCCTGCTGTTAGGAATGGCCTTCAAGCCAGGTACGGGTTGCGGAGCAGTCCTTGTTCGACCAACCCCACGATGGGCGGAACCGTCTCAGGCGTGTGGCTTTGGTGTGTCGGGGACAACCTCGACCGGCTCGCCTCCTTCCGCGTACACCAGATAGCGGAGTGGCGTCAGTCCAATCGTCTGTCGTTCACGGACCTGCATTGACTTGGCCATGTATACCTTGACGGGCGCGGACGCGCCGGCCAGGACCACCAGCACCTTGCGGTAGTGTCCCATGTCCATCGTCTGTTCCACTTCTCCGGTCCACATCCCCGGTTTGGAGGATACCGTCACCTGAAAGTCCTCCGGTCGAATCGCCAGGGTCAGGGAAGTATTCCCCTGCATGCTCGGGGGCAGCGAAAGGGCGCGTGGGTCAAGGCCGAGGGCGGGATCCGACGGATGGGTCGGCAGGAGGTTCATTGCTCCGATGAATTCGGCGGCGAACAGGTTGCGGGGATGCGCGTACAGTTCGCTGGGCGTGTCAAGTTGCACGATGTTCCCGGCCTGCATAAGGGCAATGCGGTCCGCCAGGCTCAGGGCTTCCTCCTGGTCGTGCGTCACGAATATCGTGGTGATGCGCAAGTTGCGCTGAATTCGCAGCAGTTCTTCCCTGAGGCGTACGCGCAAGGCAGCATCCAAGCTGCTGAATGGCTCATCCAGCAGGAGGATTTTGGGTTCCAGGACGAGTGCCCGCGCCAGGGCCACACGCTGCTGCTGACCGCCCGAGAGCTGGGACGGCAACCTGTTTTCGTACCCGGCAAGGCCCACCAGGTCCAGTCCATCCGCCACCTTCTCCTCGACCACAGCGCGCGCCAACCTGCGGAGACGCAGGCCGTAGGCAATGTTCTGGAACACGGACATGTGGGGCCAAAGCGTGTACTGCTGGAACACCATCGCGGTGGGACGCCGATTGGGAGGCAGGAACGTGACGGATGTCCCGTCGACGGAGATGTCTCCGGCGGTTGGGCTCTCGAAGCCTGCGATCATGCGCAACGCCGTGGTCTTGCCGCAACCGGATGGGCCCAGCAGGCACAGGAATTCCCCATCCTCCACCGACAGATCAACCCCGTTGACGGCGGTCACGTCGCCAAACTGCTTGACCAGCGATTGCAGTTTCAGCTTGGCCATTACATCAAACCCCGAATCCCGAGGCAATGGTGTTGCCCCGGAGTACGCGCTGGGCAAAGATGAGCAGGAGCAGGGACGGTACCCACAAAGCCACCGAGAGGATGGCACCGTACTGCACAACCACCTGGTTGTTGATAAGCCGAATCATGACGACGGGGAGGGTTCGGACTTCGGGAACCCCCACCAGTAGTGCCCCCTGGGTCTCGTAGAACGTGCCCACAAAGGTTAACAGGAGGGCTGCCGCCAAGGCAGGGGCCACCAGGGGCAGCGTAACTTGGACAAACACGCGCATCGGGGACGCACCGACATCCAGGGCGGCTTCCTCCAGTGCGCGATCCACCCCCTGAAAGGCGGCTGTCGGGATCCAGATCATGAACAGCAGCGTGTTCACCAACTGGATCAGGACCACTCCCGGCACGGTCCCGATCAGGCGCAGGCGGAAGAAAATCACGGCAATCGTGATGTAGAGGCCAAACCGGGGGAATGCATTGGTGGCCAGAAAAGACAGCAGGAGGAAGGTGCGTCCGGGAAACTGCATGCGTGCAAAAGCGTAGGCGGCGGGCAGGCAAATGACCGCGGACAGACCGGTCACGATCAGCGAAATCCAGACGCTGGCGATGAATCCTTCGAGGATGTCCGCGCGGGCGAAGGTGTCATCCCAGAACTCGATGCTCCAGACTGTGGGCAGGAGCGAGGGATAGGCCCAATTGCGCGTGAACGCCCAGAGAAAGACGTTCAGCATGGGACCCATAACCACCAGTGCCAGCAGCAAAAACAGGCAAATTCCTAGCCAAGGCCAACCCGCGATGAGACGCAGGCTCCGTCCGACAACGCCGTGCCTGACCATTGTGGTGCTATCCACCGGGCAAGAACGAAATGTGGGGATTGGGCTTCAACTCTCTTCCTCCACCTTCTGACTGACTACGGACCGGACGTACAACAGGCTGATGACAGCGCTGATCAGAAACGTGATCACCGCCTGTACCTGGGCCCGGCTGGGCAGGTTGGCATCGTAGAATGTGCGCCTCATGTAGGGCCCCATCATTTCAGGCGATGCCGGTCCCAGCAGATAGGGGATCGTGAAGGAGCCGAAGACCGTCAGAAAGTTCAGCGTCAGCACAATCAGCACGGAACGCTTCATCAGCGGCATGGTGATGCGCCAGAATGCCTGCCATCGGTTGGCGCCCACGTCCGTGGCGGTTTCCAGGAGGGAGTCGGGGATCTGGCTCAAACCCGCGGTCAGGATCAGAACCGTGATGGAGATGCCTTCCCAGGCCAAGCCCACTACGATTCCGGCCGGACGCAGGTATGGGGAGGTGAAACCTTCATATCCGAACAGCAAGTGCAGGAAGCGCTCCAGCCAACCGTTGTCCCCAATGAACCGGATGAGTGCGTAGGCGGCGATGATGCCCGGAACGAAGAGGGGGAAGAGCGCCAGCATCTGGATGAGGTTGCCAAGGCGGCCATGGGTGAAGCGCAGGTAGAGCGAAATTGGGAACCCCGCCAGAAAGAGCACCGCGACGGTAACGGCCGTGATGCGCAGGCTGAAGGCCAGGTTGCGGACTGCCAGGGGCGTATTGAAGAATTCGACGTAGTCGGCCAGCGACACCTGCAGGGAGCCGCCGGGGCTGCGCTCCGTCAGCGTGTCGGTGATGGAGAGGAAGGCGGGATAGAGAATCAATGTCCCCATCACGATGAGGGGGAGCAGAATCAGGGCGTATCCCAGTACGGATTGGGGAATCCGGAACCGGCCACTGTACGTGGCCGGTTCCGGCAGGGTCCCGCGGGATCCCGCGACAGTCATGGCTGTGGGACGGATCTATTCGCGCTCGACATCCGGCGCGACATGCGTGTACCAGCCGTCAAACATGGCGGCGCGCCAGGAACTGCTGAAGGAAGGCACCGTGTCCGTGATCACGTCGTTGAAGTCTTCCTGCAGTTCACTTGGCAGCAAATCCCAGCTGATGGCCGGGAAGCCGCCGATTTCCCGCACCACGGACTCCTGCATTTCCGCGGAGAGCAGGTAGTTTGCGAGGAGCAGTGCTCCCTCCAGGTCGTTGGCGTTGGTGGGAATCGTGGAGGACGCGTATCCGCCAACCATCGGCAGGTCGTCCAATTGGATGAACTTGGTCTGTTCCGGCAGCAGTCCCAGGCCCTTGGCCTGCAGAGCCTGATCCGACCAGATGGTGATCATCGTAACCAAGTCGTCCACCAGCAGGCGCGTCTCGGCTGAGGAGCCCGAAGGATAGGCCCCGTTGTCGTAGAGACACGGCTCGATGGCATTGAGCTGCTCCCAGGCACCCCCGAAGTGCTTATCGTTGATTTCGGCGATTTGCTCCGCAGTCAACTCCCCGGCCCCGTACTGCTCGGCATAGGCCTGGGTGGAGAAGCGTGCCGGTTCCAGGTCGTTGGCCTGGAAGACGGCACGGGTGACGAACTCGCGCCCGGCACCGGTGGTGTCGGGTCGGGGGTAGATGAACTCGCCCGGAAACGCGCAAATCCACTCCATGAGTTCCGGCCAGGTTGCCGGGACGAACTCGGACGGGACTTCAGTGGCGTCGGAGCCGACCTCGCCTCGGTCCTTGAGGATCTGCAACAACCGTTCCGCGTTGTAGGCCAACAGTACCTGGGAACCGCGGTAGGGAACGTCAAATCCGTTGCTGCTGCGCCGCGCAGATTCGATCACGTTCGCCAGGTTGGGGACGTTGTCCTCCGTGATCTCCTGCCACAGGCCGGCTTCCATGGCGCCAATTGGCTGCAGGGGATTGAAGGTCTCGAAGTAGTCGGAGCCCGGATCGTCTCCCGTTTCCAGGGCCGCCATGGCGCGGTCGGCAATGGGGCCATTCCCGCCACCGCCCGAGCCGGTGTGAATGATGTTCAGTTCGTAACCGGGATGGGCTTGGTCGAAGGCCGGCTTGATCGAATTGCTCCACCAGTCCGAGATGTTGGTGTCCGAGCCGATGTACACATCGATCACGGAAACCTCGGTCTCGGCAGCGGTCTGGCCGGGAACCGGCATGGCGCAGGCCGCACACAACATCAGTACCAACAACAGGATGCCGGCAAGGCGCACTGCGTTCCCCAACGATAGTTTCTTCTGTGACATGGAATCCTCCAGGTCTGGTGGCACAGACAAGCGGACTGTAACCGCGTCCCGCGTCGGGGACGGTGTGATTCCGCTTAGCATGGCAAGGATACGTTAAGCATCAGTCCACTGTAGGACGTGAACGGGACTTCCATGGGGCCGGAAATCCGCACGGGCATCAACGGTACGATACCAGACCCGGAAATGGACACGAGGCTCCCGGCGTTCTGCCCGGGTCCCGTTGTTGCCGACATGTCCGGTCGGACACCGCGAAACACGGCTGGCCGGCTGGCGGAACGCCATGTTGCCAAGAGCATGAACTGGTAAGACGACACAACTACGTGTACATTGCAGCGAACTTCCTGTGCAGCAGACCGGCAGAATAGATATGACGACAACCAGAACAGACCTCATCGAAGCCGCCATGGGCGACAGGCCGCTGGATCTGGCAATCCTCAATGCAAGTCTGGTGAACGTCTTTACCTGTGAAGTGTATGCAGCGGACATCGGCGTGCTCGGCGACCGGATCGCCCTGGCAACCCCGGCCGGTACATACGACCTTGAAGCCGCGTCCAAAGTCGACGCCACCGGGCTATGGGCCGCACCGGGATTTGTGGACACGCACCTGCACATCGAAAGTACGATGGTGACGCCGCCGGCCTACGCCGCTGGGGTGCTGCCGAGGGGCACCACCACGTCCATCATTGATCCCCACGAGATAGGGAATGTCCTCGGCAAGGAAGGGGTCCGCTACATGATCGACAGCAGCGAAGGACTGCCGTTGTCGGTCTTTGTCTGCATCCCGTCCTGCGTGCCGGCGGTTGAGGGTGCAGAGACGGCCGGCGCCTATTTCGGTCCGCAGGACGTGGCCGAGATGATGACCTGGCCCAGGGTGATCGGTGTGGCCGAGGTCATGGACTTCCAGGGGGTGATCCACCGGGATCCCAGGATGCTGGGCATCGTGCAGGCCGGCCTGCGGGCGGACATGGTTGTCCAGGGCCATTCCCCATTGCTGAAAGGGCGCGAGGCCAATGCCTACACGGCGGCCGGCATCCACAACGACCATGAACTTCGGGACGGCGCCGAAGGACTGGAGAAACTGCGGCTGGGCCTGCTGCCCTTACTGAAAGTGAGCAGCCACGGCAACCACGTGCCGAACATCCTCCCGCAGATGCTTGAGGCCAGGCACGTGGACATTGCCCTGTGCACGGACGACATCGAACCGGCCGACCTGCTGGAGAACGGCCACATGGATCGGGTGGTCCGCGAGATGATGTCCCATGGGGTGGAGCCGGCGCGCGCCATTCGCTGGGCTACCTGGATCGGTGCCCAGCACTACGGCCTCCGGGACCGCGGGGCCATCGCCCCTGGGTATCGGGCAGACTTCGTCCTGCTGGACTCGCTGGAGGATGTCTCCGTGTGGGATGTCTATGCGGGTGGGGAACGCATTGTGGCTGCGGGCAAGATGACGGTGGAAATCCCACTCGACACCATGGAACCGCCCGGAGGCAATACGGTTCACCTCAACCCGCTGACGGCGAGGGATCTGGAACCGCGGACTCCGATCGAGAACGGCCCGGTTCGGATCAACACGATGCATCTGCTGCCGTCACGGCTGACGGAACTGAGAACCGTTGCAGCCGAGGCGCGCGATGGTCGGCTGGTCCTATCCTCGATTGCCGAGGATGCCTGTTTTCTGGCCGTGATTCCCCGGCATGGCCAGGCGCATGGTCCGGGACTGTCGATCCTTACGGGGCTTGAACTCAACCAGGGCGCCATTGCCACCACGGTGGCCCACGATTCTCACAACCTGATGGTGGCCGGCCGCAACACGGAGGACATGCTGGCGGCGGTCCAGGCGCTTGAAGCCAGCCACGGGGGCATTGCCTTCATCGCGGGTGGGGAGATCATCGGCCAGGTGGACCTCCCCATCGCCGGTCTGATGTCCGGCAAGTCCGTGGCCGACCTGGCGGTGGACATGGCCGAACTGAACGATGTGGCCGTGGAGTTCGGCATTACCCACCGAGCCAAGGCCTTGGCCACCACGGGCCTGGCGCTGACGGTCATTCCGGAGGTGTCCGCCTCGGATACCGCCGGGCTGCTGGACATCGCTTCGCAGGAGGCGATTCCGATGTTCCCGTAGGCCGATCCGGTGACAATGGGACGCGTGGACTTCAGCCTTGGTGCAACTGCCTTGGCGGTGGCTACGACACCATGTCCGCAACCGCCTCCACGTTGCTGGTAACGATGTTGTTGCCGCCGGTCGTTTGGGGATCGTAAACACCGGTAAATCCGCCGAAGTACCTCTCACCAGTAACATCGGCCAACTGGGCGGCAAACAGTTCGCCGGGCACGGCGTTCACCATGGGGGAGAACAACGGCGACACCCCCGCGGCGACCGGCATGTGATATTGAGTCTGTGAAGCCAGCCCGTTTGCATCCGGGCCGATCAATACCGTCTCCCGTCCAATCCGCCGCATGGGCGGCAGGATTTCCGCAGTGCGGGTGGCTCCGCGCCCGCCGTCGGCAATCACGAACGTCGGGGCATCCGGCTCCACGCGGCTGAAGTACTGCAGGTGGGCCCACTCTTCGGTGTCTTGGCCCCAGGCGTCGCGGCCCACCGCCTCCAGGATTTTTGCCGCCGAGAACAGTGCGGTGGCATAGCTGGGTCCGTCCCCCACAAAGGTGAAGTGTCTGCGTTCCGCCATTTGTTCGGCCAGTTCCCGGGCCACACCGGTGTTGAGTTCGATGGTTTCGGCGATTTGGTCCGCCGTGGCACGCAGGTTGTTCCGGTGTTGCTGGGCTTCTTGCCCAGTCAGCCGGCCACTGATCTCGCCCAGGCGGATTGCCATCAGCCACAGGGCCAGCAAGGAAATCCGGTAGGAACGCACGCCGGGTGCATGTACGAAATCCGGGATGCGGCAGTTCAGGATCCGTTCCGCGGTTTGGCCCAGAGGAGCCTCCGGATTGCCCGTCACGGCAATCGTCAGGAATCCCCGCTCCTTCGCCGCGGCCACGGCCTCGCGCGTCCTGCTTACCGCACCCGAGACGGAAATGCCGATGGTCAGGGGATTGCGCCAGACTCGGTCGGTGGCTTCCGGCAGGGCAAACCGGGCTGCTCGCATGGCCGTGGCGGCATCGGTCGGGACTCCGCCCAGCCGCTCGAAGGCCCATTGGGTTGCCACCGCCGCCATGTGGGAGTCACCGCAGCCGGTGGTCACGATTCGCTTCACCGACAGCCATTCCTCGTGGCTCAGGATTGTTCTGGCCCTCTCGTCCAGGCCCTCGAACTCGGTTTGAATCAATTCCGGCAGGCTTTCGACCTGGGCAATCATGGCGTTTGTGGTCATATTGTTCTTCCTTCTAGGCCACGACAATGGTGGCGAAATGTTCCGACAATCAGTCCGAAGCTGCAAAGAATCGGCGGCCCGATTCAGTGCGCTTTTGTTCCATCCTCCGGAGCGTGAGGCCAAGGAACGCCGCGGCCCGTTGCGGGATCATGCCCCTCGCTCGTTGACGAATGCTTTGACCGTCGCGTGGTCAGGAAGCAGACCCCTTGGTCCCAAGGCGGTTACGGACAGCGCGCCGGCGGCATTGGCATAGGCCAAAGCGTCCTCCAGCGCAAGGCCGGACAGGGTGCCCTTGACAAACGCGGCGTGGAAGGTGTCTCCGGCCCCGGTGGTATCCACCACCTCCACCTTGTGGCCGTTCACGTGCAGTGCCATGTCCGTGTTGGCCCCAATGGCACCGCCTGCGCCTTGAGTGAAGAGAATGGTGTCGGGTCCCATCGCAGTCAGTTCGCGGGCCAGTTCGGGCGAGGGTTCCCTGCCGGTCCAAGCCCGGACGCCGAACTGGTTGAAGCTGGCGATGTCCACCAGTTCGAGCACCGGTTTCAGGAATTCGGCATCGTCGTCGGCTCCCGGCTCGATGTCCGTCATCACCTTGGCCCCCTTTTCACGGGCCAGTTGGGCCAGAGCGGGAAAGTCCTTGGCACGCGGGAGCATGAACATGACCCGGGTCCGTTCGAGGGCGCTGCCAATCCGCTCCAGGTCGTACTCCGGTTCGAAGGCGGAAATGAGGAGGATGACCTTTTCCCCGGTGGGGTCGATCAGGATGACCGTGAACGGTGTGGCGTCCCCCGGCCTCAAATCGCACAGCGACGTGTCGACCCCGTCCTTGCGGTAGTCGTCCAGAAACCGCCTGCCGCCCTCGTCGTCCCCGACCTGGCACACCGCGTGCACGCTCAGTCCCAGGCGGCTGGCGGCACACGCCATGTTGCCGACAGGACCGCCGGACTGCCAGCCCTCGAAGTCGGCCCGCACCTTTTCGTCGTGTCCGGGAATGTGGGGAACCCTGAGCACCAAGTCCGCGTCAATGCCGCCGATGGCCAGGACATCGATGTCCCGTTTCCGTTCGTTCAAGAGTCGTTGCCTGCCACTGGTGCTGGCCGATGCCGCGCTTCGGCCTATGCCGGGTCGGCCGGATTTTCCACAGCCTGACGGAAAATGGTTCGGAAACGCTCCACGTCCACGGCCGTGCTCACCGACACCAGGTTGCCCATGGGGGGCTGCCAGGCCGATTCCTTGTGCACCCAGGCGCCGGGACGCTGGTCGGCGACCGTCATGCCCCTGGTCCACGTGCCGGTCAGCTCCACGCGCATCGGCCACTGCCGCGTCTCAAGTCCTTCCGGTTCAATCACGCTGGCCACGGCGCCGGCGTCGCCGATGGAGGTTTCGGTCCTGTCGTGGTTGCGCAGCATAAAGTCCATCAGCTGGCCCGCCAGCCGTGCACTGGGGCTGGCGCTGTCCATCATGCCCGCGACTTCCGTTGCCGAAAACGTCACCTGTGTGAAGACGTCCCACGTGTACAGCGTCACATCGAGGCCGCTGGTCAGGACAATCTCGGCCGCCTCCGGATCCTGCCGAATATTGAACTCGCCCACGGCCGACGCGTTCCCGGACCCGACGGCGCCGCCCATCAGGACAATCCGATGAATGCCGGCAGCCGCCTCCGGCCGCTCCCGCAACAGCACCGCGATGTTGGTCAACGGGCCCAGCGGAATCAGGGTCACCGGCTCCGACGCCGTGGCGAGGAGGTTGGCCAGGAAATCCACCGCGTGGGTCGGCTCGGGGTCTCGTTCCGGACTGGGCAGGGTTGCGTTGAGGCCGCCCAAACCGTCCTCGCCATGTACATAGGCCGCGCTGACGACCTTCTCCAGCAGGGGCTTGTCCCGCCCAATCGCAACGGGAACATCGCCGCGTCCCGCCACGGCCAACACCTTCAGCGTGTTGCCCACGACTTTGTCCACGGTCACGTTGCCGGTCACGCAGGTTACACCCAGCAGATTGAGTGTCGGCGACCGGGCGGCCAGGAGCAGGGCCAGGGAGTCGTCAAGGCCCGTGTCCACATCGAGGACCACAGGTATGCCTGTCATCGCGTGCCGCCTTGCTTGTTGAAGTGTGGATGTTCCATGGTTCCGTGACCGGGAAGCCGTGGGGTGCGGGACCGGACGTGTCTAATACCGGCCCAGGGCATCTATCAGCAGATCCAGGAAGCCAGATGCGTCGATCTTCATGGCGACCTCGACGTTGGCTTCCTGGCGCAGAGGCCCCCGGTCCACCTGGGATGAGCCGAACCCCCGCAGGTGCCGGTAGTCGCATACGGTCATCCCGTAGGTCAGTTCGCCTCGGGTTTCAACCGAGACGTGCATGGCTTCGAACTCAAGCAGATCCGGCTGGATCAGGGCCGCCACGGCGCACGGATCGTGCAGGGCTGCCTTGCGTACGCCGGTCACCCGTTCGCCTGCGTCCAGGTAGAACTCGAGCAACTGGACGACCACCTCGCCTACCCGGTTGCCCTGGTTTCGGATTCGTTCAATCTCGCGGTCTGTTGCGTTTGCCTGCTGGGTCAGGTTCAAGCCGCACATCTTGATCGGTGCGCCGGAGTCGTAGACGATGCGCGCCGCTTCGGCGTCGAACCAGATGTTGAACTCCGCGGTGGCCGTGGAATTGCCCGTGGTCAGGCTGCCGCCCATCAGGCTGATTCCGGCCATGCGGGACACGATCTCGGGACACTGCCGGATGGCCAGCGCCACGTTGGTCAGGGGACCGACCGGGACCAGCCAGACATCGTCCTCCGCCATCAGTGTCTGCACGATGAAGTCGACGGCGTGTCGGTCCTCCACCTCCTTGACGGGAGCGGGGAAGTCCGGTCCGTCCAGGCCCGTATCGCCGTGGATGTGGCCGGCATGGATCGCTTTCCTGAGCAGCGGTATCTGCGCGCCGCGGAAGACGGGGATGTCGGTCCTGTCCATCAACTCCACGATTTTCAGGGCATTGGCCGTCACCTTGTCCGAGGTCTGGTTGCCGGCCACCGTGGTGATGCCGAGAATGTCCAGATGCTGTCCGGCCAGCAGGATGGCCAGAGCGTCATCGTGCCCTGGGTCGCAGTCGATGATCACCTTGGTCATGAGAGGTTCCTCAGTGCTATTCGAACCAGTCCGTCCGCGATTTGCTCAAGGTCGTGTTCGGCCCGGTTGGCCTCCGCGAACGTTGCATACGTGTCCTGTGGGAGGGCATCGAATCCGCGCAGCGCACCAGCCAGGGATCCTGCAATGGCCGCAATGGAATCCGTGTCGTTGCCCAGGCTGGATCCGGCCACGATGGTGTCCCACGGATCCCCTTGGGCATGGATGAACACCCCGATCGCGGCCGGAATCGACTCGCAGGCCATGACCGAGTTGCCAATCAGCGCCTCGATGTCGTCCAGCGCCTGCCGCAGGGAGGTGGCCGCCATGCCCAGTTGCACCGCCAACTGGGCGCGTCGCGCAATGGAGGGACCGGGTGCCACGCGGGCACGGGGATGGGTCCGCGCCAACTTTTCGCCGCGCCGGGCGCCCCACAGGCAGGCCTGCACCACGGAGAAGGGATCCGCATCCGGTTTCAGCCCTTCCGCGCAGCCGCTGGCAATGGCGCAGGCTGCGGCAATGGCGATGTTGGTGTTGTGGGTGGGAATGCAGGTGGCCAGCGCGGCCTGACAGGCCCCTTCAAGGTCGCCCGGGTGAATAAGGCCGGCCGGGGCCACCCGCATGGAGGAGCCGTTGGTGGCGCCCATGCTGGCCACCTGGCGGTCGGAGGTGCCCACCAGCCCGACCCGTTGGGGATCCCCTCCGGTCCGCAGGGCCTCCACCATGGGACGCGTGGAGGGGCCCATGTTGCCCACGTGGGGGGAGTGGTCGGCCCAGCGCAGGAGGCAATTCTTCCACACCACCTCGTTCAGAATCCCGTCGGCCGCGATGATGTCTTCGGCCAGATAGTACATCTGGCTGGTGTCGTCGGTGATTTGACCCTTCAGGTTGCCCTCGGCGCCGGCGAAGGTGTCCGGCGGCGGTTGGATGAGGGTGGCGATGGGCCCATCGTGGACCTCGAAGATCTCCTCGATGGTCCACTGCTCGGTGCCCGCGCCCAGGGCATCCCCCAAACCCGCGGTTGCCAGCGAGCCCAGGATTCCGTTGCGCAGGGATGCTTCATTCATGCCTCGACCTCGCTTGACATTGATCGTAACGTCCACGCCGGCACGTCGATGCCCGGATTGGTTCAGGCAAATCCGTTTGTCAATCGCTCGCGGTACATGGCCTTGAAGCGCTCCGCGTCAACGCCAAGGCACACGTTGACGGCGGGTTCCGCCTGCCATTGGGCGCGCCAGTCCGGAATGGTTTGGCCCCTGGTGCCTTCGTGGCCCAGGCAGACCCTTACATAAGCCGAACGGGTTTCAAAGAGCGTTGGATCAATCGCGTACATGATGGCGGACGAATCATGGACGTAGATGCCGTCCACCCCCTGCCGGGTGTGAAAGCGGTGATAGAAGGGCACGATGCGGGCGATGAAGTCCGTGGCCGGATTGCCGATGGCATAGAGGTCGTCCAGATAGGCCGACGACATGATCGTGGCCTGGGTGACATCCAGGCCCACCATGGTCAGGGGCCATCCCGCCTCGAACACAATCCGGGCGGCCGCGGCATCGTTGTGGATGTTGGCCTCCGCGGCCGGAGAGGCGTTGCCGGCCACGGTCGCGGCACCGCCCATGATGATGACCTCCCGCACCGCGTCCACGATGCCCGGTTCGAGGGACACGGCTAGGGCCAGGTTTGTCAGCGGTCCCACGGCCACAAGCGTGATCTCCCCCGGGGCTGCCATGATCCGCTCCACAATGAAGTGGGCGGCCCGACCCTCCGCCGGCAGCAGGGAGGAAGGAGGCATGTGGGAGTCTCCCAGTCCGTCGCTGCCGTGGACCATGGCACCGCGCCCGTCATAGGCGTGCAGCAGCGGATTGGCCGCGCCCCGCAGGACCGGGATGTCGGGACGGCCCGCGGTTTCGACCAGGCGCAGGGCGTTGGCGGTCGTGGTCTCGATGCCGCCGTTGCCGAAGACGGTGGTCAGGGCCAGAAGCTCGATTTCCGGCGAGGCGTGCACCAGAAAGAAGGCCATCGAATCGTCCACACCGGGATCGGTGTCGTAGATGATGCGGTGGCGGGGTTCGGACATGTCCAGCAGGTTATTGGGTATGGGGAGGGCTGCCGCGCCCGTTCGGGGGTTATCCCTTGAGACCGGTCAGGGCGATGCCCTGCACGTAGTACCGCTGTAGGAACAGGAACAGCACGATCACCGGCAGCGAGGCCGTCACGGAGCCGGCAAAGGTGCGGCCCCAGAAGGTTTGGGTCTGGGTGGTCTGGGTGGCGATGGCCACCTGAATCATCTGCAGCTGGGGCGAACTGATCAAGATCAGGGGCCAATAGAAGAGGTTCCAGATGAACTGGAACTCCAGCAGGGCCATGGTAATGATCCCCGGTATCGACAGCGGCACGATGACCCGCCACAGGATGTGGAACAGGTTGGCCCCGTCCATGACAGCGGCCTCGTCCAGGTCCGTGGGTATGTCGCGCATGAACTGCATCAGCGCAAAGATGACGAACGGACTGGCGTACCAGGGGAAGATGAGGCCGCTGTAGGAGTTCGCCATGCCCAGGGCGTCGACCACGATGTAGAGGGGCACAATCGTGGCCTGGAACGGCACCAGCATGGTGGCAATCACGAACACCAGCAGCACGTTCTTGAGGGGGAAGCGCAGACGGGCGAAGAAATAGGCAGCCAAGGTGTTGAAGAACAGCGAACTCAGGACCACGCCGGCGGACACGAGAAAGCTGTTGCCCAGGAACCGCTGGAACTGGAGCCCGAACTTTTGTCCATCATCGGAAATGCCGAAGATGTCGAGATAGTTCTTAAGGGACCATTTGATGGGCAGAATGGTCTTCCAGGTAAAGGGATACAGGTTGGCGAAAATCTCCGCTTCCTCCCGGATGCTGCCGAAGAACATCCAGAAGAAGGGGATGGTGAAGGCCAGGAACATGACGACGTAGACGACGATCAACACCGCCATCTGCAAACGGCCGCGCCAAGTTGCGCGCCGCAGCTCCGTGCTGGAGCCGGGGGTCGAGGCGGCCAGGTTGCCGGCTACGTTGTCGAGAATGCTCACGGCGCGGACCTCTTAGTAGGAGACATCCGAACGGAACAGGCGCATCTGGCCAACGCTGACCACCAGCAGGATAATCAGCGTGACGATCGACATGGCGCTGGCCGTGCCCATGTCCTGGAACAGGAAACCGTACTGGTAGATGTAGTAGACAACAGCCTTGGTGCGCTCCAGGGGGCCGCCGCGGGTCATGGCGTAGACCGGCACGAACACCTGGAAGGAAAAGATGGTTTGGGTGACCATCACGAACATCATGACCCGACGCAGCAGGGGCAGCGTGATGTGCCACAGGACCTCCCAGGGCTTGGCGCCGTCCACGACCGCGGCCTCGCGGTAGACCGCCGGGATGCCCTTGAGGCCGGCCATCAGGATGATCATGGAGAATCCGACATCCTTCCAGATCATCATGGCCGTCAGGGCCGGCAGGGCCCGATCCGGGTTGGAGAGGAAGGCCTGGGGCGGTATCCCCGCGATTGACAGGAGGCTGTTGATCAGGCCCAGCTGGGAGTGGTACATCATGGACCACAGCACCGACACGACGATCACCGACGTGACCACCGGGGTAAAGACCGCGCTGCGCACAAAGGCTGTGCCCAGGTTCTCGCGGGCCAGGAACAGGGCCAGGATCAGGGAGAACAGGACCTGGAGCGGCACCTTGTAGATGGTGAACTTCAGTGTCACCCACAACGAATTGCGGAAAAAGGAATCGCTGAGGATCGCGTGGTACTGGTCCAGTCCCACAAAGTCGCCGAATCCGCCCAGCAGGCTGTACTGGTACATGCTGGCGCGCAGGGCCGCCAGGATCGGCAGGTAGCGGAAAACCGTGAAATTGATCAGCGCCGGCAGTACGAACAGGAAGGCAATCAGGTAGTAGCGATTGCGCCTGTTCCAAATCCTGCCCCAGCCCTTGGCCGGTGTTGAGATGGGGGTAGCAAGCATGGGATCGGGGAGGTGACAGGACTCGGGCGCCAGGTTCAGATACCCCGCGCCACAAGCCCTGCCTGTCTCAAAACACTACAAACGCAAACGGGTTAGTTGTTCCACCCCGTGTACTTGCGGACCAGGCCTTCCAGGCGGCGGGCGGCCGCGCTGAGCTGCTCCTTGGGATCGGCGCCAACGACGATGTTGCCGGCGGCCTCTGCAAAGAGCTGCTGGTACTCGGTGTAGCCGGGCGTCTGAATGCGCGGGATGCCGAAGCTGTTCATCGCATCCAGCCAAACCCGCTGGTTGCCGTCCTCGCTGTACTCGTCCAGTTCGTTGAACAGGCCGATGTTGGCGGGCAGCTGGCGTACATGCTTGTACCAGATGCGTGCGCCGGCGTCGCTGGACGCGTAGCGGACGAACTCGAGGGCCTCTTCAAAGTGCTGGGTGTTGGGCGAAATCCCGTAGTGCCAGCTGCCGGTGTGGCAGACCGGGGTTTTGAAGTACGGAATGCCCGAGACGCCCCAGTTGAAGTTGCCTTCGCCGTGGATCCGGTTCAAGGCACCGATGCGGTTGTCCGGCGTGACCATGAAGGCGGCCTGCCGGCTCTCGAAGATCTCCGGAATGGCCTCAACCGGGGACACCTTGTATGTCTGGTGCAGGTCCTGGTAGAACTGCATGGCCTCGGCCGCCTCGTCGGTGTCGAGGTAGCCCTGGAAGGTCACCCCGTCCTCGCCCATGCCGGCGTAGGTGGCACTGCCGATCTCGCCGTTGGAGCGGCGGAAGATGCCGTGCTCATAGTCGCCGGTCCAGGTGCCCTGGCCCCAGCGCAGACCCCAAACTTCGGGGACGCCGTCGCCGTTCTCGTCCACGGTGGTGTCCTGCCAGGCGGCCACGGCTTCTTCCATGGTCCAGGCATTCTCAATGCCCACCGGCGGCGAAATGCCCGCGGCGTCGGTGAAGTCCTTGTTGTACATGAGCAGGGAACAGGACTGCATGATGGGCGGTCCAAGGAATTGGTCCCGGAAGGAGCCTTCTTCAATGGACTGCGGGAACCACTGGGCCATTTCCTCGTCGGAGAAGTGGTCGGTCAGTGGCCAAATCACGCGATTGAACCCGTAGTGCTTCATGTCCGGACCGTCGGCCTGGAACAGATCCCAGGGCAAGCCCACGGCGACCGAAGACTCGATCTTGGGGAACAGTTCGCGGAACGGGATCGTCTCGAACTCCAATTCCACGTAGGAATATTCGCCGTCGTTGAGTTGCTGGAACTCGGCCAGGATTTCCCTCCAGGCATTGAGCTGGTCGTCATCGGCCAGGGCCAGGAACTTCAAGGTGACCGGACCGGAAGGACCCTCGTCTTCCATGGCCATCGAGTCGTCGGCCGGCATCGGTACCGGGGCCACGGTACAGGCGGCCAGCACGGCAGCACACAGAAGCATTAATACAGCCAACACTTTCCATGTCTTCATGGACAGTATTCTCCTTTTCTGCAGGATGCCTGGCGAAACCCGCACCAGGCGGCAGTGAGCACCTGTCTGCCAACCCTTGCGGGTTGGCCCTGCGGCGACAAGCCGGGTAGTTGTCAAAGCGCGGGGTGCATTCAACCCGGCCATTGTAACCCAACTCCAAAAGCGCCGATGAGCATGGATGGAGGATGGACACAGCCCTTGGCACCTTCGGTAGCCGGTCCACGGGCTCCGCGGCCAAGCGTAGACATGCCCGATGCAACGAGGTGCGCCTGTTCAAGACCCTGTCGGGCAATGGCACCCGTCAAACCGGCAAAGTGATGGCTTCGGATGCCGCGGCCGCAAGGCAGCCAAGACTATGGGTTCATGTCTCGAACGCGCTGCCTGGCCCATTCAAGTCGACGGATTGCCTCCGGGGAGCCGGGAACCAGGGTTTCGGGCACACCCACCTGCTCGATGGCAAAGCTGGCTCCCACCAGGCCCCGGAGTGCGGTCTCAAGGAACGGCAGTCCCTCAACGACCCCGGCCAGCAAACCGCCGCAGAACGCGTTGCCGGCGCCGGTAACATCGACCACCTGCGTCGGAACGGCCGGAACCCGCCACCGGCTTCCCTGCCTGTCCTGGACCCAAATTCCCTGTTCCGCCATCCGGATCACGACGCGGTCCGAGCCCCAGTCCAGCAATGCGGTGGCCATGTTCGCCAGGGAGGTCTCCCCGGTGAGGGTTGCGGCTTCTTCCAGGTTGGGCAGGAACACATCGCACGCCCGCAGCAGCGGGGCCCATGCAGCCCGGTCCAAGTCGAGGAAGGCGTCGACGGGCTCAATAACGACTACAGTGGAGGGGTTGGCTGCCTTCAGTTGCCGGACCAGACAGGTGACTTCCTCTATTGATCCGCCTCGCTGAACATGGAACCCGTGCGACTGCTTGAGTTCGTCGTTCAACTCGTCAAAGCGAACCTGGTTGGCCACGAACTCGGAGAGCGATGTCCGGAATACCTGGGTGCGCTTGCCGTCGGCCTCGAACAGTTGCCAGGCACGCGGTGTGGGCAGCCCGGTCCGATGGACAAGGCCGTTTGGCGATACGCCCAGCCGCTGCAGGTGCGCCACGAACGGTTCGGGTGCATCGTCACCCAGATAGCCGACCAGGCCCAGGGGCGCATCGTTCCAGGTGCGCATGCCAACTACGGCATAGCTTCCCGCACCGCCCAGGGTGCCCATGTAGGTTCGACCATCCCAAAGCACAATGTCGTCGATGATGATGCTGGCGACCGTCGTGCATTGGATGGAGGGCATAAGGTGTTTCAGTTTAGTGCTGGATCATGGCGCGCGAATAGCTACGCATTGACGAGCGGACAGACTTGTATCTGCCGCGGCCGTGGTTCGTCGGACTCGCAGACAAAGATTCCCGGCGACCAACCCAGGTCCAGTTGGCCATCCACGTCGGGCACAGGCACCGAGTGGTCCACCAGCACCGCCTTGACCTGAACGGCTGCATCGGCAGGCGTGCCGAACTGATATTGGAAGTTGGTGCAGGCTTGCATCAGCCGGTCCAGTTCATCGCGCAAGTTCAGGGGTGCCAAGAGGGTCAGCCCGGCTGTGGTGTGTGGAAAGAACATCGTGCACAGGCCGTTTGCCTAGTCCCCGGCAGCCACAATGCCGCGAACCTCGTCGGAGATAGACATCAACTCCGGCGGTTGGGTGCCTTCAATGTCGGGTGTGGGGTATAACAAACTGAAGTGGCCCATCAAGAGACTTCCAACCGATGCAGCCGATAAGCGGATGCACGTCCCGGCCGAACTGCGCACCGCGGAATTATTTCATGTTCTGGACTTGGCCCCTAGCCCAGTCAAGTCGGCGGAATGCCTCCGGGGAACCGGGAACCAGGGTCTCGGGCACTCCCACTTGCTCGATGGCAAAGCTAGCCCCCACCAGTCCCCTCAGGGCTGTCTCCAGAAAAGGCAGATCCGCCACCAATCCGGCTAATAGGCCGCCGCAGAACGCATTGCCGGCACCGGTAACGTCGACCACCTGCGTCGGAACGGCCGGAATCCGCCACCGGTTTCCCTGCCTGTCCTGGACCCAAATTCCCTGTTCGGCCATCCGGATTACGATGCGGTCCGCTCCCCAGTCCAGCAATGCGGTGGCCATGTCTGCCGGAGAAGACTCCCCGGTGAGGGTTGCGGCTTCTTCCAAGTTGGGCAGGAACACATCGCACTCCCGCAGCAACGGGGCCCATGCAGCCTGGTCCAGTCCGAGGAAGTCGTCGATGGGCTCGAAGACCACAACCGCGGAGGGGTTGGCCAACTTCAGTTGCCGGACGAGGCGGGTGGTTTCCTCCATCGATCCGCCCCATTGCACATGGAATCCGGACGACTGCTTGAGTTCGGCGTTCAACTCGTCAAAGCGAACCTGACTGGCCACGAACTCGGAGAGCGATGTCCGAAACACCTCGGTGCGCTGGCCGTCGGCCTCGAACAGTTGCCAGGCACGCGGTGTGGGCAGCCCGGTCCGATGGACAAGGCCGTCCGGCGATACGCCCAGCCGCTGCAGGTGCGCCACGAACGGTTCGGGTGCATCGTCACCCAGATAGCCGACCAGGCCCAGGGGCGCATCGTTCCAGGTGCGCATGCCGACCACGGCATGGCTTCCCGAACCGCCCAGGGTGCCCATGTAGGTTCGACCATCCCAGAGGACGATGTCGTCGATGATAACGTTGGAGATCGTCGTGCACTGGATGGATTCTGGAGAAGGGTTCATCGCCTGTTCCGGGTCGTGGGAAAGACGGTCCGTGGACATTTAGGTGTGGCCGAGCAGGCAGACGCGGACTTGTCGTGACCGTGGCCCGTCGAACTCGCAGAAAAAAATTCCCTGCGACCAACCCAAGTCCAGTTGGCCGTCCACCACAGGCACGGTCACCGAGTGGCCCACCAGCGCCCCCTTGACGTGAGCGGCCGCGTCGGCCGGGGTGTCGACCTGATGGTGGAAGTTGGTCCGCGTCGGCACCAACCGGTCCAGTTCTTCTCGCAAGTCCTGGGCCGTGGTCGGGTCCAGCGGCGAGTTGAGCGTCAACCCGCCTGTGGTGTGTGGACAGAACACCGTGCACAGGCCGTTCGCCAGGCCGTTGGCCTCCACGATGCCGCGCACCTCGTCGGAGATGGAAATCAATTCCTGCGAATGGGTACTTTCAATGTTGATTTGTCGTGTATACACAACGATGTTTCCTTTGGATCGACTTGCATCGGATACGCTCGGCGACCGGGAGCCCAATTCCGGACCTGTCGGCGGCATATCCTACAGGGAGGTTGGGATCAGCAATTGCGAACGGGACTGCGGCCATGCTCTGCGGCTTGGCGGAGACGGGGGGATCAGATGGAATTGGCGCGCCAATCGTCGGACTGAGTCACCATCCAAAGGCACGCCAGGGCCTTGGCCGTGTGCACGATGTCCGCCACATGCACCCGCGGTCTGCCTTGGAAGTGGGTAAAGGCGCCAGGGCAGCACAGGTGGACAATGTTGGGCGTAGCCAGGGTCATCGCCACGTCATCGTTCCGGTTCAGATAGCGTCCCTGTTCGAGGACGCGCACGCCAATGGTTTCCATTTCGGCAAACAGAGTTCGCATGGCACCGAGGAGTAGGGGTGGAGTTGCGGTGCCCCGTGTGCGGCTGGTAAAAGCTTCCATGGCAGTCCCTCGGCCGAAGCAGGCGGGATCATCAACGTCCACATCTGCGGCGAAGTCGAGGTCCTGGATGTCGCTGACGAAGACGAGCTCCGGCATCCGGTCGAGCGGTGTGCGCAGCACGAGTCGCGAGGCGGCTCTGGCGAAGGTGGGCGGGCCCATGTCCACGACGCCTTCCTCCTCGTCGGTCCACAGAATGTTGACATTGGGCCAGTAGGGGCGGACCACCAGCGCCGCCAGCAACTGGGCGGAGGCGCAGGCCGCGTTGTCGATGCAGCCGTACACCATGCCCGTGGTCCGGTCCCATTCCGCCATGGATGCAAAGCAGACCCTGGTGGCCAGCGGCAGGTCCGCATGGTCGGTCACGAACCGGTGCTCCGGCTCCAGGGATCCCGGAGAGCGTTCCGCTGTCGCAATGTGGCCGGAAGCAACGATGCGCGCCGGTTGATCCGGATCGGTCAGGTCGAGGGCCACTCCCGGCCGCTCGCCGGGAGTCAGCCGTGACTGGCAGAATGGAGTCAGCGGATACACGCCCTTCCGTCCGGGCCCGGTCAGAAAGCTGATGTTGTCAAGGTGGGCTACGGACCATACAGGTGACCGGGATGCCGATCCCAAGCGTGCCACCGCGACGCCGGTTCCCTGGCAGGAAGGAGTGAAGTCGATCTCGTCAGCGTAAAGCCCTTCCCTCATTGCCTCATCCAGAATCCGCTTCAGGACCGGTGCCCGCGTGCGGGAGACGGTTAGGGTGGGTGCGTAGGTGTCCGCAATCCTGCGAAAGACGTCGAACGCGCGTGTTTCAGTGACAATGGAATCCAGACGGTCCCTGAATTCCGGTAGACTTGCGAGTAGGTCTGTGAGGCCTGGTGTTGTCATCGGTCTGTGTTGTGTGGCAGATACAGGGTCATTGCGAATACCTTCCCGCCGCGTGCGGCAGGGAAGTCGATTGATAGTAGCATCGCGGCAGAGGGATGCTGGAGCGAGTTGCTTTTCAGGGTTCCGGTGGCAGGCTACGGTTTGTCCATTCTTCACACATGCACATGTCCAAGCCGATCTGTGGATCGATGCACTGCCGAATCTTCCCTCCGGCCGATGCCATTCCGGCCCCAAGAGGACATTCCAGCCATGGCTGATGCCATCCGTACGGACTCGCTGTCCAAGTCGTTTGCGGACTTTGAAGCGGTCATCGACGTGTCGCTGCGGGTCGAGACCAATGAAATCTATGGTTTCCTGGGGCCCAACGGTGCCGGCAAGACCACCACGATAATGTTGCTTCTGGGCTTGGAACGGCCAACCCGGGGCGTTGCCTACCTGTTGGATTCGCCTTCCCATGCGCGCGCGTTCGCCGTTCGTCGCAGACTCGGTGTGTTGGGCGAGCGTCAGGTCTTTTTCGACGACATGACGGCGCGCGAATACCTTCGGTTCTTCGGGCGGCTGTACAGCGTGGATCGGATCGAACAGCGGATTGACGCCCTGCTGGAACGCGTCAACCTGACGCACGCCGCCGATGCCCGGGCCCGGGACTTTTCACGGGGCATGCAACAGAAGCTGGGCCTGGTGCGGGCCCTGCTGCACGATCCCGAACTCCTAATCCTGGACGAACCGGTCAGCGCGCTGGATCCGAGAGGAGTCGTGGAAGTAAGGGAGTTGCTGCATTCCGAACTCGGACGGGGCAAGACCGTGTTCATCTCGTCCCATGTGTTGACCGAGGTGGAACAGCTGGCCGACCGGATCGGCATCATGAACAAGGGTCGATTGATGGTTGAGGACACGCTGGACAACATTCGGCAGGCACTGCAGCCGGAGGCCCGCATCCAAATCGAGCTGGCCGAGCCGGACCGCTTCTCCGCCGCGGCCCTCCTGGACCTTGACTTCGTCAGCCGGACGGAGCTGCGCGACGGCCACCTGTCCGTTCACCTGACGGGTGCCGCCAGTCCCGCGGCGCGGGCCGACGTGTCACGCGCCGTCAGCCAACACGGCGGCGTTATCGTCAACATGCATGCCGAACAGATGACCCTGGAACAGGCATTCGTCACGATTACGGACGAGGACGTGGAGCGGCTTGCGGCCTGAGGTCCCGCCTCGTCCGGACAGATGAACCCCATGGGATTCGACAGGAGATTGGGCAAGGGGCGGCTGCTGGCCGCCTGGCTGGTTTGCCACAGGGATCTGAGGGGACTACTGTTTTCCCCGGGAACGTATCTCGTGGCGCTGCTGGCCGGATTGGCGGCCCATCTGTTTCTGAATACCCTCGCGCAGTCCATCGCGGACAGCGGCCTGGCCGTGCTCTCGGGCGCGTTCAACCTGCCCATCTATTCCGTGCTGTTTGTCACAGGCTTGTTTTTGGCCCTGGCCTCGGTGACATCGATTTCCCGTGAACGGGAGCAGGGCACGCTCGAGGTCCTGTTCTACGGGCCGATCGATGTCGTGGCCTACATCGGTGGCAAGCTGGTGTCCTTCGGACTGGTCTATCTTGGCTTGCTGGCCCTTTACCTGGTGTGCTATGCCTTGTTTGCCGGAAGTACCGGATTTGCCTTCGCGGTGCCCACCTGGGCGGTGATCGGCCTTTCGGTTCCGGTGGTGATGCACGTGGTCGCGCTGGGCACCTTTGTGTCGACGGTCACGCGCCGGGTGCGTGCCAGCCTGGCCTGGTTCCTCCTGATCCTGCTGGTGCTGTTGGCCCTGCAGTTCAGCCCGGACCTGCTTGAATTGGCTCCGGTCGGCAATCGCTTCTACCCTCCGCTTCGGCTGGCCCGGATCGTGTTGGAACGGATCAATCAGGCATTCACCTGGGTGTCGCCCTTTGCACTGCTAATCAAGGGTACCGAGGCAGTGCGCCGGGCCGATGCCCTCCTCTATGTCTATACGGCCGCGATTTCGTCCTGTTCGGTCCTGGTGCTGGCCACAGGCAGCATGTACCTGATGTGGAAGGGAGGAGTACGATCGTGAGGATGTCACATGGCCGCTCGTTCCTCCTATGCCTTGCGGCTTGGCTGTTGTTGTGGAGCGTGCCGGCTGCCGTGGCCGCCCAGGATCCTGAGCGCCGCACCGAACTGGTTTACGGCGTCAACGCCTACATCGGCGGCCGGTACGAAGGCGATTTCTATCCCCGCAGCGTGGATACCATCTACCTGGCGGCCGGTGCCATATCCGTCGTGTCGCCGCGGTACACCGAGGTGTACTACTGGCCCATCACAAACCGCGAAGTCGCGGATTGGGCCCGCCTGAACGAGCCGGTGGAGGGCATACTCGAGATTCGCCGGAGGGGCCGACTGGTGGCCGGTCTCGAGGCGACCGACTACGTGGTTCAGTATCCCGAGGGTCAGGACCTGAGCCCTGCCGTGGTGTATCTGGGCGAGGAAGCCCATCAGCAGTGGAACCATTTCGAGGAGAGCCGGCGCGAGTTCCGGGATCGGGTGTCGGCCTACTACAACGATCTGGTCACCTACCGGCAGGATTTGGACGACCGCATCGAGGCCGGAACCCTGGAAGGGGAACCGGATCCTCCGCCCATGGAACCGGAACCGTTCCTCTACTCCAGCACGGAGGTCAACCGCGGCTTTCCCGTTGCATTGCCGGCTGGCAACTACACCATTCAGGTTCGCACCGCCGATGGGGAGATTCAGCCCGAATCACGTCGCCGGCTGAAGGTGTTCGAGCCTCTGTCCAAGGGAGTTGCCATGTGGGCGATTCCCCACGACCGGTATACGTTTCCGGAGAAGAGCGATGACGAAGGCGAGGTGTTGTATCTCCGGCGCGGTACCATCGCCTACCTGCAGCCCCATGCCCAGGAGGAGTACCGCGACATCCACCTGACCCGGCTGCTGGATCCGCAGGATACGTCCGGACGGCCGGACCTGTACCAGTGGCTGCAGACCGATGAAATCGAAGATGGCGTGCTGGTCGTGACACAGGGGCAGCGCGTGGTCGGCCGGATTGAGCGGGGTTCCTATGCGGTGCGCCAGATTACGGGGGCCGCCCTGGGCTACGAAATCCACGATCAGGCTACCACCGATCTGGAACGACTGCGGGAGCGGCGCCCGGACTTCCAGGGATACCCGGTGGACACACGCGCACTGCCCGCCTCGTTCAGCATCCATCTGGAAGATGCGGATGGCCAGCCGGTGCCGGGCAGCCGGCGCCGGCTGCGCGTGGTGCGTTCCGACAGCGAACCTTGGCTGGCCATCCTGCCCTATGTACCGGTGGTCCTGGCGCTGGTCTTCGCCGGTTCCCGTCGCCGCCGGTTTGTGCGGCTTCCGCGCGACCAGGAGTGACACGGCAAGTGACATGGCAATTTCCTCCGGGATGGATCACCGGTGGGATCTGGCCACGCTGGGCGATCTGGTGGCCGACCTGATTGTGCCCATCCCCGCACTGCCCATTGAAGCCGGCCGGCACCAGTTGGCCAAATGGATGCGCCTTGAGGCCGGAGGCCAGTGCAGCACGCTCATCATGGCGCAGCGGCTGGGGCTGAGGACCGTGGCCGTGGGGGTCATGGGTGAGGATCCCGTCGGGAGCTATGTTCGCTCCGCATTGGCGGAGGAGGGGGTGGACCTGGCCGGGCTGCTCCTGTCCCCGGAGATCCGGACCAGCCCGGCGCTGGTCGTTGTCGACAACCGCGGTGAGCATGTACTCATCGGGAGGCCCGACCAGGGTCCGTACCAGCCCTTTGCGGATTCCTGGCAGGCCATCATCCGGTCCTCGCGCAGGATCTTTGTGACGGGATATACCATGTTCATGGCTTCCATGTTCGGCCGCGACAACGTATTGCAGGGCCTCCGAATTGCGCGGGAGGCTGATTGCCGGATCTATTTCGATGTGAGCCCGCCCGAGTACGTCGGGGGCGGAGACGACATCTCCCGGGCTTTCGCGCTCGTGGATGTGGTGCTGGCCACGGCGGAGGAGTTGTCGTCCTGGACCGCGGTGGCCGATCCGCTCCGTGCCGCCCGCGGGATCCTCGCTCACGGGCCCTGTTGTGTGGTGGTCAAGGTCGGTTCCGACGG
>JAAXGZ010000004.1 GCA_012271135.1 Caldilineales bacterium | reverse complement strand
GCACGGTCGAGAACCCCGGCCGGAACGTGAAGCAGAAGGCCGGCCTCAACCGTTCCATCTTGGCCTCCGGCTGGGGACAGCTGGAGCGCAAGCTCGCGTACAAGGCCGGCGAGTTGCGGTTTGTCGATCCGGCCTACACTTCGCAAGCCTGCAGCCAATGTGGGCACACGGCCAAGTCAAACCGACCGTCGCAGGCGGTGTTCGCGTGCGGAACCTGCGGGTTCCGGGCGAACGCCGACCACAATGCAGCGATCAACATCCTGGTGCGGGCGGGACTTCCGTCCGCACCCGTTCCGGCCCGTGGGACTGGGGCTGCTGCACGGCGAGGAGCGCTCCCTCCCTGGTCGGTCGCAAGGCCGACCACAGGGACTCCCGCGACCCGTGAACCGGATATGCGTGGTGTCCACCATCGTATATAAGCCCCAAAGCCGATCCGCACCTCCCAACCATGTCCCCCGACAACCATCGCAGTCACGCTCACGACGAGGAAATTCACAGCCACGAGCCCAATCCCGACCCTCCGGCGGGAGATGCCTCGATTACCCTGACCGGTGCCGACGCGGCCGAGGTCACCCTGACTCCGACACAGTTGCAGGCATTGCCTGTGGTTGCCGCAACGGGGTGCCACATCACCAGCACGGGCCACGGACGGTCCGGGCCCTTCGAGTTCCGGGGGCCGGCCCTGCTGGAACTGGCGCGGCTGTGCGGCATCCGGGACTGGACGCGTGTGCGCGTGGCGGCCGGCGACGGGTTCGGCGCGTTGTTGAAGCGTACGGAAGTGGAGGCGGTCGCCGGCAACGAACCGGTGCTGCTCGCCCTGGAACGCGACGGGGAACCGTTGACGCGCCCCCAGGGCTTCGTGCGGCTGATTGTCCCCTATGAAAAAGAAAACGCCCTCAAGCAGGTCAAATGGGTCAGGACCATCACATTTCGCCGGTGACGGGCCCGGAAACGGATGCCCCGGTGCTGATCGGAGTCGACGTAGGCGGCACGTTCACCGATTTCGTCTTCCAAACGGGTACCGGCCTGGAAGTCCTGAAGCATCCCACATCGGTGCCCGATCCCGGCGTAACCGTCCGAGCGGGGGTGGACGCCTGGATGGCACAACATCCCGCCCGCCGACAGGCGGAACAGGCCCCGCGTATTCGACACGGCACCACGATCGCCACCAATGCCGTGCTGCAGCGCAAGGGTGCCCGCACCGCCCTGATTACCACCGTCGGCTTCCGGGACCTGCTGGTGCTGGGCCGGCAGAACCGGCCTTCCCTGTACGCCCTGTCCCAGAGCCGTCCGGCCCTGCTAATTCCCGACGAACTGCGCTTCGAGGTTCGGGAACGGGTGACGGCGGCGGGGGAAGTCCAGACCCCGCTTGACCTGGAGGATGTCGATCGGGTCATCGACCGGATCAAGGCCATGGACATCGAAGCCGTTTGTGTCGTGTTCCTGTTTTCATTCCTGTACCCGGAACATGAACGGACCGTCGGCCGTCGACTGGCCGAACGCCTGCCGGACACACCCGTCTCGCTCAGTGTTGACGTGCTGCCGGAGTATCGTGAATTCGAACGCACGATAACGACGGCCACCAATGCCTGGCTGCAACCCGGGGTGGGCCGCTACCTGTCCCGTCTGGCCCGGGGCCTGCCACACCGCTCCTTCGACGTGATGCAGTCCAACGGCGGCACCACCGGGCTGCGGGGTGCCAGCCGACTACCGGTGCACCTGCTGGTCAGCGGTCCGGCGGGAGGGGTGGTCGGCGCCTTGGACACGGCCCGCATCGCCATGGCCACCGCCACGCCGCACATCATGACGCTGGACATGGGAGGCACCAGCACGGATGTCGCCCTGTGCCAAGGCGGAACACCGATCACGACCGAATCGGACATCGGCGGCCTGCCCATCCGCGTGCCGCTGATCGACATCCACACGGTCGGCGCGGGCGGCGGCAGCCTGGCTCGCGTGGACAGTGCCGGAACGCTGCGCGTCGGTCCCGGCAGCGCCGGTGCCGAACCCGGTCCGGCCTGTTACGGCCGCGGCGGTCACCAGGCCACGGTTACCGACGCGAATCTTGTACTGGGGCGGCTCCTGCCCGACTGGCCACTCGGCGGGGCCGACGGCGTATCGCTGAAGCCGGAACTGGCGGAGAAGGCCGTGGCGCGCCTGGGTGCCGCGCTGGGCGGACGCGGCACAGTGGAAACCGCCTTGGCGATTGTGGACATTGCCAATGCAGCTATGGAACGGGCACTGCGTGTGGTCTCCGTGGAGACCGGACACAATCCGGCGGAATTCACGCTGTTGCCGTTCGGGGGCGCCGGAGCCCTGCACGCCTGCGACTTGGCACAGGGCCTGGACATGCGCCACATTTTGGTACCGGAAACCCCGGGCGTGCTCAGCGCCCAAGGCCTGCTGCTGGCGGAAACCACCCGCATTGCCTCCCGTTCGGTGCTGATGACCGACCAGGAGGCCAGGCACGCCCCCGCCGTCGTGGCCCAGGCCGTACGGGAACTGACCGGGGAGGCTCGCCGATTGTTAGAGGAGGACGGGCAAACCGACTTTGCAGTGGCGGTCTCGGCCGATGTGCGCTACCGCGGCCAAAGCCACGAACTGCAGGTTCCCTGTCCGACACCGGTCACACCAGATACAATCGAACAAACCCTGGAGAACTTCCATCTGGCCCACGAGAAACGATTTGGCTTTACCGACCGTCAGAACGGGGTGGAAATCGTGAACCTGCGCGTCATGGCCACCTGTCCGCCGCCGCCATCCCCTGTCCAAGCTCCTGCCGCTCCCGCGGAGACGTCCAGTCCGGAACCGACCGGGACAACCCTTGCCTGGTTTTCCCCGGAAGCCGCCACGTCGATCCCCTGGTACGCGCGCACTTCCCTGGCACCGGGGCATCGGGTCATCGGTCCCGCCCTGATCCTGCAGCCGGACTGCACCACGCTGGTGGGGCCGGAATGGCAGGCCCTCGTGGATTCCTGGCTCAACCTGCAGATGACTCCCTTGTCGATGCCATGAGCCCAATCGGCGACCTGCACCTCGATGTGTGGCGCCATCGCCTGTCAGGGGTGGCGGAGGAAATGGGCGAAACCCTGCGTCGCACTGGGTTTTCCCCCAATATCAAGGAACGGCTGGACTATTCCTGCGCGGTGTTTGATCCGGAGGGAGAGATGGTGGCACAGGCTGCCCACATCCCGGCCCACCTCGGCGCGATGCCGGCCAGCGTCCAAACGGTTCTGCCCCTGTTCGACGACTGGCGGGACGGAGACCTGGTCATCGTCAACGACCCGTTCAAGGGGGGCAACCACCTGCCGGACATCACCATGGTGTCCCCCGTCTGTACCGGTCCCGCCGACCGGCCCGACTTCTTCGTTGCCAGTCGCGCCCACCACGCCGACGTGGGCGGCATGTCACCCGGTTCGATGCCCCTGTCCACGGAAATCCATCAGGAAGGCATCATCATCCCCCCGGTGCGCCTGTACCGCCAGGGCCACCTGAACCGCGACCTGCAGGCCCTGGTGCTGCGCAATGTGCGAACGCCGGAGGAGCGGAGGGGCGACATCAATGCCCAGGTAGCTGCCCACAGGGTAGGTACGCGCAGGCTGGTCGCCCTGTGCGACAGGCACGGCCTGGAGGAGGTCCGCCGCAGCGCCGGCCTGCTGATGGACCGCAGCGAGGCGACCGTGCGCGCCGCCATCCGGAGTTGGCCCGACGGCCGGTGGACGTTCGAGGACTTCCTGGAGTGGAACGGCGCCGACAACGAACGCGGGGAGACCGAACTGATCAAGCTCAGGGTTGCCCTTGAGGTCCGGGACGACAACCTGCACTTGGATTTCAGCGGCACAGCGCCGACCTTTGCGGGATCACTCAACGCGGTCATCGCCATCACGATGTCCGCCAGCTACTACGCAGTCCTGTGCCTGTTGGAGGAAGGCACGGCCGTCAACTCCGGCTGTTTCCGCCCGTTCCGTTTCACGGCCCCTCCCGGTACGGTGGTCAATGCCCTGTCGCCCTCCGCAGTTGCGGGTGGCAACGTCGAGACATCGCAGCGGATTGTCGACCTGGTTCTGGGCGCGTTTGCGCAGGCCATGCCCGACCGGCTGCCGGCAGCCAGCCAAGGCACAATGAACAATCTGACAGTAGGCGGCACGCTGACGGACGGCACGCCCTGGAGCTATTACGAGACCATGGCCGGCGGCATGGGAGGCGGTCCGGATCGGCCCGGATTGGACGCCGTCCATGTTCACATGACCAACACCCGCAACACACCGGTGGAAGCCATCGAACTTACCTGGCCCGTACAGGTTGAAACCTGCGCGGTACGGCACGGTTCCGGAGGGGCCGGCCGCTTTGCGGGCGGGCACGGCATCGTCCGGGCCTATCGTCTGCTGCGTGAGTGCACAGCCACCATGCTCAGTGAACGGCGCGCACAACCGCCCTGGGGCCTCGGAGGCGGACATCCCGGCGCGACCGGCCGCAACGAACTGCAACGCGCGGACGGACAAACCGTCCACCTCCCGGGGAAATTCTCGGTGCGCTGCCGACCTGGCGATGTGCTGCGCATCGCCACCCCGGGGGGGGGCGGCTGGGGCATGGAACCATCCGAACCCAAATCCTGATCGCCGATTTGGCTAAGATTGCAGACGGTTGATCCGACTGTCCACAACTCATTTCCGAATGCCTCCGGATCCCTGGAGGCCCGCCTGCCCATGAACAACACAGACCCGGCTCCAACGGCAAGCCAGGAGGCTCTGACCACCCTGGCCGTGCGCACCCTGACCCATGCTCTGGCCAGCCCAGGCGGGATGGAAGCGCTGCTCAAGGAAGAACGAAGCATCCGGCAACCCGACTCCTGGCTGGTGGAACAGTGCTGGCGGACGCTGGCGGAGACCGGCCAAGCCGACAGCGCCCTGGTTCTGGCATCGTTGGTGACTCCGCGCCAGCCTCTGGCCGTGGCCGAAACGTTTCTGGCCCTGGCGCAGGCCCCGAACCTGCAGGCCGAAACCGTCCAGTTCCTGCGGGAACGGTTGAACCAGCACCTCGCGGTCACGCTGATGACCGAAGACGGGGCTCGCGCACGGATGGATCGCAATCTGATCATGTCGGCGGTGGCCGCCACGACGCTGCATCTGCCCAACCTGGCCTACACCTGCCTGGAGAAGCTGGATCAAACGTCCGGCACGTGGAGCCGCCTGCTGCAGGACACCGACTTGCGTCCGCTGCTGGCCCAAACAGTGGCGGCTCTGCCGGTACACCCGTTGACGCGCAACCTGGTACTGGGCGGCCTGGTCTGGCACGATCAATCGGATGGTGCGCGGTTCCTGAAGGAGGTGGCCGACCGGCTGGACACCGGCGAAGGGCGTCCGGCAGGCCACGCACGCATGCTGGAACTGTGCCTGGAGGCCGTGCGCGGCCCGGTCGCGGTGGACCTTGGGACCCGGCGCTACACCGCAGCCGTTCTGGCGCGGGGCGGTGACATCCGCGCAGTGACCGAAATCATCGACACCCTGGCCGCCGTGATGGAAGCCCAAAGCGAAACGCGGCTGCCGCACCGGGACGCCGACGACAACATCCTCAGACATGTGGTGCGCAGCGGTGCCAACACGGATGTGGACTTCCAGGTGTTCACGCTCCAGGAAGCACTGCGGGCTCTGCCACCCGAACTGCACAGCCATCCCCACGTGGCGCATCTGGGGCAGCGCCTGGTGGATCTGGCGCGGCACAGCGACGGCTGGACAGCTGCCAGCGCCACCGCGGCCCTCACGGACATTGGCCAGACGGACGCAGCCGCACGCGTGGTGGCCGACATCCCCGCGGACGACATTGCCCGCAGCGATGCAGTCTGCGAACTCGTCGACGGATGTCTGGCGACCGGCAGAAGCGAACAGGCCGCGGCACAGGTGCGGAAAGCCTGGTCCTGGATCTCCGGCCTGGAAGACGAACACTTGCAACGGCTGACCGTGCGCCGTCTGGCCGAGCTGTATGCCCTCGCCGGACATCCCGACAAGGCACGGGTGCTCTTGGCGGAACGTCGTCGCGCCGGTTTCTGGCAACGCCTCTGGCCCCGAAAGCGCCGCGAGCCCGAAGAGTGGCTGCTGAGCGAGGATTGGGTACGACTGCTGTGCCTTCTTGCCGACCCGACCCGGAGCAGTGCCGGCGAGGTCCGGGCCCGGGCCCGCAGTCTGGTCGTGCGCGCGCCCTTGTTGCTGGAAGGTGAGGCACTCGCAATCTTCCAACTGCGCATGATGCCGCACCTGGTGGCCGCCGGTCAGTACAGTGCGTTGATTGACATGCTCCCGGGCATCGCCAAGGCCCTATCGCGCATCAAGGGTCAGAAGCATGCCGTGCGCACGCGGGACTTTGCCGTGCACCTGGCCACGGCGCTTGCCCGGGCCCCGCAACCGGAGCGGCAAGCCTTGGCCGAGGCCCTCCAATCATGGACAGTGGAACTGTGGCAAGCCGCGGCGCAGACCGGCATCTGGCAGGCGGTCTACAGCGTCGCCGGCTGTCTCGCGCTGGTTCAGGCCCTGGCGGGAGCCCGCGCGGTCCTGGACATTGGGCGCTTCGCGCTCCACGCCAACCGGGAACAAACCTGGGGCGGTACCGTGGACGCCGCGGTTCAGGAACTCATGGATGTCCTGTAAGCAGGGCGTTGGCGCCCCCGTTGCAGGGGCGTTTTCCATCCGCAGCCGGACTCCTCGTTTCGAACTGTTGACAACCGGCGGGATTGCCCGTCCCGTCAGCCGAGGTTGAGCAGTCCGCTGCCCATGGCACCGGCGAACACCAAGCTGACAATCGTCATCAGCTTGATCAGGATGTTGAGGGAGGGGCCGCTCGTGTCCTTGAACGGATCCCCCACGGTGTCGCCGACCACGGCCGCCTTGTGATAGTCGGAGCCCTTGCCGCCGTACTCGCCCGTCTCAATCCACTTTTTGGCGTTGTCCCAGGCACCGCCCGCGTTGGCCATCATTACGGCCAGCAGGAACCCGGACACGATCGCGCCCATCAGCAGGCCGGCCAAGGCCTCCGGTCCCATGACAAACCCCACCACCAGCGGGGCGGCAATGGCGATCAGGGACGGCAGGATCATTTCGCGCAGGGAGCTGCGCGTGCTGATAGCGACACAGGCCTTGTAGTCGGGCTTTTGCTCCCGCTCCATGATGCCGGGAATCTCTCGGAACTGGCGGCGGACTTCCTCAACAATGCTCTGGGCCGAACGTCCCACCGCGGTCATGGTGCGGGCCGCAAAGAAGAACGGCAGCATGCCGCCCACCAGCAGGCCCGGAAGCAGGACCGGCGAGAGCAGGTTCCACTCGGTGATGCCGGTTTCACTGACATAGGCCGCCATCAGGGCCAGGGCGGTCAGAACAGCCGAACCAATGGCAAAGCCCTTGCCGGTGGCGGCCGTGGTGTTGCCCAGGCTGTCGAGCGCGTCGGTCCGGTCCCGCACCTCGCCGGGCAGGCCGCTCATCTCCGCGATGCCGCCCGCGTTGTCAGCCACGGGCCCGTAGGCATCGGTCGCCAGTGTAATGCCCAGCGTGCTCAGCATGCCAACCCCGGCCAGAGCCACGGAGAACATGCCTGCCTCCGGACCGCCCACGGTGAGACTGGCCACGATGGCGACCGCCACTGTCACCACCGGCAGCACGGCACTGTTCATGCCCACGGCCAATCCCTCGATAATCAGGGTGGCGGTCGTGCTGCCGGCCTCGGCGATGCCCTGTGTCGGCCTGCGGGTATAGCTTGTGTAGTACTCGGTGAACCAGCCGATTAGGTTTCCGGCCAACAGGCCGATGACCACCACCCACCAGTACCGCCAGGCGATATCCCAGCCCATGACGCTGTTCAACGCGGCGATCGCCCCCGCCGCAAAAAGGGCCACCAGACCCGACGAGGCATAGATGGCCCTGGACAACGTGGCCAGCAGAGCCTCCTGGTCCGCGTCCTCCCGCGTCCGCACCAGCAACGAACCCAGAAACGCGGCGACGATGCCGAGGCCCGCCACGATGAAGGGCAGGACGGCCGTTTCGGGGTTGACGGCCACCAGGCCCAGCGTGGTGGCAGCAATGATGGAGCCGCTGAAACTTTCGAACAGGTCGGCCCCCATGCCGGCGACATCGCCGACGTTGTCGCCGACGTTGTCGGCAATCACTGCCGGATTGCGGGGATCGTCCTCCGGAATGCCTTGTTCCACCTTGCCGACCAGGTCGGCTCCGACATCCGCCGCCTTGGTGAAGATGCCGCCGCCGACCCTGGCAAACAGGGCAATGCTGCTGGCCCCGAACCCAAAGCTGGCCACATAGGCAATCTGGCCGTCGAACAGGATGTAGAGAAGGGCCAGACCCACAATGCTGAAGCTGACCACCGACATGCCCATGATGGAGCCGCTGCCAAAGGCCACGCGCAGACCGGCGTTGAGCGACTGGCTGCTGGCGGCGGCGGTGCGCACGTTGGCGCGCACGGCCACGTACATGCCCAGGTAGCCGGCACCGGCAGAGGTGACTGCACCCAGCAGGAAACTGGCCGCGGACTGCCATTGCATCAGCAGGGCCATGGCGACGGTCACGACAGCCACGAAAATGGCCAGGATGCGATACTCGTCCCTGAGGAACCCGGCGGCCCCGGCCTGGATTGCGGAGGCGATCTCGCGCATCGTCTCGTTGCCGGCATTGAAGGCCAGGACCTGGCGCATCTTCAACAGCACAAAGATGATTCCGAGGACCCCGATACCCAGCGCGGCCCAAATCAGACTGAAGTCGTTGAGTTCCATCTGCCGGCTTCTACTCCGTTCGCGGACACGGCTTGGGGCGGCCTAATCCGGCCTCGCTGCCGCAATTCAAACCCATGATTCTAGGATACCGACTTTGGCTTGACCAAAACGGGCGCAGTGCCCCGTACGCCGCTGCCGCCGGGCGCGACCCGTGGTTTCGACCTCCCGTCACAGCGTCGAGACCGGGTCGATATCCACCCGCCAGGCCGGTCCCACGGGCACCCGTTCGATCAGCTGGACCGGGTCCTCGGCCAACACCAGAATCTGCATCCGCCACCAGGACTGCAGTTGCGGATGGAACGGAGGTGCGGGACCGATCAGTTCAATCGCTTCCCCCGCATCCAAGGACATCCGGGCCTCCTCGAGCGCCGTCATCATCGTCGTGGCGTGCCTGCGGGCCTGCTCCTGTTTGCGGTCCCAGACAATCAGACGGGCCAAGCGCCGGTAGGGCGGGTACCGCACCTGTCGGCGGAACGCCAACTCGGCCCGGCAGAAGGCATCGTAGTCATGGCGCGCGGCCGCCCGAATCGCGTAGTGATCCGGGTTATACGTCTGTATGACGACCCGGCCTCCCCGCTCGCTGCGCCCGGCACGACCGGCCACCTGGATGAGCAGCTGGCACGCCCGTTCCGCCGCGCGGAAGTCCGGCAGATTGACGCCCACATCGGCCGCCACGGCCCCCACCACGGTGACCCTGGGCAGGTCCAGCCCCTTGGCAATCATTTGCGTGCCAACCAGAACATCCGCCTCGTGGGCCTGGAAACTCTCCATGATGCGGGTGTGGCCGCCCTGCCTGCCGGCACTGTCCGCATCCCACCGCTGAACGCGCACCCCCGGGAACCGGTTGCTCAGTTCGGACGCAATGCGCTGGGTACCGCTACCGAAGTACCGGATGCGCCCATCGCCGCAGGCCGGACACTCCGACGGGTTGGGGAACTCGCGGCCGCAGGTGTGGCACTGCAGCCGCTCGATGTCGCTGTGCCAGGTCAGGACGTTCGTGCAGGCGGTGCACTCCATCACATGTCCACACATGCGGCACATGACAAAGGTCCGCGTGCCCCGCCGATTAATGAACAGGATGGCCTGCTCGCGCCGTTCCAGGGCCGCCGCCAACTGGCCTTGCAGCAGACGCGAGAACACCGACAGGTTGCCCGCCATCAGTTCCTGGCGCATGTCCACCAGTTCGATGGGTGGAAGTTCAGCCCGGACCACACCGCGGCCGGCGGCATGAATGCGGTGCGGCAGCTGCAGCAGACGGACAGTGCCCTGCTCCACCCGGTGCAGCGTTTGCAACGACGGCGTGGCGGATCCCATGAGCAGACGAACCGGAAGGGACTCGCTCATCCGCAGGGCCACCTGCCGGGCGTCGTAGAATACCGTGGCGCCACCCCACAGTTCGGCACTCTGCTTGTAGGAGTCGTCATGCTCCTCGTCCACCACGATCAGACCCAGGTTGGGCATCGGGGCAAACAGGGCGCTGCGCGCACCTACCAGGATGTTCACCTTGCTGTCCAGCACATCGTTCCAGACATCGAACCGCTGTCCGGGTGTCAACCCCGAATGCATGACGGACACCCGGCCCGGAAACCGTCCGGCAAACCGGCTCACGGTCTGGGGCGTCAGGGCAATCTCAGGCACCAGGACAATCGCCTGCCGTCCCCGGTCAAGGCACGCCTCGAGCACTTGAAGATATACCTCGGTCTTGCCGCTTCCGGTCACGCCCTGCAGCATCCAGGCGCGGTGCTGGGCGTTGCCAGCGCGGGCCAACACCGCCCGCCGGGCGGCTTCCTGTTCGCCGGTCAGCGGAACGGCCCGCGTCCGCGGATAGGCAGCCCCAGCCAACGGATCCCGTGGCCTGCGCCGGTGGTCCAGGAACACCAGGCCGTGCCCCTGCAGGCGCCGCCAGGTTTCGAGGTCGCGGCATGCACCGGGCAGATCGGACTTCCAGGCCCCCCCGCCCATGTCGGACAAGGCCTGCAGGAACGGCAGCCAGCGGCCCGAACCACGCAGGGCAAGCCGGACCTGCACGACGGCAGCCGGCTCCAGCGTGAAGTGCACGGTCCCGTCGCCCATGCCGACCAGTCCCTTGTCCGCGAGGGCCTTCAGCACCGGACCGTGGCCCTTGCCGGCCACCTCTTGCAGTTCGGCGCGGGACAACTCCGTACGTCCGGTTGCCTGTCGCAGGCCATCCAACGTCTCCAGCAGACGCACCGGGCGCGTGGACCGTCCGGCTTGAAGCAGTCTCGGCACGAGGTCCTCGTTCTCGACGGCCAGCTGGAGGTACCAGTCCATGCGAGGTCCCATGGGCTTGCGGTCCTGGTTCCGGCCCAACAGACCCGGTGGCACAAACAGCGACAGGCAGGAAGAGAGGGGCGCTCCGTAAAAGGCAGCCATCCACCCAGCCAGTTCCAGTTGGCGCTGGCCAAGCACAGGTTGGTCCTGAACCAGATCCAGGATGAGGCGCGTGGCCACCGGACTGGTTGAGGAGCGCCGCATGACCACCCCCTTGACCGTCCTGCGGCCGAACGGAACGCGCACCACATGACCCGGTGCCAGACGCGACCGCAAATCATCCGGGATACCGTAGTGAAACAGCTGCAGACGCTCTGCAAGGGGCTGTTCATCCGAGCGCGACCCCGCCTCGCCTTGATGCCAGTGCGGCCGGACCGGCACGAAGACCGCGACTTCCGCGAAACGTCCCTGGCCGTCCCGCGACGACCTATTCGATGACGCCATAACTATGACTTGCCGCATCCAGTCGATGGTTCCGTGCAGCTCGCCAGTCCCATCGGCTGCGCCGCCCGATCCCTCCTTGTCCGACGGTGCCCAAGGCCCTTGGCGGCCAGTCTAGTACCGGCAGGAGAACTCGGCTGTGCCCCCATAGCGACCATGCAAAGAGGAACGCCGTTGATGATTGCGCAGCGGTTTTGAAGACTTGATGAGGGACCTGTGCCCAGTGCCAACTGACTGCCTCCAGGTCTTCAACGTAATGCGGCAGAATCTGAGCAATCTCAAGGGTGTCGGCTGGCAGTAAGGGAAGATGGGTCCACGCCACGATGGGAAGGTGGATAAGGCTCATACGAGCCGGTTGCTCCGGGACATCCACGGTGGCTCGGTCAGAGATGTCAGCGTAGGTGCAAAGGCCAGGCAATTGCCCGGTCCTGGTTGCCCGCCAGCGGCCAGGGGCATCCCACCATCCTGGTAGTACCATACCCCTTTTCTCATTCTGACTGTACGGTTCTCATGCCCTAACAGACAAGAACCCCGTCCGTCCGTACACGGCGAGTGTGCCACTTGCCGGTGCTGACTGTGAGGGGGGAGCACCAAATCCCACGCCAACCACAACTCCCTGGTCACACGCAGGGCAAGCGCATCTAAATTGGGGATACCGAGTGGGTTGATCCGTGGCTACCATGGGCAAGTTCCGGATTCTGCCGATGGAGAACCCTTCATGGACAGACAGCCCGGAGCCCCGGGGTTGACAAGGATATTAGCATATAATGTTCAAGGTCCGTAATGTCGACATGGTTGGCCCTATGTGGGGATGCAACGGCCATCCGAGGGCTTCCGGGAGCGTCTGGTGAGTGCCGACAGGCTTGGGATTCGAATCGACCCAGCCAAGTGGCGGTCATCTCTGGTTCAGTGTGTCTCAAGACAGGGGAGAGGTACGGAACGAGGGCCTTGTTGGTGGCACTGTTTCACTTTCGTTGAAAACAGTTTAGTTGGACATGAACGGCTCTGTTGGCCCGGTCCTGGTGGGCCGGCCGGCTTCAAGCCGGGTTGCCGGCCAGCAAGTGCAGGAAGGCCTGTGCCCCCTGCGGCGTCTTCAGGCCGCGGGCCCGCCGCGTCCGGGGCTTGAAGCGACCAAACCAGCCCTCCAGCAAGTTTGTGCCAGGGGGACGGAGGGGTCGCGCACACAGCGCACGAGGTCGTTCCCGCGGTCCATGACAGGTTCCCCCTAGGGCCCGCACGGGCGGCGACCGCCGGACCACGCCCTGGTGGTCCCACTCGCAGCAGACCCGCAACGGCGGGTCGCCCCACAGGGGCAGGTGCGGCATCTTCAGAGACTGCCGTGAACGACATGGCGAGAGGTCCTTGCTTGGGTTGATTGACGTCAACCCAAGCAAGGACCTCTCGTCTTGTTCCGGACCTCGACCTCTTTCAACGAAAGTGAAACAGTGCCTTGTTGGAGCAATACAAGCCGTTTGATTTATGGAATTTTTATACGAACACCCTTGTCAAGAGCCCCGGGGACCTCGAGGCACGGGCAAAGCCAGCGTACTTGGGCCCACGGCAGCCCGGGGCGGGCCAAACCCGGGTATTCCTTTGCCATGCTACCCGCCGCGTCACGCTGGCCCGGGCAGCTGCGAGGGTCACCGCGGGCAGGGCTGGCATCGGCACATGACCCTGTGCCTACTTCTGCACCGCTTCCTTCCGCAGGGCAGGCGGGTACTCAAAAACAGCCCGACCTGACCCTGTACCAGATAGCGGAGGTCCTGAAGGCCGTACTGGCCCCGGAGCGTCGCCGGCTGCGAAACGGCCGCGCGGCTGGCAGAGCAGCCAACCCGACATCTCGTTGCAGTGGTAGTTACTCGTTGACAGTGGGCAATTCGTCGGGTTCAATGCCATACATTGTCAACAAACTGCCGATTTCGGATGGACCACTACTACGAGTAGTCCATCCATCCCATACTTGCAGGACACGCAGATCCGAAGAGATCGCCAATTTTACTGGTGTGTCCCTCACATTCAAATGTTCAGATAATACACCCTCGACATCAATTATGATCGGAAAATTCAGATTGTGATCAAGCAGGAATTGAGCAATCGCTTCTAGATCTGTTTCGTCCGTAACACCAGTTATCTTGGTTCTTTGCATCAGTAATCGCCACAACGGCGCATCCAATTGACAGTATTCACATTCGGTATGAAGAAAAATCAACAATCCCGGATTGTCCTCTGGGATGATCGAATCCAGTGCAATAGTAGCACCTGTATGGATTTTGAAAGAATGTTGCATCAATGGTCTTAAAGTTTTCCCTATGATTTCTGGACCTTCGTTCATGGTCCAAGAGGATCGCGCTGTATAAATACGCCACTGCATAGTGACCAATATCACGGTCAGCACTAGTACCAAGCCATACAGGAATGGTCTTTCTATTGTTTTTCCTTCAAGCATGCTTCTTTTTCCTCTTCTTGATTTCAGTATAAACACAAGTATCTATTCGCGTGACTTGCCGGGGATGTCATCAGGGATGTCTCTGAACATCGGATTGTGCCTCAGCACAGAGACGAAGATACCCGTCCTCCAAGGTAGGATCCGCGACCGGATGGGCTTCGGCATGGGGCCGGAAATCAGACCCCAAACGGTAACGGGTGCCCTGGGGGGTTGGTGTACTGCCCAGTACTTCCACACCACTGGGCGTAATCAGAGTTTCATCCGTCACTAGCTCCCAGATGTATCCGCGAGCCTGCACCGCCAAGGATTCCGGTGTATCGTGAAAGCACAGTTGTCCCTGGTACAACACGGCAACCTGAGCGCAAAGCTGAGCGATATCCTCCACAATATGAGTAGAAAGCAGGACTAGACTACGTTCTGCCAAGTTGGCCAAAAGGTTGCGCAGCTGGTTTCTTTCGTGCGGATCCAGTCCTGACGTGGGTTCATCCAAAATAAGCACTCTTGGTTCACCCAACAGGGCCTGAGCAATCCCAACCCGCTGCTTCATGCCTCCAGAGAATGTCCCGATGCGCCGTCGTGCATCCTCCGTCAGATTGACGGCTTCCAGCACACGCGCAACTTCCTGCGGTATGGGACGCGCCAGTTCCTTGAGGTTGCATACATAAGCCAGGAATTCAATCGGGGTCAGTTCCTCATACAGCCGGAAGGCTTGGGGAAGATATCCCAAATGACGACGAATGTGACGCCGCTCGGTCCGCGACCGCACATCCCAAGTGTGTATGTGCAATGTGCCGGATGTAGGCTGCTCCAACGTGGCACACAGTCGCAGAAAGGTGCTTTTGCCAGCACCATTGGGACCCAACAGACCATGCACGGTACCGGTTCGTTGGGTCAGGTCAAGCGATTCCAGGGCCACTACACCTTTGGCATACTGTTTGTGCAGACCACAGGCCACGATCTCCATGCTATTTCTCCTTATTGCTCTGTATTCAGCATAATCTCTGTGCAGACTGTGGGATGAAGCTCGATCCATGCCTCTCCCGTGAGTTCTGCAGCCAGTTGCCAAATAGTGTCGTCTACAGCAGTACCCGCCCCTGGAGGATGGCGTTTCTTCATTAACTGAAACCAGTCAAACAAAAAATCCTCACCGTGCCTTTCCACCAGTTCATGAATTGTAAGGACGTAGCTGGACAGGCGGCACACATTGTGAAAACTGTTCGGCTCACCTGCTAGGTTATGACCAGAGCCAGACTGATCCGGAATTTCGGCGATCCGATGCCATTCAGCCCATTCATCCTGAAACCATGCTGGCTCAGCGGCAATGTAGTATGCCAAGGTTATGGCCCACGCGCGCCGCAGTAGCGAAACACTTCCACACTTCTTGGTGGATGGATACAAACAATGGTCCACATCCAAAATACGACCATGTGGTGCCTGAGGGTTTCGGTGATATTTGTCCCGGATTAGGGAACAATACTGGCGACCATTTTCTGGCCAATCACAACTGATTGCATATTGGGCATGCAATCCCTGCCCGGAGTAAGTCGTTGACTGCCAGGCCACCTGTTCCCGCAGCCAATCCTCCGCCACGCGAACAGCCAAATCCAGCCGTGCATAGTCAGCTTGGAGTTGATAGTCGCTGGGCATGGCAGGAACCATCACCCAGGAATCGGCAAAATGCAAGAGCTGTCCATAGGGAAAGTAAGCAACCTGTGCCGGTGCTTCATCCCCGCTCCAAGCCGACAAGCGCCGATACAGTTCTATGATGGGCCCGACGCGTTCGCGGTCGGATGGGCGTTGCCACGGCCCCAGCCAAACGGATGGCTCACCAACGGTAGGCGGATCATATGGTCCTGCCAGCAGGAGGACCGAGGGTGGTGCCTCCCGCCAACTGTAGTGCACCCGATCGCCTACGGTACGCATTACACCCCCTGGCGCTGCAATGACTGGATAGGCGGTCTGGGACAGATCGATGGACCATGTATTTGCATGAATCGCCAAATGGGGGCCGCCGGTAAGGGGCCAGACAGTCCAGTCGCTGTCCCGAAACCACTGTAGAAATGGGGCATCGGCATAGCTGATGCTGGCGCGAGGGTAGAGATTGATCGGACGGCTGACCAAAACCCCTCCAGTAATGGGCAGAGAGTAATCCTCGCGCAGAAGGATTGGCCAGCCGGCATAGCGCAAAACCAGGACCAGAGGCTCCACAGTCAGGGATTGCTCTGCCCCTACAGGCAGCGCCACTTGCACAACTTCACCCGTGCGCGTCCAGGTCAGAGACCGATCCTCCCACACAACCTCCCGCAGGTACAGGCCTGGATTCAACTGCAGTTCCAGCTCATATCCCGCACCTTCCAGTGGCGGGGACATTGCCAGCCGGGATTCCACAGTCACAGTGCCATCATCAATGCGAGCCCTGTGGTTGACTTCGAGTACGGTCCAAGCATAATTGTAGGCAGTGGCCGTGACGGGCACCCGCAGTCCTCGTGCCTGCTGTCCATAGTTCACGCCCGCCAGAAACCCCAGTCCCAATCCCGCACAAGCAATGCACCCGGTTGCCCACTGCATTCGCCGCGTCCAGGTAACACGGCGTTCCCACACGGGAAAAACTGCCAGGGCCACCAGCCAGAGACCCAGCCCCATGGCCAGATAGAACAACACCAGCGACCCGGCCAATACCTGCTCGGGACCCGGCCCGGTAATGGGATTGAAATGCAGAGAAACCAGTGCGATATCATGCGGGATCACCAGAGTCAGCAGGTCCGTGCCTATCCACAAGCCCACGGTGATCGCACATGCCAAAGCGATCACCGCCAAGGCCCGTCTCAACAAGAGTGACAGCCCACTGATAAGACAAACCTGTGCCAGGACCATCGGGAGCCACAGGCACCCCAAGGGCCATAACAGAGCATGGGCCTGCGGCCAAGACCAGTACTCTTGCACGATGCCCCACCCAAGGAGCGCACTGCCCCATATCAGTGTGGTTCCCAAGGCCAGAACACCATACACCATCAGTTGTGCCAAGGCGGTCTGGGTCCACACTGCCGGTGTACTCCAGAACCAGTCTCGGTCTGAAGACGCATTGCGGGCATGGACTGGTGCCACCAGCACTGCAAGCAGCGGAGGTGCAAAAAATAGAGCATTGGACATCATAAGCGGAATGTAGTCCGTGATCACGGCACCCCGATAGAAACTCGCGACGATCAGGAGCAGTCCTGTGGGTATCACCAGATACCCCCACAGAGCCCTGCGTCGTAGTGCCCACCTCAATTCCAACCACGCCATACGCAACCAGAACGGCCCGTGCAGTCCCCAGTTAAGGGTGATGGAGAACAGTGTACTTTGGGCATCGGGTTGGTATTTCAGGACTTTACGCATACGCGGCGGTCCCCAATGTGTCGATGCAGACCAGATGCCTACAGACCACATCCCCAACGACACCAGACAAAGCAAGCCTACCTGTAGACCAAACTCTGGAGTTTGGAGATCAATTTCCTGCCTGGCTATGCGGAAATAAGCATCGAAAGGGAGAAACTCCTGGAACCAACCATCAACTCGGGCCAGTACAAGGCTTCCTATCCACAAACCTGCAGCTAGGAAACCCGCGGCCTCGCCATTCCACCAAGTTCTACCCACAACCGCACATCCCGTGAACAAAAACAAGTTGACCAGTCCGTTAAGCCAGAGCCACCATACAAAAGAAAAAGTGACGGGAACTTCAGGACTACCATATTGGTCGCTGGAAACCCCATAGACGACCCAAGCCAAACACAGGAACAATGTCCACAGAACACTGAAAAATACCAACCCTAGCAGACTGTGCTCCAGCACCAATCGCCACCGTGAGAGTTTGGATGCGATCTGCCATCCACTCTCACTCCATACAGGAATCAGGCGCGGCACTACCCACATCGTCATCAAGGGTACAAAAAACATCCCATATTCCAGCACACTCTTGCCAAATGCTGGAGCTTCGTCCAGCGTGAGAAGTGACAAGAGCAGGTAGAGCAGAGTCAACCCTAAAGGCCAGCTGAAAAGGCGCCGGCCAACACGCCAATGGATGTAGGTACGATGCCACAGTGGATGCTGTGTCCACCATGCACTCATAGAAGATATCATTGCAATTTATGTAGAGAACGGGTAAGACAGCGGCACAAGGAAAGACTATAGCAAGTAAGCGTTGGGAATCTCAAAGGAGGATACACGACAGTATATCCCTTCGCCCCTTTTAACAAATACCTACACGCCATACCTGACAAGATACATCACGTTGAGCCTCGATCCCCACGCAGTAGAAGACGCTTGGGAGATGAGTCCAAACCAGCGAGCCCAAGGCCTTCGCACGTTGCCGCACCCAACCTTATCTGCTGGTTGAAGAATGCCTTCAAGAACTGGACAAGTAGGATACCGCGGCCGTGAAAATTGCGCACGGACAGAGGGCGCGCAGCGCACGCGTTCCGCCGTGCCGTGCCACCACCAAGAAAGGCCTCGACCAAGCGATGATCTGTTCCAAACGGATAAGCATACCGACTGGATCCTGCATCTGCTGGTCAATACTGCTGAGCGATCCATGTGTGATGCGCGAAAGCCTGCCAGAATCACGACTTTCGTAGAAAACAAGGAGGAGGAACAGATGGCCGTAGCTCGAGGGCTGTTCGGGACTGGATTGAGGCGCAGTTCGGGTGGCCTGCACCGTCGGCAGCTTGTACGCTGTTGCCGCAGCTGGGGATCCGGCTCAGGATACCGCGGCCCCGCCACATGAAAGCCGATCCCCAGGCCCAAACGGCCTGGGGAAGGGGGCTCTGATAGGGGTAGGTAAAGCTCCCAT
>JAAXGZ010000096.1 GCA_012271135.1 Caldilineales bacterium | reverse complement strand
CACATTTGTCCATCCGAAATGCTTAGCCGGCGGCCCCGGACCCTGGAGTGCCTGCCACCGGAGATCAGTTCGCCGCTACGAGTTCGGTGTCGGGCAGGAATGCCGCCCAGGCAAACCAGAAGTGGTCGAAGGCGGTTTGCAGTTCCAGGGTCGATCCCTGCAGCGCCCCGGCGGTCGCCTCGCCTCGGATATTCCAACTGCTTCCGGTTTGTGCATCCCGGACAGTACCGTCGTCCGCGACTTCGAACTGCAGAAGCCGACCATTCAGAACCCGGCTGAATACCCCGACACTCCCGATGTCCCGGGCCGTGCCAATGTTCGCTTCGGACAGGGAGGAAGACATGCCCTCCTCGAAGAACACCACAATCCCCGGATCGCCGTTGGGCAGGTCGTACTGGACCACGGTGCGGTCCCGGACCAGGTCGAAGGGAATGGCCACGCTGCTGTGGTCCGGGAACAGGATCCCCACCACGCGGTCCAGGGGCTTGAGCCTTGGATCCGGTTCACCCGCGAACAGCACCAGGTTCTCGTTGCGGCTCAGGCCGTTGCCGTACGTGTCGTAGTTGACATAGGGATTCATTCCGTAGTTGCGACTGAACTGGTCCAGCGGGCGCTGAAGCACTTCACCGGCGGGAAACAAATCGCGAAATCGACCAAAGCCAAGCACCTGGCTGGGCAGGAATGTCAACTGGGTCGAGGCCAGTTCGCCGATAATGGCGGCCCCCGTGAACTGCTGCCACCAGGTTTCGGTCTGGCGGTCGTACATCACGAGGTCGCTGTGGCGCAAACTGCCGGTCGTGCCGAAGTCGAGCACCATGTCGCCAACTCGGCGATCGAACACGACGCTTGCGTTGCACAGGGGGCAGAACGTCACGGTGACCGGCCGGCCGGCGATCTCGTCGTTGACAATTTCGTGCCATATCAGGACCGCCAGCGGATAGGCCCGCGCCAGTCCGCCATGTTCATACACAATGACCGGATCCGTGTCCGTCAGCCAGTCCTCCGCGTCGGCGATGGTTTCGAAGCGGGGGGTGTCCAGGGACGGTATGCCATCCTTGGGGGGCCCACCGGAGATGATTTCGGACAGGTCGATGGTGCGTTTCGTAAAGTCGGTCGACCACGCCCGAGTGTTGATCGGATTGCGTCCCTCAATCGGTCTGCTCTCGACGGTGCGTGCAATCGCAATTGGTGGGTCTTCAATCGGTGAGCCTGCGGGGGCGACAGCCCCTGCCTCCGGCACTGAACCCTCCGGTGGCGCGGTGGGTACTGGGACTTGACAGCCGGCAACCAGCAAAGCCAGCCATGCGATGGCCCACACGACGGCGAGGGGTTGCATGGAAGCCCGGATGCGGCCGGTATGGCCGATGGGAGGCGAAACATGTTGCATGGCTTGCATGGTGGAATCCGGGTTGTGTTGAAAGGGGTGTGCCCGAGCGGCCAGGCCAGCGTGCAGCGACCCTGAACAGAGCAGCCGGCATGTCAGACACAGGTCCGAAATCGATCCGGCTCTGGTCTGCGCGCCTACTTAGGATTGTGGCATAGGAACACGGGCGGTGCCGTGCCCGCATCCCGGATTTCAGCCTGGCGGCCTGATCGCCGCCCTTCGTCTCCATACCACCTCATCGGATCCCACCCGCCGGCCCGGGCGCATTGACCGACAGACAGCGGCGAGTGCGAGCCCACCGCAGGGCATCGCAACCCGTTGGCTTCGCGTTGCAGCCAAGACATGAACTCGACCGCAGACCACCCGGTGATCCTCCGATTACAGACCACCTTTGAGCGCCTGCAAAAGGAAACGGCGGCGATGCAGGCGTTCGGTACCTCCGGCCTGGTGGTCCGGGTCCGGCTGGAGGGCATGGATCAGGAGATTTTGGTGGATGGGCGCCTTCAGGATGTGTTTTGGGATCCAAGGCCGGGCCGGGCAGACTTGGAACTGTACCTGCCAGTCGACCTGCTCCACCGCATCCTGATGGAGGAGGCTTCCTTCCGCAAGTCCTTCATGAACGGCGACATCCGGTCGCAGGGCAACGTGTTTCGGGCCATGCCCTTTGCCGAACTGCTCCAGGCAGCGCGGTCGATATATCAAGACCTGGATACTCGGGCCCCTTGACGCGGTCGTTGTCTTTGTGAAGCCGCATGGACGAGCGTGAACAGATCCGGGACCGGATCGATCTGGTGGAATTCATTGGACGCTACGTCACGCTGATCCGTGCCGGCAGCAGCTATAAGGCCTGTTGCCCGTTTCATCAGGAGAAGACTCCCAGTTTCGTGGTGTCGCCCGAGCGAGGCACCTGGCACTGCTTCGGCGCCTGCGGCGAGGGCGGTGATCTCTTCAAGTTCCTGATGAAGGTGGAGGGACTGGAGTTTTTTGATGCGCTCAAGAAGCTCGCGGCCGAGGCCGGCGTGGAATTGGCGCGGAAACGGCAGGCCCCTGATCCCCTGGACCCGGTGCGGGAGATTATGGGCAGAACCGCCGCCTTCTTTGCCACGGCCCTGCACGAAACCAACGAAGGCAAGGTCGCCCGGAATTATCTGAAGCAACGCGGTGTGGCGCCGGAGATGGTCGATGCATTCCAGTTGGGCTACAGTGACAGGTCATGGGACAGTCTGGTGTCCTTTCTGCAAGGCCAGGGCTTTTCCGAAAGCCACGTTCTGCAGACGGGATTGCTCTACCACGACGAGGCGAGGGGTTCCTATCGGGACCGGTACCGCGGCCGGCTGATGTTCCCTATCCGGGATGCCCGCGGCCGGGTTGTGGGCTTCGGAGCGCGCGCATTGGACGGCGAGGCGCAAGGTGCCAAGTACATCAACTCGCCGACCACGCCCCTGTTCAACAAAAGCCAGGTGCTCTACGGCATCGAACACGCAGCCGGACCCATCCGCAGACTTGGCGAAGCCGTGCTGGTGGAGGGGTATCTGGATGTCGTCACGGCCCATCAGTTCGGGTTCGCAAACACGGTTGCCTGCCTGGGCACCGCAGTGACCCCGGCTCAGTTGGGGCTGTTGCGCGGGTATACGTCGCAGGTGGTGTTTGCCCTTGACGCGGACGCCGCCGGCCAGCAGGCGACACTGCGGGGGTTGGAGAAGGCTCGGGCCACGCTGCGCGCCCGCAATCGGGATGATCGGAACTCCGGCCACAATCGTCCTGAAATGGCCCTGCGGATTGCATCGATGCCGGAAGGGCGCGATCCGGACGACCTGATTCGGAAGGATGCCGACGGTTGGAAGGAGGTCGTCGGACGCGCCCTGACTCTCGTCAACTTCTATGCGAACCATGTCGAGCGAGCCTTCCGCCTTGAGGTTCCCGAGCAGAAACAGGCGGCCGTCGAGCTCTTGGTGGAAGTCCTGGCGGAAGTCCATCAGGAAATCGCGCGGGACGAATACGTCAAGCAGTTGGAATCCCGTTTTGCCACCGCACCGGGACTGTTGCAGCGCATGGTGGCCGACCGGATGCGGATGCCCAAACCGGATGCGGGCACGGAGACGGAGGAGACGGGCACCGTTGTCGAGCGGGAGGAATCCTTCCGACGGCCCGCCGTGCAGCTCCAGGAACGCGGGTCCCGGCGCCATCGGCTGGAGCGGAAGGTCCTGTTGGTCCTGTTGCGCGATCCGCATCGACTGCGCGAGCAGATCAACCATATTCTGGCAGGGTTTGAACCGAACCTGCGAATGCTGTCCCCCGAGGATTTCATCAACAACCAGGCGCGGAACCTGTACGGTCGGTTGCTGAACATCGATCCGGACGCCGAGTGGGATCGCGACCAATTCGAGGCGGGACTTGACCCGTCAGCGGTCGATTACTTCCGAAGCGTGTTGAATGAACAGGACGACGTGCTGTCCGGGCAGGTAATGGAAGGCAACACCAATTCGGAAGCGTCCAGGGAGGTAGTGAGGTTGCTATTGGAGATGCGCGCGCTGCAGTTGCAACAGTACCGCGAGACGATTGACATTGAGCAGGATCCCGACGCTTTTCTTGCAGTGATGGCGGACTTGCGTGTGATTCAAGACCACCAACACACATACAACCCGCTGCAGCCCGTCAGGGTGGCGGCTTTGGCCCATTCGTAACCATCATCGACCCAAACGACGTAGCATAGGTGAACACCATGGCTGTAATCGACACCCGCTATTCGACCAGTCTGGACGACGGCGCCGTTGCCATCAGACAGGTGGGGGCGCCGCTGACGGATGCCGGACCGGCGGACTGGGCCGGATCGCTGGATCCCATCCAGGTCTACATGCGCGACGTGGGGCGGCATCCGCTTCTGACCGCGGACGAGGAGAAGTTGCTGGCCACGGCCATGATCCATGCCGGCCAGGCCCGCGCCAGGCTGGATTACGAGACGGATCCCGAAGAGCGCGGACGACTGGCCCAGGTGATTGCGGACGGCCAGATGGCCCAGGAACGGCTGGCCAACTGCAATCTGCGCCTGGTCATCAGCCAAGCCAACCGCCAGCGCAACAACGGCGTCAGCTTCCTGGACCTGATTCAGGAGGGGAACGTCGGCCTGATGAAGGCGGTCGAGAAGTTCGATCCCACCCGCGGTTTCAAGTTCAGCACCTATGCCACGTGGTGGATTCGTCAGTCCATCAGCCGGGCTTTGGCGGACCAGGCGCGCACGATTCGACTACCGGTGCACGTCGTTGACAAGCTGAAGAAAATCGAGCGCACGCGCAAGCATCTGCGAGGATTGCTGGGCCGCGATCCCTCGCTGCTGGAGCTGTGTCTGGAAACCGGCCATCTGGATCGATCGATTGAGGAGTTGATCCCGGATTGGGTGTTGACAACCGACGCCTGTCACCTGGTGGCGGACGAGGATGTGCGGGCCGTGGCCGAAGAGGCCGTTGACAGAGTCAGAAACCTGCTCAGCTTGGACACGGCCCCTGTCAGCCTGTATTCACCGGTGCACCACGGCGAAGATGCGCTGTTGCTGGATATCGTCGAGGACGAAAATTCGCCGGAACCGGCCGAAGCCGCCAGCATTGAAATCATGAAGGAACAGGTCAACGACGTGTTGAACGACCTTGATCCCCGAGAAAGGGGCATCATCAACAACCGGTTCGGACTGGACGATCAGGAGCCGCTGACGTTGGACGACCTCGGCAAGGAGTTTGACATAACGCGTGAACGGGTACGCCAGATCGTTAAGGAAGCCCTGCAGAAAATCTACGCCGAAGACTGCGGACGACACCTGCGCGAGTTCATCATCTGAAGTTCGGACGGGCAGGAGCACGCTCCGCCTTCGTCCGCCCCCAACAGCTCCACTGTGTAGAACGGCCCCGGATGTGTCCGGGGCCGTTTGATGCAGTTTGAAGGGAGGCAACAAAAAGCCGGCAATGCCCGGAGTGAGATGCTCCGGGCACCGCCGGCCGGATCGGTGCAGGACTGCGGCCTATTCGAATTCCGCGATCATGGCGTCGATCTTGCTCGTAATGCTGTCAACCACTTCCTGAACCGGCCGTTCACCAAGGATGGCCTGACCAATTTCATTGGAGTGGATGGTGTTCAGTTCTTCCTGGAACGGGACCGGAGTCCACGGCGTTGCCGTGTTGGTCATGTCCAGCATGTACTTCCACCCGTTGCGCGGCAGAATTTCGTTCAGGCTGTTGGCCCAAGGCTCAACGTTCTCCTTGCGGAAGGGGGCTCCGAAGAAGTTCTGGGCCCACCACAGATCTTCGCCTGGCGAATTGATGAACTTCAGCAGTTCCCAAGCCGCGTCGACGTTGGCGGTCCCGGTGCCGTTGATCGAGTGGTAGTCGTTGCCGACAAAGTTCGAGTGGCCGTGGGAGCCCCTGGGAGGAGGCACAAAGTCCCAGTCGATGTCCTCCCAGCTTACGCGGTAGTTGGGGATGGACCAAGTGGAGGACCGGACGATGGCCTGCTTTCCGTTGGAGGCCCAGTCAAAATCGGCGGTCTCATCGGGCTTGCCCAGCGATCGTTCCTCGTTGATCATCACGGGCAGCGTCTCCAGCCAGGCCACCACTGGTTCGGCATCCAGGTTGAAGTGGGTCACGTCTTCGTTGAACATGGAATGCCCGAACGACGGGATCACCGTGTGCAGGTTCCAGTAGTCGGCGCTCTGGTTGGAGCCCATGATGGTCCGGCGTCCGTTCTCGTCGAACTGGGTCAGTTGGCCCGCCTGTTCCCGCCAAGCATCCCAGGTCCAGTTGCCGGCATTCCAATCGCCGGCATCCATCGCCACGTCCGGAGTATCGATTCCCGCTTCCTGGTAGATGGTCTTGTTGTAGAAGTAGAGCCGCAGACCAAACGACTCGCGGGGCAGGGAGATGATGGTGCCCGGCGGGTAGTAACATCCTTCAGTCACAGCCGGCCACATGCCTTCCCAGTCGATTTCGGGATCGCCTTCAACCAAACCGTTCATGTCCAGGAGGACGCCCCTGTGGGCCATAGACCAGACGGTACCCCAGGGCACCCCGTGGCAGTCCGGCGCATCGCCTCCGGCATACCCGGTTAAGATCTTGGTGTGGAACTCGCCGTAGGGCACGGAGTCGCGCACTACATGAATATTGGGGAAAGCAGCCTCGAAACGATCCACTGCTTCCTCAAACAGAGCGTTGGCCTGTTCGCCACCTGTCCACCAAGCGAAGCCGATCTCGATCTGCTCCATGTCGGCGGCTTCACCGGCTTCTTCCGAAGGTGCAGCCGTCGGCGGTGCACAGGCGACCAGCGCCGCCGTGGCGGAGGCACCTGCCGCCAGGCGCAGAAACGCGCGTCGGCCCAGTTGACTTCGTTTCTCCAACATGGTCATAGGAATTTCTCCCTGTTTGACAGACGGAATGTGAAGTTGCGATGTCGTGCGATCGCAACAGAGCTAAGGGTACTAAACCCTGAAATCCGCTTGACTTCGGCACCGGCGGTCCGGCCGCCTCACGTATCCAAAATGCCCAGTCCGCCTAGCACCACCCTGGAATACCGGTTGAATTTCCCGTAGAAGCGTCGGATTTCCGGGTCATGGTGGTCCCGCCAGAGGCGGGGTGGCATCAGCGTGACATCACTCACGGGGGCCCGATCGGGATGGCCGAAGTAGACCTGGATGGTGCGCCGCACCTTGTTCGTCTCGCGCAGGGTCACGCCGTGGAGCGTGGCGGCATTGAACAGAATGCCGCTGCCGGCCGTGCCATGGAAGTCAAGAATGCCCCCGCGCTCCAAGTGTTCCTGTGGTGGCAGGGTCGGGCCCGCGGCCGGTTCCGGACTGATGGAGAAGCAGTGGGTGGTTTCATCCACATCGGTCAGGTAGTAGATGATTTGGGGATAGTCGAGGCGCAAGGGATGCTCATCCCAATAGTTGCGGTCGCGATGCCAGTCGGTGGGCACCGCAGTGGTCTCACCGGTGCGGTGCCGCACGGCCAGTTCCTCAAAACAGAATGGTCCGTCCATGAGCCGCTCCAGCAGGGCCAACAGCCGGGGCGGTCGGATGGCGTGTTCAAACACCGGCTCGTTCAATAGGAGGTTGCAGTTGTAGTTGCGGGAGCCGGTGGTCCACCACATGAACGGGTTGGCCTGGATGTCTCGGTCCATGGCTTCGTTCATCTCCCGGACGAGGTCGGGCGACAGAAGATCCGGGATGACAACGCAACTATGGTCGCGGAAGCATTGCTCTTGGGCATCCAGGTCTTGGGGATCGGGTGTTTTCACTTGTATGCGTCTGTGCATAAAGAACCTTGTGCTAAACGGTGCTGACTAATGTAGAGGCTGGTGGCGCCAGCCCGCGCGGCTGTCCGCCGGGTCCGGCTGCTGTGGGAGCTAAAGGGTGGGGTCGTATTGGTGCACGTCCCGATCGGGCATCTTGAGTCCCAGTAGTTGGAGGCGCAGTTCGGAGGCATTGGCCTTGGCCTGCCATGGCAGGTCCGTCTCGTGTTCATACCGTTTCATCCACCACCATCCGAAGTAGAGAAAGATGCCACGGCGCAGGCCCTGGGTACGGTTGGCGCCGCCCGAATGCCAGATGGCGCCGTTGATGAATACCGCGTCCCCCGGTTCGGCCAGCACCTCCACCTCCCTGGGCAGGGACGTGTGTATACGGTCCAGAGGCGGATATTCCTCGCCGCGGTGGGTGCCCGGAACCACGCAGGTCGGGCCCCGCTCGTGCGACATGGGATCCAGGTAAACAATGGTGTTGATGGAGTGGGGCCGATCGCCGGGAAAGATGAAGTCCCGGTGCCAACTGCGGGCCGGCATGTTGCTGTTGGCATCCTGCCGCAGCAGGTCGTATTGCAGCAACTGGGTCTGATTGCCGAAAATCGCCTGTTGCCGCTCCAGGATGGGCGGATGCTCGATCAGGTCGATGAACGACTGGTACTTGAGCAGCTTGTGCTGGTTGACCTTGGGTGCTTCCAGTTCCCACACCCGGTCGAATTCCGTGCAGTAGAAATCGACCTGTTCCCGATCCAGGACTCCCTGCACGTGCAGGTATCCGTGCTCGAGGAAGAAAGCCTGTTCGGCATCCGTCTTCATGTCCGCGTGCCTCCGGTTCAACCAACCTTGTATCGTTCCAATGCAGTCCGGTTCAGTTCCACGCCCAGGCCCGGTTGCCGGGGCAGCGGAATGACGCCGTCCTCAAGTCTGATTTCGTCATGGGTCAGTTCCTGTCGCAGTGCCGATTCAGACAGGTTGGCCGGCAGGAACTCGATGTACGGGCACATGGGCGACACGGCAGCAAAGTGGGCACTCGCGGCGATGCCGATGCCGGTTTTCCAGCAGTGCGGGACGATCAGCCGGTCGGTGCGGGCGGCCAGGTCCCTAACCTTCAGGGCCGGCGTGAAGCCGCCCACGCGGCCGATGTCCGGCTGCAGGACGTCGAGTTTGCCGCGCAGCGCCAGGTCCTCGAACTCGAAGTGGGTGTTCTGCCACTCGCCGGCGGCCAGCGGTATCGGCGATCGCTCCTGCAGCCAGGCATGTCCTTCCAGGTCGTCAATGTCCAGGGGCGTCTCCAGGAAGAAAATGTCCAGAGGCGCCAACTGTTGAATCACGCGTAGCGCGGTCTCCCGGTCCGGCCACGAATAGGCCACGTCCACCATCAGGGTGAAATCCGGTCCCACCGCCTTGCGGCACGCCTCGACCATGGCCACACCGAGGGCGTCGTCCTCCTGCAGACCGTTGTGGCTGTAGGGTCCGTTGATGCAGATCTCGAGCTTGGCGGCCCTGTACCCGAGGTCACGGGCGGTCGTCAGCTTATACAGGAGTGAGTCGCCGTACTCTTCGACCGTGTTGCCGTCCGGCAGCAGCGACGCGTACGGGGTAATGAAATCTCGGGCGGGATCGTCCAAGAGCCGGTGGACTGGAACATCCCGGGCCTTGGCGCGAAGGTCCCAGAGCGCCATGTCGATGGCGCCCATCGCACAAATCAGGGCGCCTCGGCGGCCGGTCATCTTGGAACCGTTATAGAGGTCCCACCAGATTGCTTCCACATCCTCCGGATCGCGGCCCAGGAGCATTTCCTTCAGGCCTTGTCCCATGACGTGGGTGCCGGGAGCTTCGATGCAGGCCTTGGCCACCCAGGGATTGGTGTCCGTCTCGCCAATGCCGGTCAGACCGTTGTCGGCGTGGACCTCGACGACCAAATTGTCCTGGGCGGAAGAATTCGCTGCGACGCTGTACTCCGGGACCAGGAGGATGTGGCAGTCAATGCCGGTAACATTCATTGGTAGCAGCCCTTCTCAAGCCGGAACCGGTCTTCACGATGCCGGGACCGGCCGAGCGCAGGCACCTGCATGCAGCTTGGTTGGGGCCCAATTCGGCCTGGGACAGGTCCGGAATGTTCAACGGGCCTGCAACGTGTGCCACCGTCAGGAGTGCCCATTCATGCTCCCGATTCGAAGGGCCGGTGTGCAGAATCCGCCATCAGGAACGCAGGATTTGCCTACCCTTTGAGTCCCGTGAAGGTAATGCCCTGAATGAAGTACTTCTGGGCGAAGAAGAAGATGATCACGACCGGAAGCATGGCCAGGGTCGATGCTGCCATGAGGTAGTGCCAGTCGGTCCGGTGAGGGCCCCGAAACTGCATCAGACCCAACGCCAACGTGCTTTTGCTCTCCGAGGTCAAGTAGATCAATGGGCCCAGGACATCGTTCCAGGTGGCATTGAAGGTAAAGATGCCGCAGGCCGCCAGTGCCGGTTTGGTGAGAGGGGCGAGAATGCGCCACCAGACCCCGAACTCGCTGGCGCCGTCAATGCGCGCCGCGGCGTCCAGTTCGTGCGGAATCGTGGCGTAGAACTGGCGCATGAGAAAGATAAAGAACGCATAGCCGAAGAAGGCCGGCACCCAGAGGGGCTTGAAAGAGTTCGTCCAGCCGATTTCGTTGAAGATGATGTAGCGCGGAATCAGGAGCACGGTGGCTGGCAGCATCATTGTGGCCAAGGTGATCACGAAGAAGATGTCCCGGCCCCGCCAGCGCAGCCGGGCGAAGGCGTAGCCAACCATGCTGGCCGTGGCCACGGTTCCTATTAGGTCCATGATCACGATGTAGGTCGTGTTGAAGATGTAAATGTGAAACGGCGCCTTGATGAAGAGGTCCGTGTAGTTGTTCCACATGAACTGCGCGGGGAGAAAGGTTGGCGGGAACGCGAACACTTCCTTGGGATGCTTGATCGAGGTTGAGAGCATCCACCAGAGCGGAATCATGATGATCACGGCCCCAGCCAACAGCAGGAAGTAGATGATCGCCTTTTCCACGTGCCGGGCCACGATCGGAGCCATCGAACGCCGGCGCGCAGCGGGCGGCAGTGCGGAAGTTTGGGTTGTCATCTGGCGCGCCCCTTGATCTCGCCCGAGTAGAAGACCCAGACACTGGATGAACGCAGTACTACCAGAGTCAACAACAGGATGTACAGAAAGAGCGCCCAGGCCAGGGCGCTGGCGTAGCCCATGTGGAGAAACCGGAACGCGTTGCGATACAGGTGGAGGATGTAGAACAAGGTTGCATTGTTGGGGCCGCCCTGGGTCATGACGTAGCCCTCCGTAAACACCTGCAGGGCTCGAATGATGCCCATGATGAGCTGGAACAGGATGACCGGAGACACCATCGGCAGGGTGATGTTGTAGAAGGAGCGGAAGCGGCCGGCACCGTCGATATCGGCCGCTTCGTACAGCTCGGTCGGGACACCCTGCAGCCCGGCAAGGTAGATCACCAGGCCGCCACCAACGCCCCAGAGGCTCATCACGATCAGGGCAGTCAGTGCCCAGTCCTCACTGGTCAGCCAGTTGGGGCCCTCGATGTTGACCAGGGATAGCAGGAAGTTCAGGACACCCCAGTCGGCGGAGAACACCCAAATCCAGAGGAACGAAACGGCCACGCCGGACAGGACGGCCGGAAGGTAGTAGAGGGTTCTGAACCAAGCCAGTCCCCTGATGCGTGTGTTGAGCAGGATGGCCAGGAATAGACCAAGGACAATCTGCAATGGTATGGATGCCACCGAGTAAATCGTGGTGACGCTCAGGGATTTCCAAAAGAGAGGATCGTCCGTCAACATCGTGTCGAAGTTCTCGAAACCTATCCATTTGGGGGCGGTGAGAATGTCATAGTCCGTCAGTGAAAGGTAGAGGGCCGTCCCGAACGGGCTGAAATACAACCATAGAATGCCCAGCAGCCAAGGGGCTGCCATCAGATAGCCCACGATTTCCTCGCGCCGGGCCAAGTGGCTCAGGCGCGGTTTGTGCAGTTTGCCGGCTACTTGGCCGGCGGTGGTGTCAGCCGCGGTCATGGAATTGATTGCCCCACCATGGGGGACCGGGGCGCCGGCGATAGTTGGATTATGGCCATGCCTCGCATCCTCTAAATGGCATGTGTTGGCCGGGAACGTACCTTGGCAATTCCCGGTAGGTGTTTCTGCCCACCGTGTCGGTGCCCCTGAGCAGGAAGACCGGCCAGTCCTCCTGGGTCACCTCGGTGGTGGTTGGAATGTACTGGTAGGTACCGCCCCGGCGCCACCTGGAACTCGTGTTGGCCTCGGAGCCGTGGATGATCATGGGATGATGCAGGGAGATATCGCCGGGTTCCAGAATGAAATCGACGGCGTCGTCTGCAGAAATCAGGGACTGGTCCATTCCCCTCAGCATCTCGCCCTGGTAATCGGTTTCGTCGGGGTTGCGCGGCTGCAGAGACATGTGCTGCGTGCCCGGAATGACCCGCACGCAGCCGTTGGCCCGGTTGGATTCGGTGTAGGCAACCCACAGTGTAACCACCTGCATGGGTTCCAACGGCCAGTAGCTGGCATCCTGGTGCCAAGCCACGCGCTGACCTGTGCCCGGAGGCTTGGCGATGTAGTCCGCGGCAAAGAGGGCCACGTCAGGGCCCACTACGGCTGCGGCCACATCGACAATGCGCGGGTCGGAGACCAGGCGCATCCAAAACGGATCGGTGGGCGTCAGCCAGTAGCCAAGCCGCTCCGGCTGCAAATCCGGATTGTGTTCGATCAGCCAATCCACATGACGGTTGGCCTCCGCCACGAGGCTTTCGTCAATGACCTGCCGCACGATGGCGTAACCATCCCGGGCGTAAGCCTTGTCCAGGCCGTCCAAGTTGGGATAGGCGAACTCCGCCATGTCTACCCTCCAAGAGCCAACCGCGTGCGAACGATGTTCACAATGCGGAATTATATGGACTTCGGAAAACGACCTGAAGTGGCTTGTCCACCTCAGGAACCGGGCACCTTCGATCCCCTGTGCGAGCCATTGACCATGAGGCGGGGCTTGTGGACTGTGCTGCCGGTGGATGGGGCGCGGCGCGTGTCGTGCAGGCTGCCGGGAGATGGTCTGCTGTAGCTGGATACAAGGCGGCAGCAACGCCCCGCGACTATCTGATTCCATCCCCTCCTTGCATCTCGATCTCATAGAAAGCGCATCCCATTACAGTTCCCATTGCTCAAAGTTCTGCCAGGTCCAGACTGGTTTCCAGTCCAGAAGCCGTTCTGCTTTGCGGATGCCGAACATGCTTGCATGGGGGTTGCCTTCAAACAACCGCGCATCCTTGAGAGGAGGCACCGAGCCAAATCTGGATCGTGCCAGCTCCAGTGTGGGGACTTCGATGCAAGTGTTGCAGGCAGACAGGTAAAACGCCTCGAACGATATGTCTGCGGACCCGAATTGGAAGCTCAGGGCAGCGGCGAAGGCACGCGCGACATCCCGTACGGCGATGTACGCTCCCAGCCAGTCCTTCGGTTCCAGTGCTGCCAGTCCGTTTCCTCGGCGCGTCTGCACCACCATATGCTTCACCGCTTCAACATTGCGCCGGAGCCAAACGTGGGGGTAGCGCAGCGACACCACTTCCAGGCCGAATGCCCTGGCGTAGTTGGCCCCGATGCGTTCTCCGAAGTACTTGGACAGGCTGTACGCCTCGTGAGGCCACAGGGGATGTTCCTCGTCGATGGGAAGGTACAGCGGCACCAACTCGGCTTCGTGGATGCCAAAGCCGGAACCGCACTCGCTGCCGGCATACACCACCCGGCGAATGCCGGTCCGGCGGGCGGCTTCAAACACGTTGTAGGCAAGCATCGTGTTCCGTCCCAGGAGTGTTTCCCGCGGCAGGTCGCCGGAGGTGCCCAGGAGCGCCGCCAGATGCGCGATCTGTTCGCAGCCCGAAACGGCCTTTGATGTGGCCTCGAGGGATGTCAGGTCACACTGCCGGAACTCCATTGGGATCTTGGGTTCGGCCGTGTCGAGGCAGACCACGTCGTGCCCCTGCTCGCTGAGTTCGCGGCACACATAGGTGCCTATGGCACCGCTTCCGCCGGTTACCGCTATGCGCATGGCTCCTCCCAAAATACTGGACTGTCCTTGCCGGCTTGAGGTGTTTTCAACCAAATCCCCTACGATCCGCGGTCCGGTGTTTCGGCAAGGGTGGCCGTAAGTTTCTCCTGTGCCTGTTTCGAGGTGCTGCCGGTTCTGGTGTGACCAATTCCCTCGTGCACCGGCCAGGAGGGGGTAACGAGCCAACCGTGCCTGTTCGTCGGCCGGCACCATCTGTCAAACGCTCCGGCCGAAACCCCCTGGGGAACCCGGGAGATGCGGGTGGGATTGTCAAGGGCATCGTCCCGTGGTTTTGGATGCCGGCAGTTGGACCAGTCAGTCACGGTGCACCCGAAGCACGGACTCCTCGGTGCGTCCGCAAAGCTTTGCAGCTGGTGCCGTTCAGCGGATCCGGACTGTGTGGTCCGGCAAAGCGGGCCTGGTTGGACCCGGTGTCCGGATCGAGGGGCAAGCCATGGTTAGGCGTCCTCGACCACGCGCTTGAGTTTCTTTATCTGCTTGCCGTCGGTCAGCCTCATCATCAAACGCAGGATGGGTCCGAACCATTGATGGCCGGACAACTGGCAAGTGGCATTGAGCGATATTCTGGTGCCTTCGGCAACATCCTCCAAGTCGTAGGTATAATCCGCCGTCACGCTGCCGTGCTCGGTCTTGAGGGTTAGTCTCCGTCGTTCGTCCAGTTCCGTGATGGTGGAGTGAAAGGTGTCGCCGCGCGTTCTATAGCTGAGCCTTGTACCCACTTGAGTCGGCCCCTCGGCCAGCATCGAAGTTACGGAAGGCATCCAGGCTGTGGCTTTTGGCCAGTCGGTGAGAACTTCCCAGACCTCGGCGGGCGGTTTCCGGATTGTTTCGCTGGTGGAGATGACACGGGTCATGTGGCGGGTTCGCAGTCGTTGACTGTTGGAGGATTGGCAGTATAGAACAGCCAATTCCGGCAGTCAGAGGCGATTTGGAGGCGCCAAGGCCCGAACCGTGGCACGGGCAGTCCGCATGCGCAAACTCGGTTCCGTCGATGCACCGAACTCGGCATGGATGCCCGCCCATGCGCCTTAGCTGGATGCCACGACTGTCTGATGGCTGCAGGCAGGCGTGGATGGGGGGTGGCGTGTCAAGCCGCCGACGGACATCCAAAACATACTCAACGGGCCACTTGGGAATCGGTAGGTCCGGCAGCAAGGGATGTTCCGGAATCCGCCAGGAGAGCAATTGGGGCTTATATACGATGGTTGACACCATGCATATCTGGTTCACGGGTCGCGGGAGGCCCTGTGGTCGGCCTTGCGACCGACCAGGGAGGGAGCGCTCCTCGCCGTGCAGCAGCCCCAGTCCCGCCCGCACCAGGATGTTGAGCGCCGCATTGTGGTCGGCATTCGCCCGGAACCCGTAGGCTCCACATCGGAACACCGCCTGCGACGGTCGGTTTGACTCGGCGGTGTGCCCGAAACGGCTGCAGGCTTGCGAAGTGTAGGCTGGGTCCACATACACCACCTGGCCGGCCCTGTACGCCAGCTTGCGCTCCAGCTGTCCCCAGCCTGTACGCCAGGATGGCACGGTTGAGGTTGGCCTTCTGCTTCACGTTCCGGCCGGGATCCTCGACCGTGCCCTTCGCACTCTTCGTCATGGCCTTGGTGTTCAGGCCCTCGAGAACGACGGTGTGGGCGGTGTCCCGGCGCCGGGCGCGCTTGCGATGCAGTTTGCGGGGTTTGCCGGCCGCGCCGCGGTATCGGTTCGAGCCCTTCTGCTGCCGGGCCATCCTGCGCTGGTACCGCTTGATCTTCGCGTCCTCAACGATCGTGTCGGGGATTTCGTGTACGGCTCCGGTGCTGTCCGTGGCCTGCCCCACGTTGCGGTCCACGCCTACGGCTCCTTCCTCTGCGGGCCGGTACACATCGGGGTGGTCGACCGGCACCTCAATACGATGTAGGCGTACCACTTCGGCTGCTGGCCCTCCGACTCCTGCTTGACCCGCACCTTCAGAGGCTTGCCGTCAGCATACCTGCGGATGGGGCCAGACGCACCCAGCCCAACTTCGGAATGCGCAGGCAACCATCCTTGATATGGACTTCGGACAGGATCGTAAAGGTGGGCTGTGTGTAGTGCTTGGCCTTGTACTGCGGACGCCCGTGGTTCGGACGATCCGGGTCGAAGAATGCGGCGTAGGCATCGCCCAGTTGCAGGCGTACCGGACGACTTCGTAGCTGTAGTCCTTCAGCCACGCGTTGCCGGGTGCGTTCCGCAACTGCGTGAACCGCTGTGGCCCAGCGTGAAGAAGGTCGGACTGCTGGGAACCTCCCCCAGCTTGCCGGACGCCTTCCACGTGCGGTAGTCCGTCTCATGCCCGGCCAGCACGTGGTTCTGGGAGAACCGACAGGCTCCGGCCAACTGCTCGAGGTACTGGCCGTTCGCGCCCGTGCCAGGATACAGACGCACGCGCAGCGTCCGCATGACGGTCCGGGGCTCTTGCGTTGTAGACTTGGGTTTGCTGGCCACGGTGTCCCTATCACTGTGTCGGTTGAGAGCCCGGTTCGCCGTCGGGTCCTCTCTTTCACAGGAATTGCAGCACAAGAATTCTACTGTCAACTATTGGATATGGGCCCCGAGCATTTCGGTTGGGGGCACTGCACCCACATCGCACACCGTAACCTGCGATGGAGGCCATAGGCTAAAATTCACTTCCCCGGCCCAAGGGGCACCCATCCCCGGAAGCTACGCCGGATTCCTTGCCGGAGTCCGTGTGTGGTCGCGGTCTTGTTGCGGTACAACCAGTCAGGAGCTTTCCAATGACTCGACGTATTACCAGACGTGAATTCCTCGTGGTCAGCGGAGCCACCGTGGCCACGGGCCTTGCCGCGGCCTGCGGTGCTGGAGAACCCGATGCTCCGGCCGATGCGGCGCCGGCGGAGGCACCCGCGGCGGATGAAGCGGCGATGCCGATGGGCAAGTACCGCGAAGCTCCTGAACTGAGCGAAATGGTGCAGGCTGGCCTGTTGCCGCCAGTGGACGAGCGGCTGCCGGCCGATCCCTGGGTTCTTCCGGTCCTGCGGGAAATCGGGAAATACGGGGGCGAACTGTCGAGCATCGTGGCCGATCCCACGGCCAATCTGTTCGAGATTTCCAATGCCCGCGGCGCCGCTCTGGCGGGAAGGTCCTACGACCTTGGTTCCATCGTTCCGATTGCCGTCGAGAGTTTCTCGGTCAACGACGACAGTACCGTGTTGTCCGTGAGTTTGCGGCCCGGCACGAAGTGGTCCGACGGCACGCCGTTCACCACCGAGCATGTTTCGTTCTGGTACGAGGACATTCTCCTCAACGAGGAGTTGACCCCGGTCGTGAACAAGAAGCTGGCCCCCGGTGGCGAAACCCTGAAGCTGGAGGTCGAGGACGACTTCAATTTCAAGTTTGTCTTTGCCGTGCCCTATCCGGTCATCATCGACATTCTGCCGTCCCTGGCACCCTGGTCGCCGAAGCAGTACCTGTCCCAGTGGCACCCCTCCTACAACGAGAATGCGGACGCCAAGGCCAAGGAAGAAAACTTCGATGCCTGGTACGAGGCATTTCAATACCACGGCGATGCGGGAGAGACACAGCAGGATGTCGATCTGCCCGTGTTGGGACCCTGGGTGTTCGAGAAGCAGGATACGCAGGGCAACACAACCTATACCCGCAACCCCTACTACTGGGCAGTGGATGCGGAGGGCAACCAGCTGCCGTACGTGGACCGGCTCCAGAAGCTGGTGGTGGAGAACCGCGAGGTCCTGACGGCCAAGATTCTGGCGGGCGAAGGTACGCACCACAGCTGGTTCCTGTCCCTGGCGGACTTTCCGCTCTACAAGCAGAACGAGGAGGCCGCGAACTTCACGGCACGGCTCCACCCCGATCTGCGTGCGTCGGAGATGGGTTTGGCGTTCAACTACACGCATGCCGATCCGGTTCTGCGGGAGCTGTTCAACGATGTCAGGTGGCGTCAGGCGTTGTCCCACGCCCTGGACAGAAATGAAATCAACGAACTCAGGTTCGCCGGCAGGGGCGTTCCGCGCAATCCGATCATGCATCCCGGCCCCCTGTTTTGGCAGGAAGACCTGGATCAGATGTATACGACCTACGACGTCGAACTTGCCAACAGCCTGCTGGATCAGGCGGGGCTGACGGATTGGGACAGCGACGGCAAGTTCCGTCTGCGCCCCGACGGCGAACCGCTGGCGCTGACCATGGAGGTCGATGCCGGGCGCGCGGATCTGTCAGAAACGGGCAACCTGATCAAGGCCTACTGGGCCGCCGTCGGGGTGAACATCAACGTCAAGGGCCAGGACCAGCAGTTCTACATGCAGCGCATGCGCGCCAACGAGCATGACATCGGCGTCTGGGCCATCGGCGGATCGTCCGAGCCGTATTCGCGGCAGAACGAGCCCATCCGCTACCGGCCGCCCTGGCACTGGTCCAGCACGCCGTTGGGCGGTCCGCTCTGGCGGCAGTGGCTGGACACTGACGGTGCGGAAGGCATGGAGCCCCCCGACATCATCAAGGAACTGTGGGAGACCACGGTGCAGTGGCAGGCCGAGCCGTTCGGCACGGACCGGTACAAGGAACTGGGTCTCAAGATGTTGCAGATCAACGCGGAGAACGTCTGGCTGATCGGCACCGTGGGTCTGGTGCCGCGGGCATCCATCATCCGCAACACCGTGCGCAACGCACCTGATTCGGACAACATTCTCAGCATCGAGTACGGGATGTGGACCCACTACCAGCAGGAACAATGGTGGATCGACTCCTAATGTAGTCAGTCCGGGGGAGCCGAGCGGCTCCCCCGGTATTTCCGTCGCTTGGCGGGCCGTACATGTGGAAATTCCTGCTGCAGCGTCTGTTGCTGTTTATCCCGACCTTTTTGGTGATCTCCGTGATCACCTTCGTGCTGATCCAGGCACCGCCGGGCGATTACATAAGTTCGTACGCGACCCAGCTTGAGGCGTCCGGCGAAGAGGCCAGTGAAGCCCTGCTGATCGCCCTGCGCAAGCGCTACGGGCTGGATCAGCCTGTCTATGTCCAGTACGTGAAGTGGCTGTGGGGCATCTTCACGCGCCTGGATTTCGGCCACTCCATGCAGTGGAACCGGCCCGTGGGCGACCTGATTTGGGACCGGCTGGCCTGGACCGTTGTGATTTCCTTCCTGACAATCATCTTCACTTGGATCCTGGCCTTTCCCATCGGCATCTATTCGGCCACGCACCAGTACTCGGGCTTCGACTACAGCTTCACATTCCTGGGATTCGTGGGTGCCGGCATCCCGGACTTCCTGCTGGCCCTGGTCCTGATGTGGTTGGGGTTCGCCTTCTTCGGCCTTGACATGGGAGGTCTGTTCTCGGAGGCCTTCCGCGACGCGCCCTGGAGCTGGGCCAAGTTTGTGGACATGCTGAAGCACCTATGGGTGCCGGTTGTGGTGCTGAGCGTGTCCAGTACGGCGGGTTTGATCCGGACCATGCGGGCCAACCTGCTGGACGAGTTGCGGAAGCCCTATGTAATCACGGCCCGGGCCAAGGGAATGACGGAGTGGCACCTGGTGCTGAAGTATCCGGTACGCGTGGCGTTGAATCCGTTCATCAGCGGCATTGCCTACGTCCTGCCCCAACTCGTATCCGGCACCACTATCATCTCCATTGTCTTGAGTTTGCCCACCACGGGGCCCGTCCAAATCCGCTCCCTGATGAGCCAGGACATGTATCTGGCTGGCAGCATCTTCCTGCTGCTGGCGTCACTGACCATCCTGGGCACGTTCATTTCCGACATTCTGTTGGCTGTCGTGGATCCGCGCATCCGCCTCGAGTGACAACCTTCGACCTCTTCTGCTCATGACGGTAGCGACTCCGCAGAAGTCCGCGGAAACCAGTCTGTACACCGCTTCGCAGTGGCAGTTGATGTGGTGGCGCTTCTCCCGCCACCGGGTTGCCGTGGTGTCCCTGGTGTTGCTCGTATTTGCCTATGCCACGGCGCTGTTTGCCGAAGTCGTCTCACCGCACGATCCGAACCGGTTCAGTTCCAGCTGGGTACTGGCACCGCCCATGCGCCTGCATTTCACGCGGGACGGATCGTTCCATCTGCGGCCGTACGTATATGGGCTGACGTCGGCCAGGGACGAGGAAACTCTGGCCATGGTCGTCGTGCCGGACGAAACGCAGGTGCATCCCATCCGCTTTTGGGTCAAGGGGGATCCCTATACGCTGTGGGGCCGGTTCGACAGCGATCTCCACTTGTTCGGTATCGACGCCTGGGAGGAGCAGCCGCTGTTTCTCATGGGAGCCGACGATCTGGGCCGTGACCTCTTCTCCCGCATCATGTTCGGTGCCCGGATATCGCTGTCGATTGGCCTGTTGGGTGTTGGCTTCTCGCTGTTGTTTGGCGTGGTCTTGGGCGGCATTTCCGGCTACTACGGTGGTTTGGTCGACGTGATCATCCAAAGGATTATCGAACTCCTGCGGTCCCTGCCCACCATTCCGTTGTGGCTGACCCTGGTGGTGATCCTGCCCCCGCACTGGAGCGCCTTGCGCATCTACTTCGGTATTACCCTGATCCTGTCCCTGATAGGTTGGACCGGCATGGCCCGGGTCGTGCGCGGTCGGTTTCTGGCCCTTAGGGAAGAGGACTTCATCATGGCCGCGCGGCTGGCCAATGCCCCGCAGATGCGAATCATCATGCGTCACATGGTGCCCTCGTTCACGAGCCACCTGATCGCCCAGATGACGCTGGCGGTCCCCGGCATGATTCTTGGCGAGACGGCCCTGAGTTTCCTGGGCCTCGGCCTCCAGCCTCCGGTCGTCAGCTGGGGGGTTCTGTTGCAAGGGGCCCAGAACCTCCGTTCGGTGGTGCTGGCCCCTTGGCTCCTGTTGCCGGGTTTGTTCGTGGTCGCAGTGGTGCTTGCCTTCAATTTTGCCGGCGACGGCCTGCGCGACGCAGCCGATCCCTACGCCATATAGGTGGACGACGTGGTGCCACAGCAGACACAACGCCTGGATTGCGAGGAGACGTGATCCGTGGATCCCGGAATCCTGATCGACATTCAGCATCTGCACACCAACTTCTACCTGCGGGAGGGGGTGGTCAAGGCCGTGAACGGAGCCAGTCTGACCATCGCCAAGGGCCGTACCCTGGGTGTGGTCGGGGAGTCTGGTTGCGGCAAGAGTGTGACGGCACAGTCGATACTTCAGATTGTGCCGCGGCCCGGCCGCATCGAGTCCGGGGACATCCTTCTGCACATCGCGGAAGGTGACCTTGACGAGACAATCAACATCACCGATCTGAACCCCGGTGACCCGCTCATGCGGGACATCCGCGGCTCGCGGATCAGCATGATCTTCCAGGAGCCGATGACCTCCTTCAGTCCGGTGCACACGGTGGGCAACCAACTCGAGGAGACAATCAAGCTGCATCAACCGGAGCACAGGGATGAAGCGCCGACGAGGGTGTTGGACATGTTGCGCCGGGTCGGCATCGCCAACCCGGAACGCAACGTGGAGTCGTATCCGCACCAGTTGAGCGGCGGCATGCGGCAACGGGCCATGATTGCCATGGCCCTCATGCTCGAGCCCAGCCTGCTGATTGCGGACGAACCCACAACGGCCCTGGATGTCACAACCGAAGCGCAGATTCTGGCCTTGATGCGCGACATGCAGTCCGAACTGCACATGGCCATCATGTTCATCACACATGACCTGGGTGTCATTGCGGAGATGGCCGACGACGTGGTGGTCATGTACTTGGGGCGCGTGGTGGAGAAGGCGCCGGTGCGGGCCATCTTTCATTCACCCAAGCACCCCTACCTGCAGGCTCTGCTCGAATCCATCCCCCGGATCCAGAAACGGACCGGGGCGCGGCTGCAGGCCATCGAAGGCATTGTGCCCAACCCGTTGGATGTACCGCCGGGCTGTCCGTTCCACCTGCGGTGTCCGGACTTCATTCCGGGGGTATGCGACGAGGTGGTTCCAGCCGACACGACTGTCGACGAAGGCCATACCGTGGCCTGTCATCTATATACGGATTGAGGGATGGACAGTCACGAATTGAGCGAACTCGACCCGCGGCCGGAAACCGGCCGTCCCGCGCAGGCCGAAGACCTGCTCAAGGTGGTCGACCTGTGCAAGCACTTTCCGATCCAGGCGGGCTTCTGGCGCCGGACCGTGGGGCACGTACGGGCCGTGGACGGGGTCTCGTTCGTCCTGCATCACGGTGAAACCTTCGGTCTGGTGGGGGAGAGTGGATGCGGCAAGACCACAACCGGGCGGAGCATCCTGCGGGCCATCGAGCCCACGTCGGGCCAAATCCTGTTCAAGGATCAAGAGCTGGGCTGGGTGGACGTGGCCACGCTCGACGAGGGGGACCTGCGTGTGTTTCGGCGACACACCCAAATGGTTTTCCAGGATCCTTATTCGTCGCTCAATCCGCGTATGACCTTGCTGGAATTGATCGGCGAACCGCTGCTCAACAACGGTGTCAGGGATTCGGCGGCGCGCAGGGAGCGAGTGGCCGAACTCCTGTCCCTGGTCGGCCTGCGTCCGGAGTACATCCGGCGGTATCCACATGCATTTTCGGGTGGGCAGCGCCAACGGGTGGGGATTGCTCGGGCCCTAGCCCTGAATCCCCAATTCGTGGTGTGCGACGAACCGGTCTCGGCCCTGGACGTGTCCATTCAGGCTCAGACCCTCAATCTATTGCAGGACCTGCAGGAGGCATTCGGGCTCACCTATCTATTTGTGGCCCACCAGCTCAACGTGGTGGCCCATATTTGTGATCGGGTCGGCGTCATGTACGTGGGCAAGCTGGTGGAGGTTGCGGACACCGAGACTCTCTACAGTTCACCGCTGCATCCCTATACGGAAGCGCTGCTGGGTGCGGTACCGCATCCCGATCCCGACTACCGCGGCCATCGCACGCTGCTGGCCGGCGAGATTGCCAATCCCGCCAGTCCGCCGGCGGGGTGCTACTTCCATCCCCGATGTCCCTATGCCGTGGACGAATGCAGTCGCGAGGAACCCGAACTCAGGGAGCTGCAGCCGGGTCACTTCGTGAAGTGCCACTTGGCCGAGGAGCTTCAGCTGGCGGGGGTTGACTTGGAAGTTTGACCGGGTTGCGGACAGGTCCGGCTTGGGACTGCCCCAAACACCATTGAGGTTTCGGGGGCTATCGATTGTCCGAAAAGGAAGAGTCACGGATATGGGTTTGGTACTCGATGCGGGGCGACTCCTCCGGACTAACGCCCACGAAGTTTAGGCCGACGGCCACGACCCTCCGGCTCGAGGCGAAGTAGCGTCGCCCGTAGTCGCGGGCCTCGATCTGTTCCAGGGCAACCTGAGGCGACGCGTTGTACTTGAACTCGAACACGCAGACATGTCCGGGGAAGACCACCTCCAAATCCGAGCGACCGCCCAATTGGTACACCTCGGACTGGAACTCGACCCGCATCAGCTGGCACAGAGCGTGCAGGATCAGGTGGCAGTCGGTCTCGTTGGCGATCTTCTCGCCCGGTATCCCAGCCATGAAGGTGTGCAGCCGCGCGCAGAAGGCATCGTAGTCCTCATCCGCCAAGGCGGAGTATAGGCCTGTCAACTCGTCCGTGTTGGCATACCGGCCGAAGCTTTTCAGCAGGCTGGAGGAGAAGGTCAGTCGGACCTCGTTGTTGGGATAGTCGTAGCGCAATCGTCCCCGATCCATCCGCAGTGTCAGGTAGCCGGTCTGCAGCATGAGGCTGCCGGAGTCAATGTTGGTCAGGTCGTAGGTGGCGTGCATCAACTGATCCACGGGTGGCGGTTCGGAGGACAAGCCGAAGTTCCCTTGCCTTGCCATCCGTACCAAGAACTGCGGAGTTCCGGACGCGGCCCAGTAGTTGGGCCATCCGAGCAGCTTCCACCTTGAGGCGGCTGCGCCCTGCATGTCGTTGAGACAATTCAGGAGGGAATAGGGGTTGTAGACGTTCTCGTCGAAGCCCGGAATGCCGAAGCAGTACCCGTTGTAGTGGTCCCGTAGTTCCTGCATCACCTGTGTGGCAGGCGCTCCCAGATTTCCCGCCCCGGCCTGCAGGTACGGCAGCAGGGCACCTTGCAGGTCCGCTTCAGTGAATCCGCACAGATCCGAATAGTCGGGGTCCCACGAGATGTCCTTCAGGTTGTTCAGGGCAGAGAACAAGTTCACGTGGGCAAAGCGGCTAATGCCCGTGATGAACACGAAGTGCAGCCGCTCTTCCAGGTGCTTGAGCAGGCCGAAGAACTCGCGCAGCACCGTGATGAAGGGCTCGGGATCGATGTCTCTACCCAGCAGGTGGGTGAGGGGCGCATCGTACTCGTCGATCAGGACCACAGGCAATGCATCGAACTGTCGTTCAAGAGTCGCTAGAAGCCGTTCCATACGTCCGGAAGGTGACACCAAGTGAGCACCCTCAGGCGTACGCGCAAATTGGATGTAATCACCGTGCATATCGGTAGCAAGACCAGTCTCAATCCCTCGTTGATGCCAGTCGGTGTACACACTTTCGAGATGTTCGAGCAGCCTGGCGCGCAACCCTTCCGGAGTATCCGAAGTCGTCATTGCCAGATTGAGGCGAACGACCGGTTGTGCCTGGGTTTGACGGATCACATCCTCAATGGCGGTGCCCCTGAACAGTTCCTCACGTTCCCCTGCATGGGGATCAAAGGCTGCTTGGTTGGAACTTCCCAATCTCGGCAGATCGCCTTGGAAGTAGGCTTCCAGGGTGGAGACCAGCAGGGTCTTGCCAAAACGGCGCGGTCTGGCCAGGAAGGCGTACTTCGTCCGTAATCGGGAGCCGTCACCGTTGACCGGAGCCAGCAGTCTGCGCAGATGGTCTGTCTTGTCAACGTACAGGCCGCCGCCCCGTCGAATCGGAATGAACCCCGACTGATCCGGGTGCAGGAAGGGCAGATCCATGTTCGGTGGGTGGGGGTTCGGTGAAGTCCAGTGCTGCAAGTCTGCCGGATTGTACTTGGCTCTGTCGGAACCTGCGGGCACCGGTCCGTGAACGAGTACGGAAGCATCAGGTGGACCCGGGAGCGGCGAGTTGGCTTTCGAGATGGGCGCGGGCTGGAGTGAAGTCCACGACCTGGGGCCCTTTCCGGTTGACTGCGCAAAACCAATCGCCCAGAGGCCCTCAACCTTTCCGAGTGCCGGACCAATGTCAACGAAACCGAAACAGGACCCGGATGTTTGATAGTGATGACGGTACTACTCGCACCAAATTGGAGAATGGGATCGCGGACTTTGCTGCCCACGAGTTCCCCGCCATGAACGAGATTATTGTTGGCTGTCTCCAGAAAATCGATGCTGAGAAGCAAGCTTCATTGGCCGGCCGATTCAACTTTCCTTCGGGAAAGTCGCCTTGGTGCATGCATGTGGCAGTCCAACGGATGAGTTGGGGGCCGTATGGCAATCCTTGGAGGCCTTGGCAGATTATCGTGGACCTGTCGGAGACAAGGGGCTTGACATGCAGGGGCGTGGATTCGGCAGCGATGGCAACCGAGACACAGTGATGGCGCATCAGGGTCCGACCAAACAGACAACGGCGGGTTTGGCAGGCAGGCGTGTTGTTGATCGGCCGGGTTCCACCGGTCGGCCGCAACTCGTCGACAAGTGGGAAGATCGCTGCCAATCGACGACCACACTTGGTTTGCATGACCGGCTCAACTGATTGGTCGGATCAACCTTCGAGTTCTCCTACTTTGAGTATCTGAAACAGATTGGAACGGGCCAGGACGACACTGACCGCAACCGTCAGGACACCGACGGCGCCCAGCAGAACGGCCGCGGCGACAACGAACTCGTCCCAGGAGGTGCGGACGACATAGGGTGGGATGATCTGCGCAGCCGTAAGACCGGTCTGAAGGTGCGGGACGAACAGACGGCTCACAGCCACCCCCAGCATCGTGCCTCCACCCACTCCGAGGGCCGCAATGGCCAACTGTTCCAGGGCAATGCAAAGCACCCCCTGTCCGCGGGACCAGCCAATGGCTCTCAACAAGCCCATCTGATTCCGTCGGCGCTGCAGGGCCAAAACCCCGTGGACCACCAGGGCAAGGATGCTCAGGAGTAGGCCCACTCCCAGACCCAGCGATAGAAAACCATTCAACCCCAGTCGGACGGGATCGGTTCGCCAATCCTCCAATTGTGCTTTGGCGTCCGTCAGATCCAGGATTTCGACCGATGCCTCGTTCAGGGCCGCAACTACGGATTCAGTTTGCGCACGATCGGTGAGCCTTAACCAGACGTGATAGGGCATCGGGCCGCCCACCTGCGCAAAGATGTATTCCAGGTTGCCAACCACGAAGAGTTCGTCCGGAGGGTAGGCGGTCGGGAAATAGCGCAGGGATCCGACGATGCGGAACGGCACCGCGGCCCCGCTGCCGGCGATCAGGCCCTGGATGGTGATTTCATCTCCAATCGCATAATCCCCGGCTTCAAGCAGGTTCATCGGAACCAATAGGCCGTTCGAATTCAGGGCCAGCTGGTTCATCAACTCGCCCAGTGGTTCGGCAGCAAAGTCCGGGCGGAAGTAGGCTGCCTGGGGCCACTCGGTCCGATCGATTCCGTACAGCTTTGCGTCGTGTCCCCGGTTGTCAATGCGAAGACTGACGGGATACATCCCCACTCTGGCTGCAGCCAGCACTCCCGGTGCTCCCCGGTGAAGATCGAAAGGTGGGATGGACCATCCAGTCGGCTGGCCCGTGGTGTCACCGTTCCCGGAACCTTGAAACCGCTTGGCCTGTTCCGTCAGGTTTACGGAGGCCCCGACCGTGTAGTACGCCTTGTCTTCCAGATGGGCATCCTGTGTGCGCATGACCGCCGCGGCCAAGGTTCCTGTCCCTGTGGCGAACAGGAGCAGGGTTAGCAGCGCCTGATGATGCGGTGCCTGCCGGGCGAGGTTGCGCAGAGTGACCAGCAACACGGTTCCCCGCAGCAACTGGATGGGCCAGTCCAATCCCCGAAGAAGCCAAGGAAGGATGTGGACCACGGCTCGGACACCTGTCCAAAGCCAGAGACAAGGGGTCAGGAACACAAGGGGATTGTCTGCAAAAGCGATGCCCGTCAGCCGGTCCGGCAACGGCAGGCCTCCCTCCTGTCGCAACAGGTACCAGCCGTAGGCTCCGGTCCCGGCAATAGCGAGGTCCAGCACAATCCAAGTCGGGGATGCCTGCGTACCCTCGCGGGACAGGCGTCGCTCCGATGTGACAGCCGTTTCCCTGGCATATCGCCAACCGGCCGCCATTGAAGTCAGGTTGACCAAACCAAGCGCAATGCCGGCGTAAAGCAGGGCGTCCGGCGTAAGTACGGGGTCAAGGAGGACCGTGGCCATGTTGTGTACGTGCGGCAGCACCCAGAAGGAGGCGGATACCATCAGTTGGGCAACCGTCAGACTTCCGGGCAGGCCTGCAAGCAGGCTGAGTACGGAGAGCACGATCAACTGGATCGCATACGTGCCCAGTACCTGGAATCTGGAGGCGCCGCGACTGCGAAGCATGGCAATCTCCCTCTGCTGGCGCATCATCAGGCTCCGGGCTGTTATGCCGGTGTACAGCAGCACCAGCGCCAAGGCGGGCAGACTCGCGAACAGCAGCAGCGGCGACTGCTGCGCCACTTCCAGCCGGTACCTCAACAGTGCATTCTCGGGCGAGAGCATCAGCAGTGTTCCAGGTAGTTGCTGCTGGACTTGGGCACGGGCCTCGTGGATGCGTTGCACCAGCCCTTCGACCTGGCGTACCCGGATGCCGCGGCCGTCCAAGGCGGCATACCACCCGGCTTCGAAGTACGGCCGCGGGATGCGGTACGCAGCCTCGGTCCGGTATTGCGCTTCAGAGGTGAGCAACGTTTGCGCGAATGCAGTGGGGGACAGATACCAGTAGCCGGAGGCGGGATCGGCAGCGCGCCAAATTCCCGCGATGCGAACCGGCAGGGCAAAGGCCCGTTCCCCCGTCGTCGGATTAGGGTTGGCGCCACGGAAGAGAACGTACTCCTCTCCCGCCTGCACCCCCAGGTGGTTGGCCATGTCCCGATGCATGAGCACTTCGGTGAGGTCGCCATCGGGTGCCGGCAGGCGGCCGGACAGCAGTTCGACCTGTCCGTCCAAGTCGTTGAGGAACCCCAGGCTGAAATGCTCCAGGGCCTCTTCGCCCCGCCCGTAAGTTCCAGGCCCTGTCGGGAACAGCTGAAACAGATCGCTGCGCACGTAGTGCATTCGGGCAGTCTCCGGCAGTTCAATGTCTGCCGTGAAGCCGCTATCCATGTAGGAAGCCAGCCGATCGTATCCGGCTAGGCGTTCCGCGTCCCCCGCGAGCAATGTTGGATTGGATTCCCTGTCCAGGGACAGGAACAGGAACCCGAATGCCGGCCGGTGCGAGTTCGAACCTTCCTGCAACTCCAGGCGCAGAACGCGTTGGTGCAGGGCGTCGACGTAAACAGGAACGGCCGCGCCGAGAGCCGTGGCGGCAATCCAGCCCAGCAACAGAATCAGATACAGCCACGCGTCGTGGCGCATCCGATGCAGGGCCAGCCGCGTCAGTCCGGCTACCGCCACACTGTTGGCACCAATAGGGGCGGGGGAGGGTGTCTTCGCCGAATATTCAGGCCTTGATGGCCCCTGAAGTCAGGCCGGCGATGAAATACCGCATGGTCAGCGTGAAGAGGACGATCAGCGGAACCGACGCGATGACGTAGCCGGCAAACATTGGCCCCCAACGTTCGAGGCCCCCGTATTGGCTGCCGAAGCTGACGATGCCCAGCGAAATCGTCCAGAGTTTCTGGCTGGGAATGGTGACCAGCGGCCAGATGTAGTCGTTCCAGGTGGCCAGCACATTCATGATGGCCACCGTAATCAGCATGGGCTTGGACAGGGGCAGGGCGATGTGCCTGAACATCTGGAAGGTGGAGGCGCCGTCGAGGCGCGAAGCCTCGAAGAGCTCCTCCGGCAACGACGCGATGAAGCTGCGCAGGATGAAGATTGCGAATACCTGGCCGCCCGCAATGTAGGGCAGGATCAGTGCCCAGTAGGTGTTGATCAGGTTGAGATCCTTGACCAGCAGAAAGGCCGGGATGAGGGTCAGGATCGACGGGATCATGAGCAGGGCCAGAATGGCCATGAACAGGACTTCGCGGCCCGGAAAGCGGAATCGGGCAAAAACGAACGCGGACACGCTGGCGATGGCCAGCACCCCAATCATGGACACCCCCGATACGATCAGGCTGTTCAGCATGTAGGGGCTGATCACGGTCCAGGCATCGCGGTAGTTGGCCCACTCCGGTGCCGTCGGCAGACCCCAGAACGTGTGCATGAAGTCGACGGTCGGTCGGAACGACGAAATCAGCAGGAACACGAAGGGAAAGAACGTCACGATGGCCAGGAAACCCAGCACAACGTGAATGACCAGATCGTGTCTCAGGGTGTGGCGACGGCTTTCCATGGACAGTTCAGGAACCTGTGAATTCCACACTGGACCGCAGGTAGCGGTGGTTCAGGTAGGTCAGTACCAGCGTGAGGAAGAACAACACCGTGCCGATGGCGCAGGCATAGCCCATGCGGTTGTAGGCCATGGCCGCCTTGTAAAGATGCAGGCCCGGCACCAGGGTCTTGGTGCCGGGTCCGCCATTTGTCATGACCAGGACGATGGTGAAGTTCTGGAACGCGGTGATTACGGTCAGAATGACCACCAGCTTGATCTGCGAAAGGACCATCGGCAGTTCCACAAAGGCGAGTCGCTGCCAGGTGGACGCGCCGTCGATGACGGCCGAGTCCATCAGTTCGCTGGGGATGGCCTGAAACCCAGCCAGGTAGATAAGCGTGCCGATTCCCGCTACCCAGGGGAAGCCCACGAAGATGATGGCGTAGAGCGCCAGCTTGAAGTCACCCAGCCAGAACCGCTGCAGGTTCTCCAAGCCCAGCAGGGCCAGCGACTGGTTGAGCAGCCCGATGTTGGGGCTGTAAATGAACATCCAGATCATCAGGATGACCAGCCCGGGCACCACCATCGGCACCACCAGGAGCACCCTATAGAAGTAGGCCGCTCGTAGGTTCCAAAGGTGGAAGATCATGGCCGCGGCTCCCAGGGGGAACGTCAGGTTGATGGCCACCAGGGCCACGGTCAGGATGATCAGGTGTGTGAACGACTCCCACCAGAGGGGGTCGTGCCACAGGTCGACGAAGTGGTTGACTCCGACGAACAGCTTGATGTTGGCACCGTTCCACTGGAACAGGCTGTGGTACAGCGCGGACAGAGCCGGATAGTAGTTGAAAACAAGCAGCAGCGCGAATGTGGGGATCAGCCACAGGTACGCGGTGCGGTAGCGCGCAACGCGCGCGGTGAGAGGACGCGCCACCGCCGGTTGCCCGGACGACGGAGTTGACAGCGTGGCGGACACGGTCGGCGGCGCGTCGGTGGTACGGGTTTGTCGGTTAGGCTTCCGCCCAATCCGGGTGCTCGTTCAGCAGTTGCTGCGCGGCCAGTTCCATCTCCTGTTGCATGATGGAGGACATTTCGTCGGCGCTCAGTTCGCCCGCCATGAACTGCTGCAGGTTGCGCCACATGGCATCGACGAATTCGCGCGTCAACATGCTGTCGAACGGTTCAATCCGTTCGGCGCCGAAGTTGACCAGCATGTCGGTGTAGACCGCCAGTGTCGGATCGGCACCCGCGGTGTCCTTGACGCCGGGGGCGAAGCCGCCGTGGTCGTTCAGGACCTCGATCAGGTTGGGCGGGGCGGTGAGGAACTGGAGCCAGTCGATGGTGTCGTCCAGCACGCCGCGTTCCTCGGCCACCGTGGTGGTGATGTACTGGAATACACCGCCCACACCGGCCATGGCCGGGAAGCCCAGACCTCCGTACTGGGAGGTTTCCTGGGTGACAGTCGGCATCTTGGGGAAAATGCCCCACTCGAACTCGATCAGGGGATCGTTGCGGACGGGCTTGTTCATCCAGCTGCCCAGCCAGGCGACGGCAGCCTCGCCTTCCGCCCACAGCCGGAAGACATCCGCCGCGGGCAGGGCCCAGAACCCCTCCGGGTAGTGGACGGACCACTCCTTCATCAGCCGGAGCATTTCCAGCCATTCGGGATCGGTTGCGGCGTAGTTGCCGTCACGGATGGCACGCACCATGGCCGGTGGCTGCAGCCCCTCGCCCGGCTTCCAGGTGCGGGAGACCGGTGTTCCGCCTGAAATCTGTGCCATCTTGTGGTCGTACAGCACGTCCTGGAAGACCCGCGTGGTCCAGCTGCCGTACAGGGGCGTTCCGCCCTGCAGGTGGTAACTGACGGAGAAGGGCGTGGTGCCGGAGTCCGCGATCGCCTGTTGGGCTTCCTCATATTCGGCCCAGGTTTCCGGCACCGCGAGGCCGAGTTCGTCGAACTTGGACTTGTTGTAGAAGAAACCGGTACCAACGATGTCGCCGGTAATCAGGTAGATGTGACCGTCGGGCGCAGTGCCGCTGGCAATCACGGGTCCCTGGAAGGTGTCCTTCCAGGAGTCGTAGCCTTCGACATAGGGATTGGGCTGCGACAGATAGGGATCGAGGTTGTTGAACCAGTTCTTCTCATAGTCGCGGGCGATCCAGCCGCGCTGGTACCAGAGGATTTCGGGCGCCGTGCCCGCCGTCAGCTGGGTCACCATCCACTCGTCGTAGCCGGAGGCCACCGATTCGACGAACTCAAGATCAACGTCCGGATGCAAGTCCTTGTAGGCCTCCTCGAGGGCCCACAGGGCCTGGGGAGGATCCCAGCGATCGGTTTCCAGGCGTTCGCGGGGCGTCAAGCCCTGCGCGTAGTGGGATACGACGCGGGCTTCGGCTGCCGGACCAGCCATGTTGTCGGCCGGGGTACTGGGGACACAGGAGGCGAGCGTCAGCGCGACCCCGGTCGCACCGGAGAGTTGCAGGAATCGACGTCTTGACAAACCGTTGTGCGACATTGTGCAGTCTCCTTGGACACGCAAATGAAACGCCTCCGGGATTGAAGCAATCTCGGCGGGGGGTTCCTTGGATGGGGCGGCTTGATTTTATCAGACCATCATCCCATCGCAACTCGGCCCTGCAATGCCGCCTCGTCTGCTGGTAACGGTATTCAGCCGGCCTTTAGCCGACGACGGTTCGGTCAAGGTCGAACGCAGAACGGCGAATCTTGTGCCTAGTACTACAGTGGTAATTCACAGGGTGGTGGCCTGCTGCCGCCGGTAGTGGCAGTGCAGGGCCAGCCACTGGTGGCGGCGACGCCAGTACGACCAGGCCAGGGCCTGGGCCATGTCCGCCGCCAGGGGCAGCAGCAGACGCCGCCACAGCCGCCGGATTTCGGGCACGGTCAGCCCCCGGCCAGGCCGCGGGCCCGTCGGAAAGCCGCCAGGCTGCCCGGCCCCGCGCGCTTTTTTTGGGTGTCCGGCGGGGGCAGGGAAGCGGCCCGCACCACGCTGAGCAGGGTCAGGGCCCACAGGGCCAGGATCATGTGGCGGTCCCAGCCCCGGGCGTTGCGCACCTCGTATTCGTCCAGGCCCACTTCCTGCTTGGCCATCTCGAAGGCGCTCTCGATGCGCCAGCGGCTGCCGGCGACCCGGACCAGGGTGGGCAGGTCGCAGGCCCGGGGGCCCCACACGAGATAGGCCTGCCACTTCCGGGGCTGCGCGCAGGTGCGCCGGAACAGCAGGCTGTACCCCTTGTCCGCGTCCGCCGCTTCGGCCAGCACCAGGCGCTGCCAGTCGTACCAGCGCTCCCCCTTGCTGCCCGGCCCCGCACTGAGACGCTGCCAGTCCGCCTCGGCCAGGGCCGCATACACCTCCCCCACCACAACCTCGTGCCAGCCGACCCGGAACGTTTCGTGTGCCGGCACCGCCAGGAGGTAGGCCTGGTCCCGCTCCTCCAGCCAGGCGCGCAGCTGGCCCGAGTGGCCGTAGACCGTGTCGCCCACGACCCAGGCCAGCGACACGCCGGCCGCCTGCGCCCGGGCCAGCAGCCGCCGGGCCAGTTGCGGCTTGGTGGCAAAGGGCGTGTCCGGCGCCAGGCCCACGCCCTGCAGCCGGGCCGGCTTGTCGGTCCACCCCGCGGGCAGGTAGAGTGCCGCGTCCAGCAGCGTGTACCCTCGCGTCCCCGCGTAGGCCAGGAAGACCCCGACCTGGCAGTTCTCGACCCGCCCCGCCGTGCCGCTGTACTGCCGCGCCACCCCGGCCGAGTGCGCGCCCTTCTTCAGGAACGCCGTTTCGTCGACAATCCCCACCGCCCGGGGATCCCCCAGGTGCGCCTGCACGTAGCCGCACAGGGCGGTCCGGGCCTCCGTCACCGACCAGCGCGCCCGATTGAGCAGGTACTGGATGCCGTAGGGGTCGGCGTCGCCGTTGACTTCCGCCAGCTGCCAGCCGTTCTTGCGCTCCGCCCCGCTCAGCAGGCCGTCCAGGTAGGCCAGGCCCCGTGCCTGCGTGGGGGCTGTGCCCAGGGCCGGCGCCAAGCGGTCGGCCACCTCCGCCCGGTGGGCCGGCCAGGAGGCGACCGTGGCCGGGTCCACGGGCTCGGGGGCCGGAACCGGGGGCGCGACGGGGACCGTGGACAGGGGACGACTCCAGGCGTTGGACGGATGCCCGACCATCATACCCCATATTTACCACTGTAGTACTAGGGATATCCCGGACCGTTAACTCAGGTTCTGCGGGGTGCAGCAGGCATCGCCCGTGGCCTAAAGTCCGAAGGAAACATGGTGCGAAACATCTCGGACCAACCAAGGCAATCGTGCCAGAGTCAACGGGAATGGAAAAGTTCTTGCCTGACGGGAAGTTCGTTCTGGCAGTGGGGCCAAAGGCCCCGGTGATGGTCCTCCGTCGACCCTAAAATGGGAACGCTCGCGCTCATCACCACCGCCTACCGGATTCGAAGCAAGCCGTGACAAGGATTTTCCAGTTGACTGCAAGCCAGTGGCTGCCCCAAGCCCCGGAGGAGGTGTTCGCTTTTTTCGCGGATGCCTTCAACCTTGAGCACATCACACCGCCCTGGCTACGGTTCCGCGTTCTGACCCCGCAGCCGATTGAGATGAGATTCGGGATGGAGATCGACTACCGGTTGCGCTTGCGGGGTCTGCCGTTGCGCTGGCGCAGCCGCATCAGCGACTGGAATCCTCCGTACCAATTTGTTGACGACCAGATTGTTGGTCCCTATCGGTTGTGGCACCACGTCCATAAGTTCGAAGCGCGAGACGGTGGCACTTGCGTACTTGACCATGTGGAGTACGCATCCGCGGGCGGAAGGTTGGCAAACGCCCTGTTCCTCAGGCGGGACCTCAGGGCAATCTTCGCCTTTCGGCAACAGCGCCTGACGGAACTCTTCGGTGCCGGTCCGAATAATCCGCCGCAGATTGCGGTTTGACAGACTACGGCAGCTGGCTGCGTAGAGGCAAACAGCATCTTACTCTGCGTCCCCCTTGAGCCCCCCCAGCCGCATTTCCATACACGCTCTGAGATACTCGGGGTCCGCCGAGCAACGCTCTCTGCTTTGCTGCACAGCAATGCGAGCCTGTTGGCTGAGATGGCGTTGCGCATTGAGAAGGCCTTCGACGTGCGTATGGATATGCTACTTTACGCCTAATGTGGAATTACAGGGTCAGGGTGAAAGTCCGGACATCAATCCCGGCCTGACGGCGGAGCAGGAGCTTGAGGGCATGGCTGGCCATCTGGGCCGCGACCTGCGTGCTCAGGCCGCGGCGCGTCCTGCAGGTCAGAGGCTCCAGGTGGCGGCCGGTATTCTGCACCTCGTGGAAGGCGCCTTCGATCCGTTCCCGCAGGCGGTTGAGCCACCGCGGGACACCGACGGGCCGGGCGGTGCGCTGGTGGGCGCGCGCGGGGGTCAGGATCTCCAGGCCCCGGGTCTCCCGGTAGCCCTGTGGCCCGTCGGCCCCCATGCACCCCTGGTCGCCGAGGATGCGGGCCTGCCACACCCAGTCCCGCACCTGTTCCCCTGCGACCCGCGCATCCGTCGAGGCCGGCACCAGGTCGTAGGCCGCGGGCCCCCCCGCCGGGGTGCAGAGCCGCACCCGCTTGTACCCGAAGTACTTCAGATTGCGACTGGTACAGACCCCGTAGTCGGCCGTGGCCGCAAAGTCGCTGCGGTCCTTGCGGCGCGTGTCGCCGACGACCGGCAGCGGCTGGGTATCCAGCCGGTAGAGGGAGGCGCGGGTGGCCCCCAAGGCCTCCGCCCAGTGTCGACGCAGGGCCTCGACCCAGGGCCACAGTTGCCGGGCCCGGCGATGGAACGGGCTTTGGCTGAGCCGGGGCGGAAAGAGGGCCCGGTGGTGGGCTCGCACAAAGCCCAGGAACTGGGTCTCCCCCGGAAAGGGCAGGCAATCCCTGAGCCGCAGGCGCGTGATGACCTCCCTGTCGCGGAAGTGGGGCTGGGCCCCGGCCTGGCCCTGTCGCCCGCCGGCCGCATGGGCCTGGTACCCATCGTCCCCCCAGACGTAGACGACCGTGGCCAAATCCTCGAATGCTCTACTGCGCGCCATGGGGAATCCCCGGAATGTGGTTGTTATGTGCTTTCATTCTGCGCGGCTTCCCCTTTTTGAGTCAACCTCCTCAATTCCACATTAGGCGTACTTTGGATGCAGGCTTGGCATGACACGTCCAAGATGCGTGCGCGGGCTCGTGAAATCACCGTGCAGCGGTACGAGCCTGGCTAGCCAACGGGCGTTGCGGAGCTGGCTGTTCGACTGCACCCCCACCCCGCGGTTTTGCGTTTGCCCTGCCTGCCAGTGGGAGGCGAAGATATTCATGGCTCAGCCCATTGGAACAGTCATTGTTGGTTGAGCAGGTCCCAGCTGGCTTGAAGTGACTTCCTGTTTCATCACTTATCGTGGCCCCTGTGTTCGTCTCAGGTACTCACGGCCCTCCGGCGTCAGGCGGTAGCGCTGGTTTCTGCTCCGTGGTTTGTCCGGGATGGTCATCTCGACATCCCCGCGTCAAGGACGGGCCGAAGATACATCGCGCGAAAATGGCTGCTGTGAGTGAGGCCGAGTACCTGTTGCATTTACAGCCGAGTTATTGCGCCAGAGATCGCACGCAGCAACCGAACTTCCCGGGTAACTTGGTCGGTGTCCGGTATCCCAGTTCGCCCGCCTTTGCTCGTACGTCGGGATTCGATCGAGAAGTAGCCGTGAAGATGCTGCCGGACTCAAACTCGGGCTCCGCGCAGCCCTGTGCCAGCACGTCCTCGTGAATGCGCCTTATGCCGGTGTCTGCCGTCTCGACGAACCCGATACAATGAAGCAGGCCGACGCTCAGTGCATTTTGCCGCACGCTCTTGTGTCCCAACTCGGCCAGCGTGTCCTCTGGGAAGCCCACCGGGACTCACGACCTCGATGCGGTCCACGTAGATCTCGACGAAGACATTGGTGCCATCAAAGAATCAGTCTCGGTGCAACACGGCGTTGGTGATTGCCTCTCGTAACGTCTTCATCGGGTATTCCGGGTTGTTGTCTCCATGGAATATACCCGGATCGCAAGCTACTGAACGTCCTGTGTGCCTCCTTCCGTAAACCGGTCTCCCTGCCCGACCTGATCGGATGCCGACCGTGGATTCTGGCCCCAATCCTGATAATCGCGACTTTGCGTTTGCTATGGGTTGATGGCGGACCGTTAGACCCGAGGGCCAAGCTCCGGGATTACATCCACCGTGCGATCGTCCGAGACGACCACGGCAAGCCCAGGTCTGCAGGAACTGACAACAGTTGAGGCCGTATTTCTCCTTGCGTTCGTCCACCGCACCGCCAAGCAGCTACTTCAGCACCTCGAAGTCCACCTTTCCATCGGAGAACACCGCGGGAAGCAGCATCCTCAGATGTTCGAGTTTCTCGGCTACGACCTCGGCCGAAAGCACCTCTGGGTCGTTAGTCCTGATCCTCTTCATGGCGAGTTCCCGGGTTTGGGATCGATGGGCGCTTGCAATGCTTATCCCGCCTTGTAGGAACGGACCGGCAGAGCTTCGAATTCGAGCGTGGAGAGATCGAGACGCTGGGAGGCGTGGTCGATGTCGAAGCCGACGACCTCACCCTTGTCATCAAGGTCGACATTGAGCCCGTCAGCCACTTCGAGGGTCTCCGCCCCGGGGGCGGCCTTCAATTCGACGTAGAGGCTGTCGGTTTCAGGATAGTAATGCAGTTTCATAACGTCTCCTTGCGAAAGCGGCGGTCGAAGAACGCATTGTGCACGGTTACCCCGTCGGCAAGCGTGACGACGCGTAAGATGCGGGATTCTCCAGAGCCGGAGCGAGTTACCTCGCCCCAGAAACGAATGCGGCCGTCAGGCTGTACTTCATGTTGCAGTGGAGTGGCGATCACGTCCGCACACCAGCGCCGCTCGATATAGGGTCGTTACGTATCACCTGTTCGTCAAAGTAGCGGATCGTCTTCATGTTAACGTCTGTTTGAGTCTTGTTCACAGCTGGGGGCGTACTACGTCCAGGCCAGCGCGTACCCGTTCGAATTCCGGGTTGATGTCCGCGAGATGGCTCACTTGTTTCTCCTCGGTGCTCAACTCGACAATCCGCGATCCAGCTGCCCGTACAATCAGCAAGATGACAGCACGGTCTGTCGCTTCATTTGCCAACGCCGGGAGGGCGAACATGTCAGTATGCCCCGCAGCATGCAATGCCTACACCGCATCCGTTCCACCCCTGACAGAGTGACTTGGCGGGAGCCGTGAGGCAGAGCAAACGCAAAGTCGCTCGGGACAGGTGCATCGGCACCGTGCAGGACCGGGTCCGCAGCCTTGAACCGGCGCAGGATATACCAAGGCCCCGAAGGGAGTACTCCCTTCGGGGCCTTGCATTGACTCCCGAACCGCTGGCCGGTTGCAACTTTGCTCCTCGGGATGGACTCGAACCAACAACCCTGCGGTTAACAGCCGCACGCTCTGCCAATTGAGCTACCGAGGATCGACAGGACGCCGATTGTACATGGACGGGTTCGCTGAACCCAAGATTCGCCCGTCGCTTCCGAGTGGTCAGGATCGGGCCAGCCGCCTCTTCTTGCGGCCGATCCGCGTCAGGCGGTGTTGCAGTTCGGCGGCGGTCTGCGGTGGATGCCGGAACGGGCTGCTTTCCCTCACGTACATGGCCCACCGGGTGTAGGTGTCGGCTTGGTCGAGGTCCTTCGATTGCCATTCGTGGTATTTCGCCAGTTCGATGTACGGATGCACCGTGTCCACGGTGGCAGTGCTGATCCAGCGTTCCCACAAGCGGACGGCCCGGTCCCAGTCCCCTTGCCGCTTGTAGTGCAGGGCCAGAAGGCGGAAGGCGTCCGCCTGTGCCGGCTGGCTGTGCAAGGCCTGGATGGCCGCATGGAGTAGGGCACTGGCCCGTTCCGGGTTGCCGTTGTTGGCGGCCGCCACCGCCAGCGACAACGCATCCTCGCCGTCCAGGTCCGCACCGGCTTCCGTGGCCTGGACCATGCGTTCCAGCAGGAACGGCATGGTCACGATGTCCTGGCGGTTGTGATAGAAGACCCGGACCATGTCGTGAACCCGACCGGTTTCGATGTATTGCCGGTACATGCCGGGAATCAAGGATCCCGGAACATCCTGCTGGGCACGGGCCAGTCCAAGGACAGCGTGTTCGCAATTGGAAAGGGAGCAGCTGCCGATCCGGCGGCGCCAAAGCTTGCGGGCCAGTGGAAGGAGGTCGAGCCGGCTGGCCGCATGGTCAGTGAAGGGATCGTTCAGCGGAAGCTCGGGGAAGTAAATCAGGTTCGTGTGGTAACGCGCGCGAATGAGGGGAATGTCGAAGGCATCGCCATTGAATGTGGCCCACACCGGGCGCGACGCCGCGAGGCCTTGCAGAACCTGGAGAACAGCGCATTCCTCGCGGGGATGCCAGGCGAACAGTTGCCTGATTACAAAGTGGGTGGGTGGGGCGCCGGTGCCCGTTGGACCCGGGTTGACAGCACCTCCACCGAGAACCAGGCTGCCGTCGGCATTGCGCTTCAGCACGCGGGAATCGATATCGGCCAAGGTCTCGAAGGTGCCGACGCCAATGAGGAAGGGAAGGCTTGATCGGCCCAGACCGGTGGTTTCACAGTCCAGGAACAGGCAATCGACTACCGAGGTTCCCCCAAGCGAGCCGGGCAGGTTGAACGTTGCGGTCAGGGAATCCAAGGCGCACTCCGCATGTCCGCCGAAGGAGAGATGCTTGAAGTTGACGTTCAGGTCGTAGGCAGTGGCCTGGACATAAGCACAACCTGAGTCGTTCCAGACCGGGAAGCCCGGGATGTACTCCAGGAGTCTTGCCGGCATGTCTTCCGGTGGCTCGGTGCCATGGACAGGATCCGCGTTCGGGATGTCCTCCCAGGTGTCCTCGCCCCAGCTGGACACGTCTACCTCTTTCCTGTCGCTGACATGGCTCGAATTTGCGGATCACGTTGCTTCGGTGTCCCCGTCGGCGGGCAATCGGACCGTCGCAGGCGCCGTCAACTGGACTCCGATGTCGCCGAACGGTTGTTCCTGGCGGGCCGAGACGGTTCGCGACTTGATCATCTCCAGCATGGCTAGGAAGGTGGCCAGGATCTCCGCCCGTGAGGAGCCGGACTCGAACATCGCAAAAAACGATCTGTAACCGTGGCTGCCCGCATCCTGCCAGCGGCGCAGATAGGCCATGAGGGCCTTGACCTGGCCCCCGATCGTGAAGTTGGGCCTTGTCGGGATCTCCACGGTCTGTACGCGGGGCAGGAAACGGGCAAGTTTCACCATGGCGGACCTGAGCTTGGAAGGCTGTTCCAGTGCCGGGACGTTGACCGTGCGCTGTTGGGGCAGCGGGGCTTGGCGTTGGAAAGAGTGCAAGCCTGCGTCCCGGCGCTGTTTCAGTGCGTTCACCGGACTCGCGAACCTGCTCAGTTCGGTCAGCTGGTCCAAGAGGTCCGAGATGTCGGCATCGTCCTCGGCATCCTCGTCCGGCGCAAGGTCGGGGACCAGGGACTTGGCCTTGAGCACCATGAGCCTGGAGGCGACATCAAGGAAGGCGCACACGGATGCCGCAGGCAGGGCGTCCAGGTTCTCGATCGCCTCCAGGTAGGCCGAAGTGACCGCCACCAAGCTGACCTCGGCGATGTCCAAATCGTTCTGTTCCAGTAGTGCCAGCAGCAGGTGCAGCGGCCCCGTGAAGGCCGGCAACTTTACCCTGAACCCGGCCCCCAGCTCGTCCCCCGGGCTGTTTCCAATCAGGTCTGCGAGGGACATTCAGGACAGTTCCCCAAACCTTATGGGTTTGGGGTCATTCGCTCTCGGCCGTCAGGCGGCGTTGGCCACCTGTGCGGACTCGAGTCCGGGTGGAGCCGTCCCCACCGTTGTCCCGCTTCGATCCCGGAGCAGTCGCTTGACCTCTCGGAAGGGCGTGTACAGCGTGATCTCGTCGTCGTACATGCGCGCCAGGATGTTGCGGGCGGCGTTGGTGTCCGCGTCCAACACGACTCCGTCCAGGCCGTAAAACCGGTCCCAGCTCCGTTTTCCTTGCAGGAGGCCGGTGCGGGAATCGATTTGCGACGTGTAGGCGGGGTTCACCAACACCAACGCAGTGCCTCTGCGTCGAGATATCGAGGTTAGGGTGTCGGCCATCACGCCCTTGACCCAGCCGCTCAGGCGGCGTTGGGTGTCGCGGTGCATGACCTTGGCCGACTTCATGGATGCCGTCAGATCCTCGCCGGCGACGGTGCCGGCGCGGTCGACGACGCTGTGGGCGGCCTGGCACAGGAAGTCCCTGACCTGGGCTTGGTGCCGCTTTGGGCGGCGGTCCCACTTCCGGTTGCCGAGGTTGTGGTGGCGGATGCGGTCCGCCTTCTGCACGTTGCCGGCATCCCGGTGTTTCTGCTCCAGGTCCCGCATCCGGTTGCGCCGTTGGCCCTTCACCTTGCGGGCATCGCTCTCCGCGGCCAGCAGGTCGCCCAACCCCTTGCCGTGGCGTTCCCCGTCGCTGTCGGTGTAGGCCTCGGTGTAGCCCTTGTCCACCCCGACCGTGGCAGCCCCGCAAGGACGCGTGCTGCACACCTGAGTCTCGTCCACCGCGTAGTGGACTTCCACCTGACCGTTGTCCCGCAGGAGGATGCGGAGCTGGCCGGATGGCGTGTGCTTTTCCTTGAGCGGAATGGCGATGCGCTGGCCGCGCTCCATGCCCTGCATGTGGACCCATGCGCGCCCGTGCCGGACCTTCGCGGTGTAGGCCCCCGGTTCCAGCACGATCTGGTTCGTCACGCGCGAGGTGCCGCCCTTCCACCGCTTCCGCATGTGACGGTGCAGAAATGAATCCTCGGTCCAGCGGTTCTGCTTCAGCAGCGAATACAGGCGATGGCGTTCCTCCTCGTCGCTTTCCGTGCGGTGCCAAACGGCCTTCCTGACCGGCACCTTGGCCGCTTCCCGGCTGGCATGGATGTCGCCCAGTGCGTCCAGCAACGTGGCGCGGCCCAGACGGGCCGGCAATCCGTGCCAGTCGTAGCCCCCGGCCATCCAGTCGTCGCGGATCTCGCGGGGCGACTGCTGTGCCGTGGACCACCCGCTACAACGCTGCCAGGCATCACCCCGCACGCGTCCGTACAGGGTGGCGATTTCAACCAGGCGGTCGTACTTGGCCCGGTTCAGATCCCGGCTGTGCAGGATGCGCGTGACCTTGGCCGACCTAGCCATGGTTGACGGCATCCCGGATCCGCTTGCGGTAGGCGCGCAACCCGTACAACCGACAGGAGAAGGCAGGCACGACGGCCATCCAATCCTCGACCATCACCTCCTGTGGCGACAGGCTCTCCTGGTTGACGACCGTGATGGTGCAGCCGTGCTGCTGGGCGAAATGCTTGAACCAGTCGAATCCGAAACAGGTCGGACGGTCCCTGTGGGCCACCGGCAGGTGGGCGAGCTCCCGCTTCTCGATGCGTTCCCTCAGCGACAGGAATGCCTTGCGCTTGAAATCCAAGCCGCCCCCGACTTCCGACCGCCACTCGTCCACGGCCACGCCTGCACCCGGACCATACGCCTCCATCGCGGAAACCGGACGTTTCCGATCATCCTGTTGCCCGCGGCGGGACACCCGGCAGCAGACCACGGTCAAGCCCTGCGGGGCAACGTCGCCCCCGCCCAGGCACCGCAGTGCGTCGGCCTCGGTGTGGTACCGCCTCCCGGTCGCGTTCCCGCGGGCCGGGAACGTACCGTTGCGGTCCATGACGCGCAACGGGTGCGCCGAACGCCCCACGCGGGCGCCAAACTGCGGGATGCGGTAGATCCTGTCCATACCCAACATGATGCTATGCAACACAATACCTTACAAAATTGAAGGCTTATCGATGCACCGAGACCGCATCCGCAGGGTTGCCTGACAGATGACGGGAAACGTGGTACCGGAGTGTTTGGCCCCAGTTGTGCCCAGTACTCCATTCCTCGCCAGGACACACCTCCTCGAACGGGTCCACGTCGCGGTGACCGACGATGTCTGCCTCGGACAAATAGCAGGTTTGCAGCAGCCAGGCAATCAGATGTCCGGCATGTTCGAGTTGTAGGGGTGTGGGGTTGATGCCCTGGCTGAATGTACCTGCCAGGCACACGGCCACGATGCTGTCGTGGCCGTCTTGCGTTGAGTGGCATGCCACCGAGAGGTCGTGGATCTGTTCTACGGTACCGTCGACCTGGACCACGAAGTGGTAGGGCAGACCCGGTTCCGTGCCGTCCATGGCTAGCTGGTCAAGTACCAGGGATTCAGCCATGGCATGCGGGGTTACATGACTGGGAAACCCGGACTGGTGGACCACGATGTGCCGTATGGCACTGAGCCGCCGCTTGGGGAAGTCCAGAACGGGATGCTTGGGGATGGTGCCAACCCGGTCTACGATGGGCGGCGCGTCAACGCCGCCGACTCCCTGTCCGGTCACGGATGAGGCGGGAGGTTCCGTCTGGGGGGCGCGGTCCGGTTCGCCGGATTCCGCGCCCGCGCTCGGCAGCGGATCGATACTGTGAGGCTGCACTTCCACCGGGTGGTGTTCAGAGCCGCCAGCCGCATCCCGGTCGACATCCACCTCGCTGACTGTGGCTGTCACAGCATCGGTCCAGGCCGGACCGTGCTGCCACCGGCTGCTTCCGACGAGCAGGACATCGGCCAGGTTTCCGCCGATGGTCTGCCATCGGTCCGCGATGGCCGGACTGTGCAGCAGTTCCACCAGGAGACTGCTGCAGGCGTCCAGTTGATCCAAGTCCCGTTGGGGATGTGGCCCGCGCCCCCGCAGGCAGATGTGGACTGCATCCCGGTACTTGGGAGGCAGGTGCTCGCGCGCGGCCGCTGGTCGGCCGGTGTCCAGGATGCGACCCGACGGTTCAATCACGTAGTGGCAGTACACCTCGGAGGCAGCCATGTTATGGATCCGCCGGAACTGCGTCAGGGGCAATGTGCCGTTTTCACCGGAGACCCAGAGGCAAACCGATGTGGCCTGCAGATGGGAGAAACGCAGGTTCAGCCAACGGGCGGAGTCCAGCTCCAGTTGGACAAACCCCGAGTCGTCGTCGAAGGTCAGAACCGGCTCGATACCGGCGGTGGCTGTTTCGGCAGGGACGCCTGTTTCGGTGATGCCCGGTTCTGTCGGGTCCGGTACTGTGTCGGCGTCCGGTATCTCGGTCTCTATTTCGGGGCTTGCCTCGGCCGGGTCCGGTTCCCGGACTACAGGGGGCGAACCTTCCAATGGCAGTGCAACCGGAACGAACGTTAGGGGAACGAGCCTGTCCACGCCGTCCGCCCAACGGCTGGACCACAGCAGGCAAATGTCCTCCAAGTGGTCGCTGGCGCCGGACTTGAATCCCAGGTCCCCATCCAGGGTGTCAACGCCCACCTCCAGTTCGGGCGGTGGATTCCCGTTGAAGACCGTGGACAGCACCTCGAACACCGTATCGGCCAGCTCGTCGAACCGCGACAGCCAGCCTCGGGTGTCACCTTGTGCCTTGGGCAGACTCAGTACGACGGCGGATGCCAGGTTTGCGGCGTATGGGATTGGGTTGTGCTCCGCCTTGTGGACCTGGTAGACACAGTTCGGTTCGATTAACAGGAAGTGCAGTGGGACCTGCTCGTAGCCTTGCTTGGCAAAGTGGTCGGTGATCTCGTTGATGGGCGGATCTCCGTCGAAGCTGGACTCGACAAAAACGACCCTGGTAATGTCTATCAGGGCTCGTTCCGCGGAGTTCCCGGAAAGGCGGTGGAAAAAGGCACTCAGGTCGATGGCGGCAGGGGGGACACGGACCTCGGGATCCGGGTATTCCGAAACAGATTCCGACAACTTCTCCTCGTCGTCATCGGTGAACTCTTCCGGCTCGGAAATCCCCTGGTCTTCGGGAACAATGTCCATTTTCGGTGAGGTGGCGGTCTCTTCGCGGGGTGGAGGACGCTCAACCCCAAGGTCGCGGGTTGGTTCCTCTTCACTCTCCAAGGCGGCCGTGGACTTGGCCGCTGGTTTTTCATCGGGATCTTCCGCACCGTGGTCGGGGGAATCCGCAGCCGTCGCCTCCTCCGATACCAGGCGCAAGGGAACCTGTATGGCGTCCTCGACCACCGCGGCCGACCAGAGAAAACCCGCCGGAACGATGCCGATGAACAGGATGATGTCGGCGGCGACTTCGGGAGCCTGCAGTTCGATGGACACTTCACATCCCTGCCCGGCATTGATGTCCCTCGGCAACGGGAAGCGTCGGTCCGTCTCGACGTTGCAGCTGCCGGACACCGGATCCGTGCGGCCCAGCATGCAGCTAATGCGCACGGGTGCGTCCCCGCTGGCGGCCAGGGGTTCCGTACCTGCGTTTTCAAAGGCCAGATTCGCCGTCAGAGTCCGGTCCGGCTCCACCCTTGCCGGGACCTCGACGCGGGTCCACGCGACCGGGAGCAGGGAGTCCTGATACCGGCGCACTTCAAGCGCCGAGATGGAGCGGGCAATGTCCGCCGCGAGCAGGGGTTTGTCCCGAAGCGTCCACGGCGACTCGCTGTTCCAGGTGTACAGGGCCGCGCACCGTATCGGATTTTGGATGCGCGTCCGGTTGTGGGATTGGATGTCCGCCAAGGCGGCCCCGGTCCAACCGTTGTCGTCGTTGCCCCAGGGCTCGAGCCGCGACACCTCGGTGATGAACACCGGCAGGTGGTGGAACCTTGGTGGGATGGCGTGGATGAAGTCCAGGTAGGCCCGAAAGCCGCGCCTGCGCCCCGAAAAGGGAAAGGCCAGACGCTCTTCGGTTGTGATTTCGCCAAGGTCGGATCCGGACGTGGCCGCGTGCAGCGCAAATCCTTGGAGATCGTCCGCGCCCAGTGCTGTGCAGACTGTCTCAAAGTAGCCGATCCAGTCGCCACTAGGGTTGTCGGGATCCCGAAAGTCGGCGTTCCAGGGAGCAATGGCCGCACACAGGATCAGGTCGTCCTCGTGGTCCGGCACCGATCTGATTGCGGCCCCGGCCTGTTTCAGGCACTCGGCATACTGTTCGGGGGTGATCGGCTGTGTGCCGGAGGTGGTTGCGGGGGTGCCGTGACCGGTCAGTTGGGAGTATCGGCCGGGCAAGTACCGCGGCGGCAGCACCTCCAACGTGCCTTCGGCATCGGGATGCGGATCGGCCGCGGCCCCCGGCCATTGGCTTGCTCGGTTGGGTTCGTCGCCCACAACCCAGATGTGGCATCCCCGCGTGCCCTGCACATATTCGCGGCAGCGGCTGGCAAAGGCAGGCAAGTGTTCGAAACCGGGAACCGTGCCGCCCGAGCCGGGTTCCCACTCAAGACAGCAGATGACGGCTGTGCCCGCGTCGGACAGGCTGGTCCAGTCGTCGCCCCGGTACACGGTGGCATCGCTGGACAGGCTGCGCTGAAAAACCGCCCAGCCGGGCGGGTGGCCCAAGGCGGTTTGGAGGCCGCCCGGGTTCTTGGGATCGGGATCGACCAGGCCCAATAAGTTGGGCCATCCGGGTGAACGGTTCACTGAAGTCCGCCGGTTTGGTCGGTTGGTGCCGCGAAAGCCTTAGGCAAACCCATTGTCCCTATGGAAACCATGGTCGGCGCACACGCGGCTGATGTGGCTGATCAGCTGCGTGTGCCGACGGCCGTTGGAGGCGATCACGCCATGGCGCAGGTGGTAGTCGACTTGATTGTATCTGCGGTCGCGACCCCAGCAGTCGGTCACGATGGCGCCTGCGGCTTCCAGAATGGCGTGCGGTGCGCAGACATCCCATTCCTTGAGGCCAATGGATGCGTGGAACCAGCAGTCCGCCCGGCCTTCGGCCACCAGACCCGCCTTGAGGCCGGCACTGCCGATGCGCGTGTGGTCCGCGAATCCCGCATCATCGAGACAGGTCTCCATCAATGCGGTCAGGTGGCTGCGCGACACCGCCGCCCGCATGCGGGACAGTTCATCTCGGTGGCCGGCACGAGCCGGAAGCGTGCAACCATCCCGGTGGACCCAGGCGCCCATGCCCGGAATTCCGATGTACACCAGGCCCGAGGTCGGCTGCAAGACGATGCCCAGGCATGGCTTGCCATGGATCGCCAAGCCCGCCATGATCACGAATTGCGGCAGTCCAATCACGAATTCCTGTGTGCCGTCGAGAGGATCAATGATCCAAACCCTCTCCTTGCTCAACCGTTCGACTGTGTCGGGCTCTTCTTCCGAAAGGATCCCGTCGTCCGGAAATGCATTCCTGAGGCTGGATGTTATGAAAGCGCTGCACTCCCGGTCCGCTGCAGTCACAGGTTCATCGATGTTCTTGAACTCCACGGCCGTGTCCTTCGCAAAGTACCCGGACACTATTTCACCGGCAGTTCCCAGAATTCCGAGAATGGTGCCGGCTTCGCGGTGCAACCAGGCACCTTGCGGCATGGGATTGACAATGGGCATGGAAAGGCAAGATTGGAGTGTGCCGGAACCGTAGCTGCCGCATTATAAGGTTGTGTTGTCCAACCAATGTTCATGGGAACGGCGGACGCTCGTCCGGAATGGCCCACGCAGAATCCGGTATCAGGGGCGGAGCATCCGCGGCAGGACCGAGCCAGGCCGGCCATGGCACAGGTATCGTTCTGTAGAATCCGAATGCAACAAGAACTTGGACTTTGGCAGCCTGCGGCACTTTACCTTGGTGCAACGGCAACCCGCATACCAGTTTGGAAACGCTACTCGTGACCCCCACTCAAACTTCTGTGGCAACCGCGGTGAGCCGCCGTTCGGTGCTCCGGCTTCTCGGCGCGGCCGGTTTCTCGGCCTCGGTGGCGGCCTGCCGCCGGCCCGGTTTTCTCAGCAGACCGGAGCCCACACCTGAAATCAAGGATCTCAACCTGCTGGTGGCCGAGGAGTACCTGTTCCTCCTGGATTTCGAGACAATGGAGGGACCTTGGTCCGAAGCGTATCCCCATTGGCCGCTTGTGGTGCATGAAAGCGACCTGGAGGGACTATTCGGGCAGGCCAGCCAGGCTGCCGCGGAGGGATCGGGTGCATACGATGGCATCCTTCCTATTCCCATGCCCACGGAGACCCAGGCCTGGCTTGACTACGAATTGATCCAGCCTTGGGATGCCCACTTGGAAGAGGGCGGGCTGCCCGGTGCGGATCGGATCATGGAGGGCCTGGACCTTCCGGTGCGGGAGGCCGCGCGGGCCCGCGGGCAACAAATGGGGCTGCCAATCAATGTCAGTTCGATCGCCTTGGCCTGGCTGAACGCGCCGTTGGAGGCTGCCGGTGTGACCGACGACCCGGTTACCTGGGACGACACCATGTTGGCTGCCCAGGCGATCAAGCAGTCGTCGTCGCTGATCCCGTTCGACAGGGCCTTCAGTCCCCTTTCGGACCTGACGGCCATGATTTGGAGCGGGGAGGAAAACCCCTACACGTCCGACGACCACATCAAGTGGGATGGTGAGGTGGCACTTCTGGCGCTCACCTGGCTCCAGGAAATGGTCCTTTCGGACCTGATGCCGGAAAGCGAAAGAGGCTTCGGGATGTGGATGCGGGGCCAAACCGCCATCATGACGTCGGTTGATCTGCACGGCGCGGTGGCCAACACGTTCCAGGGCGCGGGCAATGCGGATGTCGCCACCACCGGCTCCAACATGCGGCTTGAACGGGACTCGGCCAAGGCGGGAACGCCGTTCTGGACGAATTGCATGGGACTGGCGCGCGGGGCCCGCAACATTGAGGGCGCGGCGGTCTTCGGGGTCTGGTGGCTGGGACCCGACAACATCGCCCTGCAGCGGCGGATCGCGGATGTCGCCCCCAAACCGGCCTATCGCTATGTCTATGAACATGATCTTATGGCCGACGCCAAGTACGATTGGCAGCGGACCGCCATGGACACGGTTCGTGCATCGGTGCCGCTGCGTCCCAGTCCCACCTTCGCCCAGGAACTGGAGGTCGTCGGCAGTTGGATGGAGGAGGCACTGGATCCAGCCGGCTATGTGCCTGCACAGGAGGCTTTGATCACCGCGGCGCGCGAAGCTCGCGCCGTGCGCGGAGAGGTCGGAGGCTGATCCCCGGCCCAACCTTGTCGCAACACACATTCAATGGAAATTTCATGCCCAAGACAGCACCATGCGGAACCTGGCAGTCCCCGATCACGGCGGAACTGCTGACCTCGAAGTCCATATCGATATTCGATCCCAAGCTGGTGGACGACGACATCTACTGGGTGGAGATGCGGCCTGGCAATGAAGGGCGCTATGCCCTGGTGCGCCAAACCATCGGACAAAGGCCGCGCGACCTGGTGTCGGGGCAGTACAGCGTGCGAACCAAGGTGCACGAGTATGGTGGCAATCCCTACGGGGTGCTGGATGGCAAGGTGTTGTTCAGCAACTTCGCCGACGACTGCCTGTATACCTGGCGGGCATCAGGCCGGCGGCGCGTCGAACAGTTCCTGCCGCCGAACCAGTGCCGATACGCGGATTTCGCGGTGAACCGGTCCACCGGGCGCGTGTACGCGGTCCGCGAGGACCACTCCGTGCCCAACCAGGAGTGTTCGAACACGCTGGTGATGGTGGACACGGAAGCGCGCGGCTCGGTGGTCGTCATGGCTCAGGGCCACGACTTCTATTCCTCCCCCGTTCTCAGCCGGGATGGAACCAAGTTGGCCTGGCTGGCCTGGAACCATCCGGACATGCCGTGGGACGAAACCGAGTTGTGGATGACGGAACTGGACGAGTTCGGAGAGGCGGTACAGCCGGAACTGGTCTGGGCCGAATCCGGTGTGTCCATCTTCCAGCCGGCCTGGTCTCCCGACAACGAACTGTTTTGCGTGGCGGATCCGGACGGCTGGTGGAACCTGTACCGCATGGATACCGAGGCTCCGACCAACGTGTGTCCGATGGAAGCCGAGTTCGGGGCGCCGCAGTGGGTGTTTGGCCTGTCGAAGTACGCGTTCATCGACCGAACGCACATTCTGTGCACCTGGTCGAGCGCCTCGGGCGGCAACTTGGGGATTCTGGACCTTGACAACGGGGACTTGGACCCTGTCGATACGCCCTACTCGTCGTTCTCCTCCCTGGCCGCCAACGAACGGCACGGTCTGTTCCTGGCGGCCAGCCCCACTCGTTTCACCACGTTGGTGCTGTTGGACCTTGCCAGCCGCGAGGTGCGGGAACTCAGGACATCGAACGAGGTCGACGTGGACCCTGGGTACTACTCAATGCCACAAGCCGTCGAGTTCGAAACGGAGGGCGGTCAGACTGCCCATGCCTGGTACTACCCGCCGGCCAATCCCGAATACGAAGTTCCCGCAGGCGAACTGCCACCGCTCAGGGTCAAGAGCCATGGCGGCCCCACCTCCCAGACCGGTAACAACCTGGATTTGCAGATCCAGTACTGGACCAGCCGCGGTTTCGCGGTGGTGGATGTCAACTATGGCGGCAGCACAGGTTACGGGACGGCCTATCGCCGCCGGCTGAATGGGACCTGGGGGCTGGTGGACGTCCAGGACTGCGGCAACGCAGCCGTGCACTTGGTGGAACAGGGGTTGGCCGATGGGCAGCGGTTGTCAATTTCGGGCGGCAGTGCGGGCGGCTTCACCACGCTGGCCTGTTTGGCCTTTACCGACCTGTTCCACGTGGGGATCAGCTACTTCGGGGTCAGCGACCTCGGTGCGCTGGCCCGGGAGACCCACAAGTTCGAGTCCCGATACCTGGATTCGCTGGTGGGCAGGTACCCGGACGAAGCGCACATCTACGAGGAGCGGTCGCCCCTGACCGGGGCCGAAGGCATCACCTGCCCCGTGCTCTTCCTGCAAGGGGACGAGGACAAGATCGTGCTGCCCAATCAGGCCGAGATGATGGTCGACGCCTTGCGCTCCAGGGGCGTGCCGGTGGCCTATCTGTTGTTCGCGGGGGAACAGCACGGATTCCGCAAGGCCGAGAACATTGTCCGGTCCCTGCAGGCCGAGACCAGTTTCCTGGCGCGGTTCTTCGGCTACGAACCGGCGGAGGCGCTTCCGGACCTGGACATCGACATGGGCTCCGGAGGTGGCTGACGCATTCGGCTCCACCTCCAACCGCGAGTCGATATCTGAAACCCGGACTCGGCCGGCTGGGTGCGCTGGTGTCTTCAGGATGCAACTGATGGTTCTGCCTGGGTCGAACCGGATGTTCCGGGTGAGTGAGGCTCCCCCACGGATTTGAAGTTGCCTATATCGGGGCGTCTACGAGGTTGCTTGTGTGATTGGCGAGGTTGTCCACCGGACAGAACCATGTCAGGCCCGGATATGTTCCCGGATTGAATTTAAGTTGCCGGCACGGCCGGTGGGTTGGCAAGCATCCCCACAAAACCGGCACAGTTTGCGAACGGAGCCTCCCCGGCCTCCGACTTTGTCACTCGGCGGCGTTCCGCGCCGTATTGAGAACCTGTTCCAATCGACTGCGACTCGAGAGGTCCGCGGCTGTGTCCATAAACGTCCACAGGTCGGGTGATAGTCTGCGCAATTCTTCCAGCTTCGGTCCCAGGTCGCTTGAACTGCCGCCGGTGGTCGCGTATGTTCCGTGGAATGCAAAGTAGGCTTGGTTGAGCTTGCGGATGAAGTAGCCGTGGGCGTTGATGTACTGGCGCCGAGCTCCCATGTAGGCCTCCGCGTCTTCGATTAACCCTTCTGCCAGGAGCCGGTCCGTTTCCAATCTGGTTTCGCGCATCGCATCCCGGAAATCGAAACCGCTTTCCGATTCGGAATCATCTGTTTTGCCGCCGGCAATTTCCGGACCGGCCTCCGCATCCTCCAGTACCGGGTCCGGTTGGATGGGAAGCATGGTGGCGGGAGGGGGTCTGCTGATAAGTTCCGGGTAGTAGCGCAGCATGATGCGCCGGCCCATTTCCTCACCAAAGATCGTGGCCACCGTCTCGTTGATGGTGCGCAAGTCGTCTGACTGCAGGTACCGAACACCCAGGGGCTTGAAGGCCAGCCAGGTGTGGATCCATTCGTGGGCTACCACTTCGTACAGATATTCCAGGTCCGGTACCAGGGGCTGGACTGACGTCGGATATGTGGCAATCCCGCCTACACGACTGAGGTGGGCACTCAGATTGTGCTCGGTCAGCACCATGTCCTCATAGGTGTCGGCCTGGACCCAAGGCGTGCTTGGGTGGACATAGGTAAAGCCGATGGTTTGAATCACATCGCGCGGGCTGTACGTGACCAAAATTGGAGGATCCGTCAACCGGAACACAACGGGCGGGAATACCCGGCCAGGGGCAACGAACCCTAAGCGCGCGAGTTCCTCCCTCACCTCGAACTGAACAACGAGTTCCAGTTCGTTTCGGTGAAGGCCAAGCCACGCATCTTCCTCGAGCCGCTCGGCATCGTACCGGTAGTAGTTTGCATAATCGAAAGGATCCAGGATGTGACTGGCCAGCCACATCCCTTCGTTGGCCTGCCAACGGGCCTCAAGATGGGACGCATATCGCCTGACAAACTCGCGGCGTTCCCTGTCGGTCCACGTTCGGGGACGTTCCTTGACGAGGCGGGCAAGTGCGTAGCCGGCGGCATCGAGTTCCAGTTGGAGAACCGAATACCGCCATGGTTCAAGGTGGGCCAAGTCCGGGATAAAGGGAGCTGGCCTGAGTACCGGTGCGAACGACGGCACGACGCTGATCAGGATCAGCCACCAATGCAGGCGCAGGCCCAGCAGGATGCGCGCGGCACGCCACTTGCCGTTCATGGGCAATTCCGGTGTTGCTCCGGTCGCGGTGCGCCTGTTGTCGGCGAAATCGGCCGGTATCCGGTTGGCGGACGGAGCCAGGTCAAGCGGCCGTGCTCAGTCTGCTGGATCAAGGCCGGCGAGGGGGCCTGCCAGATCCCCGGGCAGATCGGATTCGAACGTCATGTGCTCCCCGGTGCACGGGTGATGGAAGGACAACCTTGACGCATGAAGAAACTGTCTGGTCATGTGCAATCTCGGTTTCGTCAGGCCGTATACCCGATCGCCTACCACCGGGCATCCCAGCCATGCCATGTGAACCCTGATTTGGTGGGTCCGGCCCGTGTGCAGACGCAGGTCCGTCAAGGAGAACGGATGCTGCAGGCCCGGCGGACGCGAGACGAGGTAGCGGGAGACCTTGAAGTCCGTCAGGGCATCCCGCACTCGTATCCCGGCAACCGCGGAACCTGCTGGAAATGCAGCCTGACGCTGGCGCCAGCGCGGATGGCGTCCCAGCGGAACATCCACCGTTCCGCTCGGGGGGGCGAGCCATCCGTCCAGCAGGGCCGTGTAGGACTTGCCTACGGTGCGTTCGCTGAATTGTCGCTGGAGCCTGGCTTGGGCTGCCGCGGTGCGCGCGACCACCACTAGGCCCGACGTGTCCATGTCGAGACGGTGGACCAGACCCAGGCGGCTGTCGGGACCAAGGGTATGCCAATCGGGCCAGTGATGGACGAGGGCGTTGACCACGGTCCGGTTGGGATGGCCCGGCCCCGGGTGCATGGACAGACCAGGCGGCTTGTCAATGACCGCTAGGTGCTCATCCTCAAAGACAATCGGCAGGTTGAAAGACCAGGATTCGATGGTTTCCGCCAACGGTGCAGGTACTTCGACCGTGACGGTTTGGCCCGGGTTCACACGGAACGACGGCGTGGACGGACGGCCGTCCACCAGGACACTGCCCTTCTGGACCAGTGCCTTGACGCGGGTTCTGCTCAGGGTTGCCAGCCGGCTGGCACACACTTGATCAAGGCGGAGGCCGGCGTCGCCCAATTCTGTCCGGAACGACAGCTGTTGTGCATCCACCTATGGTCCGGAACCGTTGCTGCCACCCGACGACTCTGGCACCAGCGTCAAGGTGTCGGATTGGTCCTCTTCCTGATCCTCATCGTTGGCGAAGATGTCGCGTCGCCAAGCCATGAAGGTCATGATCAGGACACTGACCACGATGCTCGAATCGGCAATGTTGAAGTTGGGCCAGTAGGCTTTGCCGGGGATGCCCACCTTCACAAAGTCGGTTACGTAGCCCAATGTCGTGCGGTCGATGAAGTTCCCGATGGCACCGCCTAGGATGAGGCCCATGAGAACCTGCATTCCTCGTTGCGATACTCCTAGGCGGCCAATGCTGACCAGGATCGCAATGGAGATGACCACCGTGGTGATGATGAACAAAACCCCCGCGTTCTGGAGGATGCCGAAGGCAGCTCCGTAGTTGTGGACATGTTCCAGCATGAAGATGCCTTCAAGCCAGGCAATGGGTGTGGACGCGTGATGCAGTGCGAGGCGTTCCCGCACCAGCACCTTGGTCCACTGGTCCAATGCAACCACCACTGCGGCACACAGCAGTGGGAGCCAGGCTCGGTTGAGGTAGCCGCGAATCATGGCAGGCGATCAGTGAACGGGAAAGGACACGGGGACCACGCGTTGACAACGATTCCGATGGCCCTTGGGCATTATCCTATACGCAACGGGTTCGGGCAGGCGTAGGTTCACAACAGGCGTGACATGGCACCAAGCGAAGTGGCGTGGGGCAGCCTGGACTCTGCAACTACCAACGTGGAGTCATGGACCGGTGATACATTGCCGGCCCAGTACCTTGTGCCGACGTCCGACCAAGTGGGTTGGGCCGCCGATGGGTGAGTTGGAACCCTTGCGGGCAACCGTCGTACCCGCGGAGGCCGACGGGTCGATGTCCAATCGCCGCCGTTCAGCGGCCGGACCCACCATGGTCCCGAACTTGCCGTATCCATCCATGCCGACCAAACTGCAATGGACCTGTTTCAGGCTCTGATTGCCCACGGCAACGCCTGCGGCAATCGCGTCCTCGTCCAGGCTGACTGGGAGATGGACCGCGACACCATCGAATACAACTACGTTGAGACTCGGCGCATGCTGATCGAGAAGGCTTCCTTCTCCAGCAGTGGAATGGGGATGTCCGGGACCAGAATGAGGTTTTGGCTGACCGAAGCCAACTACGTGGTGGAGAAGTATTTTGGACCCGATCGGGCCCCGGTTGGCTGGTTCATGCCGGTCTGCGAGGAGGTCACAAATGTGGACCGGCGGCTGCAAACCTGTACGCTGTACCTCGGCATGGTGGCCAACCACACCCGGAAACTGGTAGTGATCGGAGAACGACCTCTGGAACGGGCCGTCGCCGAGCAGCGGTTGACCCGACAGGCTGCGGACCGGTACCAGGAGCGGCTGCGCCAATTGCGCAGGGATTGTCTTTCAGGCCGGTTTCCGCCTGCCATCGTGCGAAACTTCGAGTTGGACGGTTGATCGGGAGGCGGTGCGTGACAGTGGCAATCATCGACTACGGGGTCGGCAATCTGCGCAGCATCAGCAACTCGTTCACACACGTGGCGGGTCCGCTGAACATCGAAGTGGCGATATTGGACCGGGCTCAATGCCTGACCGGCTTCAGTGCCCTGGTGCTGCCGGGCCAAGGCGCATTCGGGAGCAGCGTCGACAATGTCCGCAACAAGGGTTGGGAAGAGCCCATGCTGGAAGCAGTGGCTGACGGGGTGCCGTTGTTCGGGATTTGCGTAGGCATGCAGCTGTTGCTGGACGAGAGCGAGGAAATGGGACGTCATCAGGGGTTGGGCCTTGTGCCCGGGCAGGTCCTGCGCTTCCCGGAGGCGATGGCCGATCCCAGGGAGCCGGCGCGTATGTTGCGTGTCCCGCAGATTGGGTGGAATCAACTCCACCAACAGCGAACCGACCCGTTGCTGGATGGGGTCCCGAACCATGCCTACGCCTATTTCGCCCACTCGTACCGGTGTGTTCCTGCCGACGAGTCCGTGGTTCTGGCCACCACCGACTATGGAGTGTCCTATGCCAGCGTGCTGCAGTCCGGCAACCTTTGGGGCATCCAATGCCACCCCGAAAAGAGCCAGCAGGTTGGTCTTCGGATCCTGACCAACTTCATGCGGACCGTTGAGGAACGGGTCGCTTGAACAGGCCCGTTGCCCCGAGTTGTGACGGCCGGCCGGTGGATGGAAATCAACTCCAACATTTTTGGTGATACCAAGTGATCGTCTTCCCCGCCATCGATTTGCGCAACGGCGCCTGTGTGCGGCTGCGCCAAGGCGACCCCAATGCCGCAACCGTCTTCAGCCAGGAACCTTCGGCCATGGCCCGGCACTGGGTTGACGAAGGCGCCGAGTGGCTCCACGTGGTGAACCTGGACGGGGCCTTGGGGCAGGTCGTGGGTGAAGCGGCCGAGGTGCCGGTGAACGTCCGGGCGTTCTCGGACATCCGCCGGGCTGTGGACGTGCCGGTGCAGTTCGGTGGCGGCATCCGTTCCCTGGACGACGTCAAGTACATCCTGGGTCTTGGTGCGAACAGGGTGATTCTCGGTACGGTGGCCGTGCGCAAGCCCGATGTGGTGAAGGACGCTATCGTGGAATTTGGGGCCAACCGAGTGGTGGCGGGGCTGGATGCGCGGGGTGGCATGGTGGCCACGCACGGATGGCAGGAACAGACCGATCTGTCCGCGGTGGAGGTGGCCAGGCGCATGCAGGACTTGGGCGTGGAACTGATTGTCTACACCGACATTGCGCGGGACGCGATGCTGACCGGCGTGAATCTCCGGGAGACGGCGGACCTCGCCCGCGAATCGGGATTGCGCGTCATTGCCAGCGGCGGCATTGGATCTCTGGCGGATGTGCAGGCCCTGGTCAACCTGAAGGAGCCGGGAATCATCGGGTTTATTTCAGGTCAGGCCCTGTACACTGGGGCCTTGAAGCTGCCGGAAGCCATCACCGTCTGCAAAGCCGGGGGTTGATTCATGTTGGCCAAACGGGTTATTCCCTGCCTGGACGTTCACAACGGACGTGTGGTCAAGGGGGTGGAATTTGTGGACCTGGTGGATGCCGGGGATCCGGTTAGCCAAGCCATCTTCTACGACCGGGAAGGCGCGGACGAACTGGTATTCCTGGACATCACCGCCACCCATGAAGCCCGTGAGATTGTCGCCAACATGGTGCGCCAGGTGGCCGATTCCGTGTTCATTCCGTTCACGGTCGGCGGTGGGATTCGCAGTGAGGACGACATGCGGGCGATTCTGCTGGCCGGCGCGGACAAGGTGTCCGTCAACAGCGCCGCGGTGCGCAACCCCGACATCATCTCCCACGGTGCCGAGCGGTTCGGCAGTCAATGCATCGTGACAGCCATCGACGCCAAGCGGAGGCAGACTCCACCCGGTGCCAGCCCCGCCTGGGACGTCTATGTGAGCGGAGGGCGCATCAACACGGGCCTGGATGCCGTGGAGTGGGCTCAACAAGTGGAAGAGAAGGGGGCGGGTGAGTTGCTGCTGACATCGATGGACGGTGACGGAACCCAGGAAACCTATGATCTCGACTTAACCCGGGCCGTTAGCGATGCCGTCTCGATACCGGTTATTGCCAGTGGGGGCGCGGGCCAGGCCAGCCACTTTGCCGATGCCGTAACCAAGGGCGGCGCCGCCGCGGCCTTGGCTGCATCGCTGTTCCACTTCCGGCAGTTGAGCATTTGGGAAGTCAAGGAACACATGGCGGCCAAGGGGATTCCGGTCCGCCTTGACGGGTTCGGTTCCTGAACGAGCAGCCATGACGACCGACGCACAGGTGTTGGAGCACGCCGAGTTTCTGGACTCCGTCAAGTTCGACGCCCGGGGTTTGGTTACCGCGGTGGTTCAGGATGCCGAGTCCCTGGAAGTCCTGATGGTTGCCTGGATGAACCGAGAGGCGCTGGAGCGAACCGCGGAGTTGGGTCAGGCCGTGTTTTGGAGTCGAAGCCGCCGGGAGATCTGGCACAAGGGAGCCACCAGCGGAAACTTTATCGATGTCGAGGAGATCCTGGTCGATTGCGACGGGGACACGTTGGTCCTGCTGGCCAGGCCGCATGGTCCGGCCTGTCACACCGGTGCCCGGACCTGCTTCTTTCGACGGTTGGAATCGGACTTGGAGCGGGAACAATGAGCGATGTAGTTCGAGATCTCGAACGAGTCATTCGGCAGCGGCAGGCCAACATGCCGGAGGGTTCCTACACCACGTCCCTATTCAGGGACGGAACGCAACGGATTGCGCAGAAGGTTGGAGAAGAGGGCGTTGAAGTTGTGATCGCGGCCTTGGCGCAGGATGATGGCCGATTGACCAACGAGATGGCGGACCTGTTCTACCATAGCCTGGTACTGCTTGCGGACAGGGGGTTGTCATGGGCGGATGTGGAGGCGGTGTTTGTCCGGCGCGCCCAATGAGTTGGTGCGGGTCCCCTGCCAATGCGGGATGTTTGTGAACTTCAGTGTGTAACCAATCCCGGCTGTTGGACAAAAGGACAAAAGGGATGTTCTGTTGAATGGCGGCAGGCAGCTGTGGACTGAAACGGTGTCCGCGTGTTGTACACCTTGCATTTGACAGGGAGGTACACAGGGTACAGCCTGTGCTCAAGTTACTCCCCGTCCGCTGGATTGTGGCTCTGGTCATGTCCCTGGGCGGGTGTTTTTTTATGCGCGCCATCTCAACGGCCAGAATCTCTACCACTTGGCAAAGGAAGCCTGGGTCGACGATCGGCGGTCTCCGGACAATCGGTCGTCTCCTTATGCTTGGCCAAGCTACGATGTGGAGATGTTGGCGCGGGCCTTGTTACAGACATCAGGGCGTACTCTTGAGGAGATTCGTTTCTACACGGGGATTCCCAACCCACGTACCAACCTCTTCTGGCACGGATTCTGGTCCAACAAGATCAGGTATCTGAAGCGCCGAGGGATTCACGTATATCGGGGCAGAGTGAACCCTGGGGGACAAGAGAAGGGCGTGGGAGCTTGGCGTTGGACTTGGTGCGGGGCGCGTACGACCAACGGTACGAAGTCGCCATCATCGTGAGCCAGGACTCGGACTTCGGACCCGCGGTGCGCCTAGCGAAAGAGATTGCTCAAGAGCAAGATCGCATGCTCCATTTTGAATCCTGCTACCCGGTTGCTCCCGGTAGTAGTTCTCAGGGATTCCAGGAACGAAGTGGGTTCAAATCGACCAAGCGACCTACGATGCTTGCCACGATCCGAGAGACTATCGGCCGAAGAAGCAGTGATCGGCCTGTAGCTGGTTGGCCTCACAGGCCTGAGCCTGGTGGCGACTGGACAGGTGCGAAGCGCGTCCGTCAACTGGCAGCTGTTCAACAGCGCACAATGAGGCTCAAAGTGCTGTCCCGACGCACTTGGAATTCAGTGGTCTGCGGATCGTCGCAGAACAGACAGCACATCGGTGGGCCGCGCCATTCTTTACCCAATCGCGATATGTAGTTCCCCATGGGAACCCACAGTCAGAATGTCGCCTTCATGCAGCACGGTCGTGCAGGTAGGTTCCTCAACGATGGCCGGGCCATGCAGTGACATTCCCTTGGGCAAAGTCGCGCGCTCGTAGACGACATAGGCGACCTGTGATCCCACAACGGCGCGCGATCCCTTGGGCCGAGGTACTTGAGGTGTCGCGGCCTCCTTCATCTCGGGAATGTCAGGCCTCGGAAGCAGGCCGGTCGCGCGCAGACGCAGTGTCACGATTTCGACTGGATCCTCCATGCTGTGCCCGTAGTGCCGTTCGTGTACAGTGTTGAAGTGGGAGACCAATTCCGGCACGTCGTCTGGGGTCAACGGATTCGCGGGCAGGGGAATCGTCACCGCGTGTTCCTGCCCCGTATAGCGCATTTCGGCAAAGGGTTCAAGACGTCGGTTTCGCGGTTCGATACCGTCGGCATCCAAGGCTTCTCCAGCTTCTCGCACCAGCAACTCGCGTATGCTGTTCACGGCATCCAATTGAAGTGAATCGATGCCGGAGACAAAGGTTTGGGCAAAGTCGTGCACCACGTCAACCATTAGCATGCCGAAGGCTGAGAAATTGGCCGTGCCTGGCGGTACGACGACGGTGGGCAAACCCAATTCCCGTGCCACGCTGCAGGCCAGCAACGGCCCTCCGCCGCCAAAGGCGAAGAGTGAGAAGTCGTGTGGGTGATGTCCCTGCTCCACCGAGATTTCCCTTACCGCGCCGGCGATCTTGACCGTGCTGATGCGAAGGACTCCGTTCGCGACATCCAGGGGTTGCATACCGGTTTGCTTGGCCAGTTTGGAAAGTAACGCGTGTGTCTGAGTTACCTGCAGTGCCATTTCGCCACCAAGGAAGTTGCCCGGATCGAGGTAGCCGACTGCCAGAGCAGCGTCGGTTACCGTGATTTCGCGGCCGCCCTTGCCGTAGCAGACCGGTCCAGGTACAGATCCGGCACTTTGGGGACCCACCTGCAGGTGCCCTCCCGCATCCACCCAGGCGATGCTGCCGCCGCCGGCGCCAATGGTGTGGATGTCGATGGCGGGTTTGGAAATGGGCAGGCCCTCAAAGATCTGGTCATGGTTGTATCGGGGTTGTCCGTCCACGATTAGCGAAGTGTCCAGGCTGGTGCCACCCATGTCGAGCGTGATCAGATTCGGAACCCCGATTACCTCGCCGAAGGCGGCTGCGCCAATGACTCCCGCCGCTGGTCCCGATAGGATCAACTGCACCGGCTCCGCCTGGGCCGAGGCCACCGTCATCACACCACCGCCGGAACGGGTCAGCAGGAACTGACCGGACGAACCCGCTTCCGCCAGTGTCCGGTCCAACTGTCCCAGATAGGCGCGCGTGATCGGCTGGATATAGGCATTCACCACTGCCGTGCTCGTCCGTTCGTACTCTCGGTACTCCCGGCAGAGATCACTGGAGAGGGTCACCGGCAGGTTGGGACAGGCCTGTGCCAGTGCTTCCTGCATTGCGAGTTCATGGATCTGGTTGGCATAGCTGTGCAGAAAGCAGATTGCCACCGCCTCCGCACCCGAGTCTCCAATGCGGGATGCGACTTGGAGGGCGTCGTCTTGGTTGAAGGAGGTGAGGATTTCGCCTCGGAAATTCAGTCGCTCCTCGACCTCGAAGACCCTGTGCCGCGGCACGAGGGCCGGGGGCTTGCGGTACTTGAAGTCGTACATCGGATCGCGGTCGGTCCTGCCCAGTTCGTACACGTCGCGAAACCCGCGTGTGGTGACGATTGCGACGTTGGCTCCGGTGCGCGTCAGAAGCGCGTTGATGCCGAGGGTTGTGCCGTGAATGAAGTAGGCGATTTCCTGTGGCTCAATCACCGCCTTGCCCAATCCGGCCAGAACTCCGGAGGCGGGATCCGCCGGCACGGTCTCCACCTTTTCGAACCGGTAGGCACCGGTCGCTTCGTCCAGGATGCTGACATCCGTGAAGGTGCCGCCAACATCAACTGCTACATGCACAATATTCCCCCTGCAACCCAACCTGCCCTGGTGTGTTGGTATTCATCTTGGATGGTTCCTCGCGGGACTGTGTGCCGGCGATGCGGTCCCCTCTTGTTCCAACGTCGGAAGCGGGATTACGGGAACCCGTTTACCCGCCACAATTGCCGAAACGTATCTGGACAACCGCGGCCCTGCAACGGTCGGCAAGGTCCTACAGCGTACCGTGTCCGTCGTCATCTTCCCGCAATGCCTTCGTGGCTGCCTCATCGACCTCCATGCGTTCCAGGTCGATGGCAACCCGATACTCGGATCGGGCGGCTTCGGGCGAGACGTAATCCATTCGAACGTCTTCCAGGACCGCTGCCGGATCCCGCCGGACAGGATCCCCCCAACCCCCGCCCCCGCCGGAACAGTTGACCAGTACTTCGCCAGGTTGCATGTGCTCGTAGACGGCGCCGGTGACCTTCTCCCGGTCCGTACCGGGCCGAACGATCACCTCTCCCTGAATACCATCTCCGCCTCCGGCCATGCCCCACGGACGGGTGCGGGTCTTCTTGACCAAGGTAAGGCAGGCCGCGTCCGCCAGGAAGCGGTAACTGCGCAGAACGCCAAGGCCACCGCGGTGCTGGCCCGTACCTCCCGAGTCCTGACGTATGGCGTAGGCTTCGATCAACCACGGCGCCTTGGTTTCCAGCACCTCGATGGGATTGTTCCGGCATCCGGGTTCGGACAGGTGCATGATCCCGGTCTCGCCGTCGCCGCCGGCGTGCGCCCCGAACCCAACCCCTTCGTTGGTCGCCTCCAGCCAGTACTGACCGGTATCCGGATGGATGCCGACCCCCATCACGTCAAATACATCACCGCCTGAACAGGCGGGAATCAGATCGGGCATGCCCTGGGCCAGGGCCTTGGTGATCACTTCGGGAGCCAGCAGGGAGGTCCAAAGGGTAAAGGTGGGAGCCGGGGGTTGTGCGTGCATGACGCAACCTTCCGGCGCGATGACCTTCAAGGGTCGGAAGTTGCCGGCGTTGGCGGGGCTGTCGGGCGTGGTGATCGCCTTGAACACCAAGGCGCTGATGCCCATGGTGGACCCGATGGGCAGGTTGATGGGGCCCTTGACGGCGGAATCGGAGCCGGACCAGTTCACGATCATCTCCCTGTCCGAAACGGTCACCGTGGCCTGCATCTTCACCAGCCGATCCGTGTCGATGCCGTCGTCGTCCAGAAAGTCATGGGCCGTCCAAGTACCCTTCGGCAGCTTTGCCAGACCCGCCTGGGCCAACCGCTCGCCGTGATCGAGGATTTTGGTTACTGCCTCCCGATACGTGTCAATGCCGAAACGCGCCACCAGTTCCTGCACTCGTCGCTCACCTGTGCGGCAGGAGGAGATTTGGGCGTGCATGTCCCCGATGACCCGATCGGGCATGCGCGTGTTGAAGCGGATCAGGTTGAGTACCTGGCGGTTCAGGACGCCCCGTTCGTAGATTTTGCTGCAGGGGAGGATCAGGCCCTCTTGATGAACATCTGTTGTATCCAGGCAGTACCCCGGGTCCTTCTGGGCCAGATCCAGCCAGTGCTGCTTCACGGCCGTGAAGCCCACCAGTTCGTCCGCGTGGTAGATAGGAGACACCGCCAAGACGTCCAGGATGTGAGCCGAACTCCAGTAGGGGTAGTTGAGGAGGATCAAGTCGCCGGGATGGATGTTGTCCTTGCCGAGGAACTCCACCACCTTGCGCAGCCCATAGTCGTTACCCCGAGTGAAGACCGCCAAGCCGGGGGCTTCGGCCAGCAGGTTGCATTGGCCGTCGTAGATGCCCAATCCGAAGTCGTGGATCTCGTAGATGATGGTGTTGTACGAGGTTCGGATCAGGTTGCGCTGCATCTCGCGCGCGGCCGACAGCAGATAGTTGTGAATGACTTCCACCAGAATGGGATCTGCGTGGGGCATGGGTAGGTCTCCAAGAAGTTTGTGTTGGGGTTGTCCCGGAGAGTCATCGGAATTCTACGGAGGGCGGCGGTTTTGCCGAAACGGGTCGGACCGGTATCGGCGACCGTGTTCCCCCGGAAACTTTGCACCTACGGATAGGCTTTACCTACCCTTAGTATGATCCGAAGTGACGAGAGCGGTGTCAGCCGCGACCGGTCGGTGGCTCCCGTTCCGGGGTGACAGACCGTACCTACCCCAGGTCCGCTTGGCGAGACCGTCCGACAGCAAGGTCGTCACGCCCGGGTTTCTTCCCAGAGCCCGTACAGTTGCCTGGACCGTGAGTCCGCATGTGCTAGGCAGGGCTTGCAGATGGTGGGCGAAGGCGCACAGGGCCTCCAGCAGGGCAGGGTCGGGGCATGCGACAATATAGGCCATGAGGGTCGCCGTGGGGACGTGGGGATGTAGACACCCCATGGGATGCACGGCGGTCCTCTTTATCTGATTGTGCTGGCGACGGCCCGGCATCGGGCCGCAACATGGATATTCCATGTTGCTTTAATCCCAATCGCCGATGAATTTATTCTATGCCAAAGGGTCTCGGTCATCCCTCCCCAACCGGCCCTTCACTGCTCCGATTCACCCTCGTCCCGCGACTTTGCGTTTACCCTGGTATCGTTGGTGTCAGGAGACCACTTTCCATCCATCAGGTCCTCCACAGAGGGCCAGTTTGCGGGAGGGGTGCTGTTCATCTGACGCTCCAACACATCCACCTGATGCGTAGGATATAAGCGGCGTGCCATTCGCAAGAGGATGCGTCGTTCGCCTTGCACCTCGCCCCTTTCCTCCAAACGTTCCTGAGCGAATTCGAAAGAAGATGCATCCTCCAGTCCCCCCAGTGGTCGGTCGGTGTGGATGTCAAAGTAATCTACTTTGACAGGGAATCTGTAGCCCACCTCAGCAGGTTGACGCCCTACCAGTTCCAGCGTCCGGGCCGCGGAGGCCCCACAGGCTTGTTGCACCAAGTCCAAGATGTCCGCGGCGTCCTCGAATAGTTCAATGTGTGCAACATAGGGACCCAGACGCCGCAGTTCCAGCATCTCGTCACACCACTCCGAGGTTAGGGCGCTGAAGTCCACCTTCTGTTCGTCCCTTTCAATCAGGCCGATCAGAAGCGTCAGATCGTGCTTCCAAGGGAAAGCCTTCCCCAGTGCACTGATATACGCCTTGAGACAGAGCTCCAGTGCATGGTAGGAGTGCAAAACGGCTTCCTTATGCCCTCCATCCCCCTCCGCGCGCAGGGCATGGAACATGGCCTCGAACGATAACTGCAGAAAATTCTGAACAGCCGGCCACGGCTCGTTTTGCTCCACGGGGGGCATGGGTTCTCCTTGGGCCATCAGCCCGTCGTGCTGGACTCCACCAGCCAGATGCATTCGCGAGCGGCGCGCCCGGTTGAACTCGGCACGGGTCATGGACAGTATCTGAACGTACACCGGTCCACCGTACAGGCGGGTTGTCGTTCCTTGCCTCAACTGCCTGCCCAACCGGGTCAGTGCCCTGCGTTCTTCCGAAGACAGGGAATCCGCGATGACCATCAAATCGATGTCTGATTCATCATGCCAGTCGCCGCGGGCGCGGGAGCCAAAGAGCACGACTTGTGCGGGAGCCACCAGGTCTTGGAGTTGCCGGGCTACGGTCAGGGCGCGCGGGTCGTAGGAGAAGCCTGCGCGAAATTCCTGGAGACGCTCACTGGGAGGGGACAGATTAAGCGGCATGATAGGCGTTCCCTATGGTCGGCGGGCACCCATTGTGCCAAAACCGCCTGCCGCGCAAATGGACTCCTTTGCAACAGGGAAAGCATCCCCTTCGGTATCCATTGTTCCAGGCGCTGGAACCGCGTCTTCTGCTGCCATCGGCTGATGCCGGACCGGGGCAAACCCAGGAAGGTGGCACTCGTGGCCACCATGCGCAGACTTTTCCTCATCCTGAACACGGTGATCCAGGACCAGATCCCTTGGCAGAAGGACCCTGTGTCAACGGCGCTCGGGGCTTGACCCGCAACACAGTTGCTGAACAGTTACAGTAAAACAGTGACGCACATCGAACTGAATCGGATGCTACATGCGTTTACGTCCGGTGGACAATATGGAAATCTAGAGCACGGAAGCAATCAAATCTCCGATTTCATCGTGCGGGCAATTATGTCCAACTGTTCAGAATTGGTTGCTTGGCCTTTCTTCCTGCGTCCCTTCCGCGATCTTGGTTCCTGTTGCGCCTCTGTAGTATTAGATATCAAAGCAGATATATCCTTTTGAACAGTAGTGTTCGATTCCAAAGCCAATTGCTCCAATAGGTTGAGTGCTTGAGTTGATCGGGCCTTTGCAGTCATTGAGGGTCAAACACCCAAGCTGCTTCTGCAGCGAGAATTTTCTGCTTGATCTCCTTTCCCCAACGGTAGTCGAGCGGACCAGATCCTTTCCTGATTGCGCGGTGGCAGGGGATGGCCAGAGCCAATCGGTTGGCTCCGCACGCGGCTCCCACCGCTCTGGATGCCCTTGGCTTGCCGATGGCCTGCGCGAGTTCGCCGTAGGTTGTTGTTTGACCTACCGGTACAGTGCACAACGCCTGCCACACGCGTTTCTCGAACGGGGTTCCCTGGAGATCCAGGGGATATTCGAGCAAATTGGTTGGATCGTCAACTAGATTCAAGACAGTGGTCAGCCATCCAGGCTGCTCATCGTCCGCAACCCAGTGGACCTCACATGTCGTCGACCGGCAGTAACCCTCCACCAATTCATCCCTGTTTGCGCCTAAGTGTATGTCGCAGATCCCTTGATCGGTTGCAGCCACAAGGACTGCACCGTATCGGCATGGAGCGATGGCAACGTTCACCGCACTTGGTCGTGGCGGCCTTCCCTCAAAGGGTGCAACCGACACTGAATCCTCCGTTACAAGGCATGGCAACAACGGCGGGTAGGACCTAACGCCCGTGGAACGCCGGATTTGACCGTTGTTTGTTTTTGAAGGCCTCGACCCCCGCAGCCGCGTCTTCCGTGAACTGGGTCAAGGCACCTGCGATACCCTCCAGGTGCGGACCGTCGTGGCGGCTCGACTCCGCATCCACCAGTGCCTTCGTTGCCTGCACGGCAATGGGAGCGTTGGCTGAGATGGCTTCGGCCATGGAGGTGGTGCGTTGCCCGATCTCATGCGGCTCAACAACCTCGTTGATCAGTCCCCAGGCCTCGGCTTTGGCTGCAGGGATGATCTCGCCCGTGAATATCAACTGTTTGGTTCGGCTGGGGCCAATTACCTGCTTGAGGACCTGCGTGCCGCCCCATCCGGGAATGATGCCCAGCCTGGTTTCGGGCATGCCGACACGGGTGGAAGCAGTGGCAATCCGGATGTCCGCGGCCAAGGCGAGTTCCAAACCTCCGCCAAGGGCCAATCCGTTCATCGACGCGATCACCGGGATCGCCAAGGCCCTGATGCTGTTCATCAGGCCACTGCCGATCTTGATCCACGTTCGCCACATCTCCACCGGGGACATTGCGGACCACTCGATGATGTCCGCACCGCAACAGAATGAGCGGTCGCCCGTGCTGGTAATCACCAGTACCCGGATCTCATGGTTGCGATCGATGTCCTGAACATGCTCCGCCAGCGCGTTCAGCATGTCCACATTGAGTGCGTGAAGCTTGTCGGGCCTGTCCAGCGCGAGTTCTGCGACATGGCCGTCGACGCGGAAGTTGATGTATTCGCTCATGTGTGTGCAGTTGTTGTGTCGAGACGGCTACCCAATGTCGTTGTTTGTCAGCCGCTGGATGATGTTCTCGGCCGCCCGCGTGCACATGGCCATCATCGTCAGGGAGGGGTTGATCCCGGGACAGCTGGGGAACACGCCGCCACTGAAGACAAACAGGCCGGGGGTGTCGTGCACTTCAAGGTTCGGATCCACGACCGAAGCGGCCGGATCATTGCCCATGCGGATCCCGCCCAGATCGTGACAGCTTCCCACACCGGTGAACCTGGGACCCCGCCACGGATTCTGTCCGCCCATTTCGAGCAGGATTTCCTCGCACTTGTCCTCCATCCACTGCGCCAGCTTGTGTTCGTTCTCGCGCATGTCGTAGGTGATTCGAAGGACGGGCAGGCCCAGGCCGCTCCTGTCTCGGTACCGGGGATCCAGATCCACGAAGTTGTTGGTGTACGGCAAGGTTTCCGGTTGTACGCGCAAAACCCCCTGGTGTTGCCAGTTGCGGATATGTTCCTTGTACTTCGCCCCCCAGGCGGGAACATCCGGCGGCAGGGCCTCCTTGCTGATGGCGAGCGGATTGACGTTCGGTTCGGCGCTGATGGTGGCTCCGCCAATGAAACCGTTGGCCTCGGCATCGAATTCGTCGTAGAGAAAATCGTCCAGGATCAAGGACTGCGGTGCGAATCCGGCGTGGCGGTTGAAAACCTGGTCCGGGAACATTGCCAGGACATGGGCGAAGTTCTTGGTCATCACGTTCCGGCCCAACTGTTCCCGGTTGTTGCCCAAGCCTCCGGGATGTCGGTCGTCGTTGGAAAGGAACAGCAGGCGCAGGTTTTCCCACAGATAGGTGCCCAGGACTAGACAACGTCCCCTTTGGACGTGGACTTGGCCGTCAGGCGCAAAGTATTCAACCCCGCACGCGTGACCTGAATCGTCCGACAGGATGCGGAGCGCTCGGCAGCGCGCCTTCAGTTCGAGGTTTCCGGTTGTCAAGGCCCTCGGCACACATTCGGTTGCCGGCATCCAGACGCTGTCGTCAAAGGTCCCGAAACCGCATATCCATCCGGAGTAGGTGGTGGCCGGGCGTCCGCGGTAGGGAACCGAGTTGGTTCCGGACGGGACCGGGTAGGGTTGCAGCCCCATGCGCTCGGCCGTCTCCCGGAATACCTCCCCGTACCGGTAAGGCAGCATCGGTGGGTTGGGCAGATCCCGACTCCGCGGGATTCTGGGTAGATGGCTGACCCCGGAGATGCCGATGTCCCATTCCAAGCGGGAATAGTAGGGCTCCAGGTCCTCGTAGGAAATTGGCCAGTCGGACGCCTGGCTATGGTCCGGGAGCAGGTGGTCCCAGCCGTTCTCCTGGATTTGGGAACGGAGGCGGAAGTGGTGCGGGTGGAAACGCCGCAGCCAGGTACCGTAGTGATACGAGGATCCGCCCACGCCGTTCACCATCCGGCCCAGTGAATAGGTGATCGGTTGGGTTGGCTCGCCTTTGTTGCGGCGCCAGCGGGGGGATTCGCTGTTGAACTTCGGTCCCAGGCCGGCTCGCGCATAGTAGGCCTGCTGCAATTCGTCCGGGAGGTAGTCGCGCCGCGACAGATACGGCCCGGCCTCCAGGGCGACAACCTTCAAGCCAGCCTCGGCGAACATTGGTGCCACCACGCTGTTCAGCATGCCCATGCCGATTAGGATGACATCGGCCTCGCCGTTCGGTGGATTGAGGCCGGCATCCGGGTCGAACTGCGGCGGAACTGGCAACTGACCGTCGGGCCTGGTGAACTCAAGGCCCTTCAAATCCTCCAGCGACTGGAACCGACCTCCTTTCGTGACAGGTTCGGAGGCCATCATCTCCTCAGGAGAGTTGCTGAGCCAGACCCCGGGATGCCCAATCGTCTTCCAGCCCCGTTTGTCCCGATTGCCCCCGTGTACCGGGTCTGCAAACACCCCCTCCCGCATGTGGTCGACTGCCATTGCCACGAAGTCGGGCCCGGTGGGGTGGCGAAACTCGGCCAGTTCACCGGCTTCGAGGTCCTTGATCAAAGCGTCCTGCTGCGCATTGCTGCATGCTGCGAAATGGATACCGGTTTGGTCTATGGCGGCCTTGTCCAGGCAGTCCAGCCCTTGCTGGTAGGTAGGCACGTCATCCCGGGCATACCCGGTCAAGGCATTTTCCAAGTACTGCACAACGCCGATCTCGGCAGTGCCGGGCAGCCCGTCGTCGGCGGGAAAGAGCCGCTCAAACAGGGCGGCGGCGGTTGCTTGCTGGCGCGGCGAAAAGACCGGGGATGTCTTCGGCTGGGACATGAAGGTTGTCAGGAGGCCGGTTGCAGTTTCAGGTTGATGGGTTCGGGGGCAAACAGGGCCGGATCCATGGCGCGCAGCTCCGACGAACGAAGCAACGGGAATCCACACCGGTTCTGGATGTCCCGGTCGAAGTCGATGCCGGGTGCGATCTCCGTCGCGGTCCAGCCATCCGATTCAAGCCGCAGCACACAGCGTTCCGTAACTACCGTGACATCCTGGCCCCGTTCCCTGGCATGACGCCCGCTGAATGTGACATGCTCGACCAGGTCGACAAACTTCCGCACCTTGCCCTCGTTCCGTATGTGGAGACTCCTGTCCTCCATCTTAAGGTCGAGGCCAGCCGTGGTGAAGGTGCCGCTAAACACGATTTTGCGGGCGTGGGCGGTGATATCTATGAAGCCACCGGCCCCGGCGGTAATAGCCGGCCTGGCGGCGATCCGCGACACGTTGACGTTGCCTTCCCGGTCAATCTCCAGGAATGACAACAGCGCCTGATCGAAACCGGCTCCCTGAAAGTAGGTGAACTGGTCCGGGGACGGCACCAGGGCCTGGGCGTTGACGGCGCATCCGAACTGGAATCCAAGTAGCGGCAGGCCGCCCACCGCACCCTGTTCAATGACCCATGTGACGGACCCGTCCAGGCCTTCCTCGAGTAGGATATAGGGAACCAGGGCGGATATGCCGAAGCCGAGGTTGACGGTTTGGCCGTCGGCCAATTCCTGGGCTGTGCGCCGAGCGATGACCTTTTCGGGCGACCAGGCAATCGGCTCCAAGTCGGCAACGTTGATCGTTGTTTCCCCGCTGATGGCCGGATCGTAGTCGGTTTGGGTGGTCTGGCGCTGATTGGCATCCAGGAACAGATGGTCGACCAGGATACCGGGCACGCGGACGGTCTGCATCGGCAGTGACCCCGCCGGCACGATTTCACTGACCTGAGCAATGGTCGTGCCGCCATTGTTGTGGGCCGCCAGGGCCTGTTCATAAGCACCCAGATAGGCGCCCTCGCGCCGAAAGGCCAAATTGCCGTTGGTGTCTGCGGTTGTGGCCCGGACAACGGACACATCGGGAGTCAGGGCGGGATAGAACAGCCACTCCTCGCCCCTGAACTCCTCAACTTCCACCAGGGTCGCGGCGGTGCGGCGGTTCATGCGGCCCCCCTGCCGGCGGGGATCCACGAATGTTCCCAGGCCGACCTTGGTCAGCACCCCCGGTCGCTTGGCCGACCCTTCGCGCAACATGTGGAAGATGATGCCGCTGGGCAGGTTCCAGGCCTCGATCTCGTCCTGGTCGACCATGGTCCAAATCTTGGGTGTCGGCGCGCTGGATGGTCCGCTGGGGTAGGACCCGGCGATGATGCGTGCAAGCAATCCCTGCTGGGCGATGTGATCCACACCCTTGACGCCGTACATGTCGCCGGCCGCGATGGGGTGGATCAGCGACAAACCGCGCGGACTGCCGGATTGGCGGAAATGTTCACCCAGCGCCGCCAACACGGCGTCCGGACAACCGAGCCCGCTGGAGGAACTGACGGATACCAGGTTTCCGTCCGCGAAGATCGAACCAATCTCCGCCACGGATTCGAGGATTGCAGGGCGTGGCATCCGTGTTGGATCCAACCGTTGGCTCAGGAGGCCGCGGGTTCCGGCGCCGGGGAAATCCGGATCGCGTGGGCCGGTGACCCGGTCAGGGGGGCGTTGGTCCGGAAAGCCAGGCCCTGCTCGGTTTGGTTCAGGGCTGCCTCGGTTCCGTCGGCCAGGACCGTGGCCCGGGCTCCGGGGGCAGCCACAATGCCATTGATGGCGAACTCCCGACTGCCGGGGCTGTCCATCAGAATGGCGTACAGGTCTCCGTCGTGGGTCGTGTAGCGGACATCAACCCCTCCGTCGGTGGAGCCTTCCGCCGTGCGCCAGGGACGGGAATCGAAGATGGCTTCGCCGTTGTCGGCGAGCCAGGCACCGAGGGACCGGAGCCGTTCGGCCTGCATGGGGGGTATTCGCCCGTCCGCAGTTGGACCCACGTTGATGAGCAGGTTTCCATTCTTGCTGACGATGTCGATGAAGGAGTGGATCAGCGCCTCGGCCGAGAGGTACTGATCGACCCCTTCCTGGCGGTTGTATCCGAAGGACGCCCCGATGCCGCGGCAGCTCTCCCACTTCCTTTCCTGGATTGAGTCGTACTGCTGGTACTCCGGCGTGGTGAAGTCGTGGTGCACCGGTGAGAGCTGGGTTGCACCCGCGGCATCGAAGTGCTGGCCAAACCGGTTGTTGACCAAGCCGTCCGGCATGGCGTTGTAGTAGTCCGCAAACAGCTGGTTGGTGTTGTGGTGTCGCGGCCATCCGATGTCGTTCCACAGAATCGCGGTTTCGTACCGGTCAACCAGCTCCCGCCAGTGGGCATCCGCGTAGGCTACATATTCCGGGCTCTGGGGGCAGGCGGCCCTGAGATCCATCCTGCTTCTGATGACTTGGGGCGTAAAGGTCCAGTCCACCCCTCCGGAGTAGTAGTAGGCCATCGTCAGGCCGCGGCCGCGCACGGCCTGCGCCAGTTCACCGCACAGGTCCCGGCGGACGTGATATCCATCGAGGTACGGATTGGGCGTGCGACTCGGCCACAGCAGAAACCCGTCGTGGTGCTTGGTGGTCAGGACCACATACCGCGCGCCCACTTCCTTGAACAGATCGGCCCACGAGTTGGGATCCCACTGTTCGGTCCCTTCGTTGAACGGGCCTACGAAGTCCCGGTAGGCGTGTCCGTGACCGTAAGTTGCGAAGTGGTGCTGCTGGGTCGGGCTTCCGGAGATGCGGTAAGTGTTGGCGTACCACTCGGCGTAGGCATTGACGGTGAACCAGTCGGCCCAGTTGCCGCTTTCGATCACCTCGCCCAGATCCCCTGAGTTGGGTGCCCAGGCCGGTACGGAGTACAGCCCCCAATGAATGAAGATGCCAAGCTTAGCGTTGTGGAACCAGGTCGGCACTGGGTGCTGTGACACCGACTCCAGCGTGGGCTGGTATTGCATGCGGTCCTCGGTTGGCTGAATCGGCAGGGCACCGTCCGGCTGGCCCGAACGGCAGGGTCTAGAACAGGGAGTCCGGGGTCGTGGAATAGCACCAGCGATTCTCAAGCAGGTAATCGCACACCTTGGCCAGTGCCTCCCGCGTGCCGATCTGCTTCAACGCCTCGACCGCGAAGCCGCGGACGTAGCGGTTTTCGTCCCGCAGCGTGGCCATCAGGGGATCGATGGCCTCCGCGGCATCGGCCCGGTACCGGCCTAGGGACAGGGCTGCGCTGTAGCGCACCTGGTCGTCGTCGTCCTGCAGTGCCGGGATCAGAACCGGGACGGAGGCGTGCGCATCCTCCAGCATGCCGAGAGCCTCGACCGCGGTACGCCGCACCCAGCGGTCCTCATCCTGCATACGGACCGCAATGTTCGGGGCGATGTCGGCGGCGGCCGCCCCCTGCTCGCCGGCGGCAAACAGGGCATGGCGCCGCGCCAGGGCCGACTCGTGTCCGATGCCTTCGTGAATCGCCGCCAGGGCCTCTGGACCGGCCGTACTGAGCCCGTAGCCGGCGCGGCGGCTGACAGCCGTCGCCTTGGATGCCAGCAACTCACGCAGGTGCCGAATGCCGTCGCGCCCGCAATGGGCCAGTTCGTAGGCGGCGCCGACGCCGTCGGGCTCGTAGTCGCCGGCCACCAGATCTGCGAGTTCGGTGGGTTTCCGGTCGGATGCCGGGCCGTTCCCGTTCGCGCCCGGCCGTCCGGACAGCCAGTTCCAGTGATCCCGCCACAGGGTGTCGTGCGTATGCGGGGGGCCGTCGCCGTTGAGGCCTTGCCACTCACTGGTCCGGTTGTCCCAAGTCGGTTCCGTGGGCCGGGTCATCCGGGTGAACTGGAACTTCAGCATGGCACGGTTCCGGTTGGAGATGTTGGCGCCGCCGCGGTGCCACAGGTCGTAGTGAATCAGCGCAAAGGTGCCGGCCCGGCCTTCCAGGAACAGCGGCTGCTCGGTTTCGTCGCCTGGTCGCTTGTCGTAGTATTGCGTGCCCGGGATGATGCCGGACGGCCCCATCTCGGTGTCCACCGTCTGCGGATAGTAGAAGATCATGGCCCACCACTGCCGGTGGTTGCGCACGCGGGCGTAGCCCCAGTAGCTGTCCTTGTGCCAGGACTGGACCTTGCGGCCCGGCGAGGTGAAGTGGCAGTGCCGGTGCGGCTGGGTGAGGTAGTCGGGACCCAGCACGCTGCCGACCGCGCCGCGGATGACGGGATGGCGAAAGACTTCCTGGACTTCGGGGACACGCGGCAGGATGTTGTTGCCGGGGTTGCCCTCCTGTTCCATGACTGCTTCAATCCGGGCATTCATGGCGTTGTGGAAGCTGTCTGGAAAGTCCGTGTTGAGGATCAGATAGCCGTGGGCGATGAAATGGCGCATCTGCTCGTCGGTGAGCAGAATCGGATCGGATGTCATGGAGGTACTCCGGGTGTCGGCACATCCCTGCTGGACGACGCGCAAGCCGCAACAGCCAATGGCCGTTCGGTAAAGGACGAGGAATCGGCGAGTGCTGGATTATAGATTCGCGCCCGGACCGGGTCAATGCATCCGGCACGGGTCCTCCCGATTTGGGAACCTGTACCGGTGTACCGGCCAACAGCCTGCAAGGGTTTTGCCGCGAGGTTTCGTTGGCTATATATCATTGACGGTCCCCGCAGTGTTCCAGGGCAATGGATCCAACCCCGCGGCAGCCTTCACTCGTCGCGGTTGAGGCGGGACCCACCCATTGAAGAAGGGAATCGGTTATGCAGGATGCAACCATTCAGATGGACAGGGGCCAGCGACCAGGTGCCGAACAGGACACCCGCCTTGACTGGTGGCGGGACGCCAAGTTCGGTCTGTTCATTCACTGGGGGCTGTACGCCATTCCGGCCGGTGTGTGGCAGGGCGAGCACGTGCCCGGTATTGGCGAATGGATCATGTTGCGGGCCCGCATTCCGATCGCGGAGTACAGTCCCCTGGCCGAACAGTTCAATCCGGTGGCCTTCGATGCCAGGGCGTGGGTTGCGTTGGCCAAGGCGGCCGGTCAGAAGTACATCGTCATAACCTCGAAGCATCATGACGGGTTCTGCCTGTTCGATTCGAACGAGACCGACTATTCCATTTCCAGGGGCACGCCGTTCGGCCGGGACGTGATCCGGGAACTTGCGGACGAATGTCGACGGCAGGACATGCGGTTGGGGTTCTACTACTCCCAGACCCAGGACTGGTACCAGCCCGACGGCGATGGCAACGACTGGGACTACGACGAGTCGCAGAAGGACTTCGCGGCCTACATCGACAACTATGTCAAGCCCCAGGTGCGCGAACTGCTGACCAACTACGGAGAGGTGGCCCTAATCTGGTTCGATACCCCGAAAGGCATCACCGAGCAGCAGAGCCGCGAACTGCTCGAACTCTGCAACGAATTGCAGCCGGACTGTCTGGTCTGTGGACGTCTGGGCAACACCTTGGGCGACTACGCGACCACCAACGACAACACCATTCCCGCGGGGGCTGTGCCGGGCGACTGGGAAGTACCGGCGACCATGAACGATACTTGGGGTTTCAAAACCCACGACCACAACTGGAAGAGCGTTACCGACCTGATCCAAAAACTAGTCGACATCGTCAGCAAGGGCGGGGTGTACCTGCTCAATGTGGGTCCCACCGCGCTGGGCGAGATTCCGCCGGAGAGCATCGAGCGGCTGGAGGCGATGGGTGCGTGGCTGGAACGCTACGGGGAATCGCTCTACGGTACCCGGGCCGGCCCGGTGCAGGACGTGGCAGGCGTGCGTACCACCCGCAAAGGCGAGGCCGTCTATCTGCACGTGTTCGACTGGCCCGCCGACGGGAACCTCTCCCTGCCGGATCTGAGCGCCGACACCGCCGAGGTGCTGGGCGGCGGTGGCGAAGCGGTATCGGTGGCCCGGTCGTCCGAGGGCCTCCTGCTGTCCAAACTCGGCCCCGCACCGGATCCCCATTGCTCCGTCATTCGCCTGAGCCGGAACGCATAGACGGCGCACAACCGATCGCCCACCGAACAAGGGACCCCAATTCGTGACGCAGGAAACCGTCTTCTCCGTAGACACTTCAACCATCAAGTTTGGTCCCGGCTCCATCTCCGAAGTCGGCGAGGACCTGACCATTCTGGGCGTGCGCCGCGCAATGTGGCTGTGTGATCCCAATCTGGTCGGCACGGACGGGCAGGTACGGCTCGCCGGACACCTGGCGGGCGCCGGCATCGAATTCGAGCTGTTCGACGCCATCCGGACCGAACCGTCGCTCGATTCGTTCAAGGCCGCCGCCGACTTCTCGGTGCAAGGCAACTTCGACGGGTTTCTGGCGATGGGGGGCGGCTCCACCATCGACACCGGCAAGATCGCCAATCTGTTCTCGGTCTATCCGGACGACTTCTTTGCCTACGTGAACGCGCCCATCGGGCAGGGCAAGCCGGTGCCCGGCCCGCTGAAGCCCATGATCGGGATACCGACCACGGCTGGAACCTCCAGTGAAATCACGGGCGTGGCCATCTTCGATGATAAGGCGACCAACTCCAAGACCGGCATCTCCCACCGGTTCATGCGGCCATCGATGGGGGTGCAGGATCCGGAGCTCACCATCGACCTGCCACCGATGGTCACGGTGTGCACCGGCTTGGACGTGTTGTGCCACGCAATTGAGAGCTACACCACGATCGACTACACCGCCCGCCCCAAGCCGGAAGGCAGCCTGCACCGCCCGACCTATCAAGGATCGTCCCCTGTGAGCGACATCTGGGCCTGTGAGGCGATCCGGCTGGTGGCGCAGAACCTGCCCCGGGTGCTCGGGGATCCGGCCGACCTCGAGGCACGTTCGAACATGATGCTGGCGGCGGTCTACGGCGGCATGGGGTTCGGCAACGCCGGGGTGCACCTCTGCCACGGCATGTCCTATCCGGTCTCCAGTCTGGTGCGAGAGTACCGGGCACCCGATTACCTGACCGAACATCCGCTGGTGCCGCACGGCATGTCGGTCGTCCTCAACGCGCCGGCGGTCTTTCGGTTCACGGCCGCCGCGAATCCGGCCAAGCACCTGGAAGCGGCCCGGCTCATGGGCCGCGACGTCTCCGGCGTGCCCGAAGCCGAAGCCGGCGAACTGCTGGCTGACTGCCTCATCGAGATCATGAAGGTCACGATGATGCCCAACGGGTTGGAGGCAGTGGGGTACGGGCCCGCCGACGCGGAGGTCCTGGCCGAAAAGACCTTGCCGCAGCACAGGGTTACCAAGCTGTCCCCGCGGCCCGCGGACGGCAACGATCTGACCCGGTTGTTCCTGGAGTCGATGAGGATTTGGTAATGGAAGTTGCACGATGAGCCGGGCCGAATCCGCGGACCGCATGACCCGGACGGTGGTGGTTGCCATCATCGCGTCGGCACTGTCCGTGATGCTGAGCGCCGGGATCCGCCAGGGATTCGGGCTGTTCCTGACGCCAATCACCGCTGAATTGGGCGTGGGTCGGGAAACCTTCGGCATCGCTGCCGCCATCAGCAACCTGATGTTCGGCATCCCCGTCATGGGATTCCTGGCCGAGCGCTTCGGGTCCCGCCTGGTGCTGGGTGCAGGGGGTGCCATTTATGCGGCCGGATTGCTGCTGGTGACCCAATGGGTGGCCACGGCCGGCCTGATAACCGGACTTGGGATTCTGGTTGGCATCGGTCTTGCCGCTACCACCTACGTGGTGGTCCTTGGTGCCCTGGTGCAACTGGTGTCGCCGCGGCAGCGGGGGACCGTGTTCGGCATCATCACGGCCATGGGTTCGGCCGGATTTCTGGTGATGCCCCCGGTGGCCCAGTGGCTGGTTGACAACTACGGCTGGCAACAGGCGATTCGGATTGAGGCTGTGCTGATTTTGTCGGTCGTCCTGTTGTCCCTGGGGCTTCCCGGCAAGCAGAAGAAGGAGCATCAAATTGCGGCGGGCAAGGTTATGGAGCCTGAAGTACCCTTGTGGTCGTTCGTTCGGGAAGGCTTCACCAAGCCCAGTTATCTGTTGCTGGTATCGGGTTTCGTGGTGTGCGGGTTTCACATCGCCTTCATTGGCACGCACCTGCCGGTATATTTGGAAGACAACGGGATCGGGCACATCCGCGGCATTGCGCTGGCTTTCATTGGGGCCTTCAACCTGGTGGGCTCCTTGACCTTCGGCTGGCTGGCGGACCGGCTGCCCAGGCGATTTCTGCTCAGCTTCATCTACGGCATGCGCGGCGTGATCCTCCTGATCTACCTGCTGACTCCGATTACGGTGGTTTCAACCCTGCTGTTCAGCGCGGCCATGGGACTGCTTTGGCTGGCCACGGTGCCGGTCACAAGCGGCACGATCGCCTTGTTGTTTGGTCCCAAGTACCTAGCCATCATGTACGGCTTTGTCTTCTTCAGCCATCAGGTTGGCGCCTTCTTCGGTGCCTGGTGGTCCGGCAAGGTCTATGACGCGACCGGCTCCTACGACCTGGGGTTCTACGTCGCCATTGCGCTGGGGCTGTATGGCCTGCTGGTGCACTTGCCGATTCAGGAAAAGCCGGTCGAGATGAAACTCACCCAGGTTCACGCCGCGGCATAGTGCTGGTTTGTCGCAAACCGACCGCCTGCCAACTGCTACCCCGCCCATGAGGAATCAATGAACATACAGGCCTTGCACGTCTACCCCATCGCCGTGGGCGATCCCCCACTCCTCAATGCCGGTGGCCTTCATGCCCCGTATGCCCTCCGTTTGATTGTGGAATTGGTGTCGGATGATGGCATCTCGGGCTTCGGCGAGGTGCCGGGTCACTTCAAGACCCGGGCCGCCCTGGAGGCGGTGCGTCCGGTGGTGGAAGGGGCCAGCCCCTTCCACCTGAACGACATCCTGAACCGGATTGCTGCCCACCTGGATGTCGAGGACCATCGAGGCGACCGGCCATGGGACAGCCGTCAGGCAGTCCACGTGCGCAGTGCGATCGAAGTAGCCCTGCTGGACCTGCAGGGAAGGATGCTCGGGCGCCCCGTGCACGAACTGCTGGGGGGCAAGGTCAGGGATCGGGTGGAGTTCTCCGCCTATCTCTTCTACAAGCACGAAGGGGCTGGGGGAGAACTCGGCTTCGACACGAAACCCGGATTGACGGGTTGGGCGCACGCCCGCCAGGCGGCTGCCCTGGATCCCGACGGAATCGTGGCGCAGGCCCGGGCCATGTGCGATGAATTCGGGTTCAAGTCCATCAAGCTCAAGGGCGGGGCGTTTCCTCCCGATGAGGAGGCAGCGGCCATCCACGCGATGCGGGCCGCGTTCGGTCCGGGAACGCCCCTGAGGCTGGACCCCAATGCAATCTGGACGGTTGAGACCGCCATTCGCATCGGCAGAGATCTGGAAGGCGTGCTCGAGTACTACGAGGATCCGGTGCGCGGCCAGGAGGCGATGGCCGAAGTGCGCCAGGCCCTGGACATCCCCATGGCCACCAACATGTGCACGACTTCGTTCGAGGATCTGCCGGGGAGTGTTGCGCTCGGTTCGGAGGATGTAATCCTCAGCGACCATCACTTCTGGGGCGGCCTCCGCCCCAGCCAGGATCTGGCCGCGTTCTGCCGGGTATTCGGCCGGGGCTTGTCCATGCACTCCAACAGCCACGTCGGCATTTCCCTGGCCGCCATGACACAACTGGGCGCCACCATCCCCAACCTGACCTATGCCTGCGACACGCACTACCCATGGCAGGAGGATGAGGTGGTGGCCAGCGGTCACATCCAATTTGACGATGGCTGTGTCGAAGTGTCGGATGAACCGGGCCTGGGGGTGGAAGTCGACCGGGACGAACTGGCGCGTCTGCAGGACCAGTACGAGGCCTGTGGCCTGACACACCGCGATGACGAAGTGGAGATGCAGAATGTAGAGCCGGGCTGGAAGTTCGCGGCGACGAGGTATTAGGTGCGAACCCGCCCCGCGTGGCAGGCATAATGCTGATTGATTGACTGTGAATCCATCAAGGTACTGAGGAAGCGTCAACCATGGCCAGGACCATTCACGAGAAGGATGAGCGACTCATCCACCCCCTGCACCATCCGCAGACAGTACCTCAAACCATGGTGTTTGATCGCGCTGAGGGCATCTACCTGCACCGGGTGGATGGCCACAAGGTGATCGACGGCATGTCGGGGCTTTGGAACGTGAACCTGGGTCACGGCCGACCCGAGTTGGCGGATGCCGCACGCAAGCAGATGTTGAGCGTGGCCTATATGTCCAATTACTCGGGCACTGGGTCCGCCACCACAATTGAGCTTGCGGACCGCCTCGCCGGTTTCGCCTACCCGGATCTCAACTCGACATTCTTCACGTCGGGTGGAGCCGAGTCGACCGAGAGTGCGTTCAAGACGGTGCGCTGGTATTGGAAGCAGATGGGCAAGCCCAACAAGACGACGATCATTTCGCGTTTGCGGGGCTACCACGGCGTGACACTGGCCGCGCTCAGTGCCACTGGCATCCCCGGTTACTGGAAGCACTTCGAGCCCGTGATGCCGGGGTTTACCCATGTCAACCCACCGTACCCCTACCGATTCGCCGGCGAAGTGCGCGAGGGGGAGACCGTGGGACTGGCGGCGGCCCGTGAGCTGGAGGAGAAGATAGAGGAACTGGGCGCGGACAACGTCGGCGCGTTCATCGCCGAGCCTGTAATCGGTGCCGGCGGCGTGATCGTGCCTCCGAACGACTATTTCCCGCGCATCCGGGAGATCTGTGACGAGCACAACATCCTGTTGATTTCGGACGAGGTAATCACGGGCTGGGGCCGGACGGGTGAGTGGTTCGGCCTGCACCATTGGGGCGTCCAGCCGGATCTGATGACCTTCGCCAAGGCCATCACCAGCGGCTACCTGCCGCTGGGCGGCATCCAGGTGCACGATCGGATCAAGGACGTGATGGATGCCTGCCCGTTCGAGGACCGTTGGTTCCATGCCTACACCTATTCCGGCCACCCGACGTGCTGTGCCGTGGCCCTGGCCAACCTGGACATTCTGCAGACCGGCGAGTATCACAAGAAGGCCCGGCACGCCGGCAACTACCTCCTGGGTGCGCTCAGACACCTGGAGGAGCATGACAACGTGGGCGAGGTGCGCGGCAAGGGGTTGATGCTGGCCGTGGAGCTAGTCGAGGACAAGGAGTCGCGGACGGAGGCCGGCACCGCCGAAGCCGTGAAGAGCGCCTGTATCGAAAAGGGGTTTATGCCGCGTGTGGTCGGCAACCTGGTTGTCATGGCTCCACCGCTGATTTCCACTGACGAGGAACTGGACCGGATCGCCGATATCCTGACCGAGGCGGTGGAAGAGGTTCACGCTGTCTGATCCGCACTCCAGGTTCCCGCAGGGAGTTTGAACAGATTGGTACAGGGGCTTCCTTGGGAGCCTCTGTTGCTTACGGAGAATCCCATGTCCACGTGTGCTGAAGTTCTGGCCCGTTCACTGCACGACCTCGGTGTGCGCATGGTGTTCGGCTTGCCCGGCGGGGAGAATGTCCGGATCCTGGACGCCCTCCGGTGCCAGGGTATCGAATTCGTGTTGGTGCGCAACGAATCCAGTGCTGCATATGCAGCATCCGCGCGCTGGACCCTGACCGGGAAACTTCAGGCCTGTCTGACCACGTTGGGCCCTGGCATTACCCATGCCACGGCCGGGGTGGGGCACCTGTGGCTCGACCGGGCCGGCGTGGTGGTGATTAGTGCCTGCACCGCGGAGGGATCCGGGCCCATGCACACCCATCAGGTATTGGATCAGGAACACCTGATGGCGCCGATGATCAAGGCGCACCTCAAGGTGGAGCCGGACAATATCCATTCCCTACGCGACGTGTGTTCCCTGGCCGCGGAGGGCAGGCCCGGTCCTGTCTACGTGCAGATTTCCAACGAAATTGCCGGCATGGCGGCCGCAGGCAATGGCACCGACCCCGAACCCCGGCCTCCCGCCGGGCCGGAACCGGACATGGAAGGTGTGGAAAAGGCATTGGCCCACATGGTGCACGCCCACCGGCCGGTGGTGGTTGCCGGGCTTGGAGCGCGGGATGCGTCCCTGCGGACCTCGGTGCAGGCCGTGGCCAGCTCGTTGCAGGCCCCCATTGTGGCAACGCCCAAGGCCAAGGGCATCGTGCCGGACCGCCATCCGCTGGCCGCGGGAGTCATTGGATTGACCAGAACCGATCCGGTTTACGAGCTTTTGGAGCAGGCGGACCTGGTGATTGCCATCGGGTTCGACGTTGTTGAGCTGGTTCTTCCGTGGGAGTTTGATGGTGCCCTGGTGTGGGTTGCGGAGTGGCCCAATGTGGATCCGCCCCTGCCGGCCGATGTGGAACTCACGGGGGATGTCGCGGGACATCTCGAAGTCCTGGCCCAGGCAGCGGAGCCGGCATCGGGGTGGATCGATACCGACTTCCACGCCTTCAGAAAGGATCGCACGGTGCCGGCTCCCAAGGACACGGCCGAGGGTCGGGTAAGCCCGCAGGCGGTCATGCGATCCTTGCGCCGGCATTCGGACCTCGATGCAATCATGACGGTCGATGTAGGATCCCACAAGATTCACTTTGCCTTGGACTGGCCCACCCACAACGTGTCGGGCTTCCTGTTGTCCAACGGCCTTTCGTGCATGGGATTTGGCCTGGCCGGAGCCATCGGGGCCGCGACGCTGGATCCCGGACGACAGGTGATTTGCGTCATCGGTGACGGAGGCTTGTCCATGTGCGCCGGCGAACTGGGCCTGCTCCGCGAACTGGGAGCCAATATCAAGGTGGTGGTCATGCAGGACGAGGCCTTGGATCTGATTCGTGTTGCACAGCTGCGTGCGGGAAGTCCGGTGCACGGAACCGAGTACGGAGTGTCTGTGGACCACACAAGGCTGGCGGCGGCCTATGGGATTCCTGGTCGGCGGGTCACGGACGACACCTCTCTGGATGATGCCGTGCGCACGGCCTGCGCCCAGACCAGTCCCTACTTGATAGAGGTCATGCTGGATCCTGTGTCCTATCCGACCTTTCCCACCACGCCGGATGGCCGGGGCGCAACGTACCCGCAATAGGTTCCGAATCCGAGGGGCGGAATCGTTGTCGGGCAATTGAAAACCGGATTTGCGATAGCGTTTCCGAATGAAGCCGGGACACATCCCGCATGACGAGCCAGACATCAGGGCCCGGTAGGCCGCTGCGGGAGGCCACCACGCGCCGGATGGCAAAGTCGGCGTACTCGGGTCCGCGGCTGCCGTCCCGCAGGCGGCGGCGCGTCCAGGCCTCCGCGGGCAGCTGCTACGCCATGGTCCGCGCCTTCAGAGCAGCCAGGTGCGGGGCACGACGGTCGGCGGCCGCGTCGGCCAGAGCCGCGTGTCGACCGGTGTCTCCGCCATGCAACCCAAGCCCGGGGCCGCCACCCCGTCCAGGAAGTCGACCGACCGTAGCCCTCGTCGCAAACCACCCAGCGAACCGTCGGCCACCGGCTCGGTCAGCAGTCCCAGGGGCCAGCTGCGGCTGTTCCTGGCCCAGCCGACCGCAGTACTGCCGGGCCACGCCCACCGGGTGCACTCCCTGCTTGGGCATGTCGGTCGTGTCCACCAGCAGGATGCCTCGCGCGTGCCCAGTTCCGTCCCCACCGCCTGCCAGTGCTGTTCCAGGAACGGCCGGTCGCACCAGGGGCTGTCCGTCGCAAAGTACCGCGGGCGGCGCACCTGGTTCATGTCGCCGTCCAGCTGGCACGGGACCCTGTGCTCGACCGACTTGCGCCGCTCTCCGGACAGCAACCCCTCAGCGTAGGCGGCGAAGGAGGCTGCCTGGTCGCGGCGCGGGAACAGGGGCTGAAAACGGTCCAGGCAAGCTTGCAGCGAGGTCCGGGCGGCAGCAGGTCGTCGCAGGTTAACTGCGGCACCGGAGACGGACAGCGGTCATGGCGGCACTCCATGAGCTGAATCCAACCCCGGCGATCTGCCACATGACTTCTCGTTTCAGTGTGAGACCACCCACAGCACGGAGCCCAGCATCAGGGCCGTGGCCCCCCAAAGCCCACACGAAGGCCACCGCTATAGTCAAGGTCCGGCAGACCGGCCAAAGGCTCTGTGGGCATTCCTGTTTCGCTAGGCGAGAGGCGGGAAGGGGACACGCAGGCATCGTTGACCCAATCCCAATTCCATGTACAGGCAGGGCCCTGTATCAGACACAAGAGGACCCCGAACAGAGCGAAGGCCAACACGAGCACGAACCGTCCCAGGAGTATACCGACCATTATCTGCAAGGCCAGGGGCCAGGTTTGCGACTTGTATCCAAGGCGATATAGCATAAGATTCCCCCTACGCAAAGCGGTTCGCTAGCAGACTCGACAGGATGCAGATCAAATTTCCGGCCCAAGAGAAGAGCCATTCACTGACCAGCACCACACTGGCAATCTGTAGCACCAAGGGCCATTGATTGAATATGCGCATATTCAGCTTCTCCCGCGGTTATCGAAGGTAAATTCGACAGGACAGATCCCGATTGCTTATTATATCTATCCCTATATTCAAGATATAGGCTCGCACGGTTATAGTGGACCCAACCGCCACGTAGTAGCATCCACGCGTCTGTTATACGGATCGTCGGACTGACCAGTGAAATCGTATACAGAAAAATTTCCTATTACAACGTTGTATGGGAAGTGGAATTCCACGCTATGGAGAGGATTCAGGAGTCGCACAAATTCTCCATCGGCTGTTTCCATCTGTCCACTATGTGTAGCCCATCCTACATGAGAAACAGGATACTGTTTTCCCTGCCATGTAATTTTGACCCAGAAGTGAGTATCACAATTTTTTCGTACGGTACCGGATGAAGTTGCGTGTGTACTGTACTCCGACTCTTGGGGTAGGGTAGCGTTTTCCACCATCTCCGGCACAAGCTCGAACTCAAGATTTGTCAGTAGATGAATGATGTCCTGGGCCTGTGACAGTGTTGGCATGGGACCTGCATACGTGGGATCTAAGATGCAAGTCTGGATATGGTTCAACCAGGTTTGCCAGTTCCTCCGCTGTCAGCGGAGGCTCCTCAACCGAATCCTCGGGTGAATGGGATTGGGCATAGACCGTGGAGGCAAGGACCTTCGACAAGATGAAGACGGTAGTAAACAGAGTGATGATAAGTTTCATGATGTTGCACCTTGGGACTGGTAGCCCATGAGGGCCGCGCCTTATAGGCTTTGCATGAACATGAATTTAAAATGCCCTGTCGTGTAGGCAGTGGTGTGGATAATCTTCGAAATTATATACTGGCAGGGGCGGTTGTCCCGGCGGAGTTGGACCGGGGTTGGAGATGCCGGGATGGGGGACTGGAAACCGAGAGCACATCGCTGCACAAGGGGATCGCGGAACGGTGGCAGCGGGTTAGGTGGGACAGTGGCAACAGCAACCCGCCACCTCCACAAGCCGTATGCACGGCTAGGCTGCAACAGGTGGAGTTGTTCGGCAGCTACCTCCCACGGGACAACGCCGAGCACTGTGTCCGCATGCGGATCCTGATGGACACCGTGCCACCTCTGCCCTGGCATCTGAATGGTTGTGCTCCCCTCAATTGAAAACCCTGCACTTTGCAGGGTTTGACGAGTAAACAAGGGGATGGTGGCCTGTTGGCTATCGTTGGGTACATTACGTTTGAACTGCCAGCAACCACGCACCTTCTTGTACAAGCCACAGGACCGCTGGCAGCGGGGATTGTGCGGTGGTGTGAGGCGGAATTTCATCCCAATCAGCTTGAACGACACGGACCATGTACAGGATCAAGTATGACATTGAGGCTGAGCTTGTGTGTTAAGCATTACAATCTGCCGCAGGAAGCATGTTCCACGTAACTGTCACTGCAACAAGAAGTCGTGCGGTAGGTTGCTGGAGTCAGATTCAACCCACGGAGTGCCGCCATGATCGCCGGTATTGCCCCGGTGCCGCAGTTGATCTGCGACGACCTGTTCCAGCCTCCAGCCCGGCCCTCCCCGCTGGCCTACCTGGACTGCTTTCGGTTCCTGTTCCGGCGCCGCGACCAGGCGGCGTCCTTCGCCGCCTGCGCCCGCTGGACGGCGACATGAACCAGGTGCGCCACTCTGGTCCACCGGCGGCTATTCCTGACCGAGGCCTGGGGCGGGGACGAAGCCTATGCGGAGCGGCGGCCACGCTGCGGTGTGTCGGAGAAGGCCGCGACCTTCCGTGCCAAGCCGCAACTGGCCCTGGAGCTGGTGGCCGAAAGCTCGCTGGTGACTGCGACCAGGGCTACGGTCGGTCGACTTCCTGAAAGGAGTGGCGGCCCTGGGCCTGGACTGCATGGTGGAGGTGCCGGTCGACACGCGGGTTTGGCTGGAGCGGACGCTGACCGTCGTGCCCCGCACCCGCCCGCGGCTGGCGCCCGGAGGCCCGGCCTCCCTTGAGGCGCGGGTGCTGGCGGCGCAACTGCTGGCGGCGCAACTGCCCGCGGACACCTGGACGCGGCATCAGGTGCCGGGGACAGCCGCGGTCCCGAGCATGCCAACTTTGCCATCTGGCGGGTGGCCGCCTCCCGCGGCGGCCTGCCGGGTCCCGAGGTCTGGCTCGTGCTGCGCCGCCCATCCGGGGCGGACCCGGTTCGGGTCTTCCTCTGCCAGGCACCCCGCCGGGTGAAGCCGGCCTGCCTGGCACACCTGACCGGCGCGCGCTGGGCCATCGAAACCTGCTTCCGGGAAGGCCGGCAGCTGCTGGCCCTGAGTGACTACGAAGGGCGCAGCTGGCAGGGCCGGCATCGTCACGTGACCCTGTGCCTGCTTCTGCACTTCTTCCTGTCACGAGGCAGGCGGGCACTCAAAAAAACAGCCCGGCCTGACGTTTACCCGGTGGCGGAGGCCCTGGAGGCCGTGCTGGCCCTGTTTCGGAGTCTGTGATGGGACGGACGCGCCCATGTACGGCGACGCTTGCTGGAACAACCATCCTGACTTCTCGTTGCAGTGTTAAGAACCGCGGCAGGAAACCGGGCGGGTTTCCGTTTCACACGTAGATGCTTTCGAGTGCGGGAGCAATCGCGCTCCAGTCAAAGCGGGTCTCGACCAGGCGTTTCCCGTTGGCCACGCGCGACCATGCAGGGTCTGGCTCAGTCCAAGTGCGCGCAATCGCAGTTACCAGATCGTTCGGGTTGTCCGCCAACAAGCAGTGCATTCCGTTTTCCAGAGGCAGGCCTGCAATTCCCTGGTTCGTTGATACTAGGGGGATGCCCGCGGCGAGGGCCTCCAGAACCTTGAATCGGGTCCCTCCCCCCTGAAACAGCGGCACAATGAATGTGGCGGCCTGTTCCAGGTACGGCACCAGGGACTCGACGAAACCGGTGACGGTGACCCCGGGCATGTCATTCAGGGCCCGTACGTGCGCGGACGGATCGCGGCCCAGGATGGTGAACGATGCGTCCGGGAACCGCTCGCGCAGCATGGGCATGGCTTCACGGCAGAACCAAGTCACACCTGCGACATTGGGACGGTAGTCCATCTTGCCCATGAACAATAGGCTGTGGGGACGTACCGAATTCCGCTCGACCTGCGGCAGGGCCCGGATGTCCAGGCAATTGGGAACCAGGGACACGCGATGGGCAGGAACGTGTTCCAGGACTTGGTTCCGGTCCTCGGGACTGACGGTCGAAACATGCCAGGCACGCTGCCAGGCGCCTGTTTCGTGGTGTCGGGTCCGACGGGTTTGCAGGTGGTTGTAGATGCGATAAGGGACATCGGCGACGGACAAGGCCTCATCGGCCTGCATCGACTCCCGCAGGCTGTACTCGATGTTGTGCTCGTCCAGGACGTAGGGAATCCTGGCCGCAAGCCGGTGACGCACGCGGTTCCACGTCCCCATCATCTCGAATCCGGCTACGTGGACACAGTCGAAGGGCTTGGTCGCGTGTCGGGCCAATACACAGTCCACCAACGTTTCGCTGGCATAGGCCTGCCAAATGTCGGGCATGGACCTGCCCATGTCCAACAGCCGCGTTGCCAACGGGCGCTCCGGCCAGGCAACAACCTCGCCAAACTCAACGAGTGCAGCGACTTCCGGTGGCAGGTCGGATTGGCCTGCGTCGAAGGAGCCGCACAGCAGCTCCACCTCGTGCCTCTCAGCCAGAATTCTGAGGAGGTGGAAATTGCGCAGGTTGCGGCCTTGGGTAAGCGGCCACGGTACCACAGGGGCAAGAAACAGGAGGCGCATGGTCTTTTCACCGAATCATGTTTGGCGCGCAGCCGCGCGGTAGACGTTCAGGGTCTGTCGGGCTGTTTTGTCCCAACTGAACTCCAAGACCCTTTTGTGTCCCTTGTTCACCAAGTCGGAGGCGAGTTCCTCCGAGTTGAGCAGTGCCAGCACGCTCGAGGCAACCGCTTCGGGATCCTCTGGGTCGTGGGTAAGGGCGGCATCGCCTGCAACTTCCGGCAGACAGGATGCATTGCTGCACACCACGGGCGTACCGCTGGCCATAGCCTCCAGCAGCGTAAAGCCAAAACCTTCGTACCATGCCGGATGCACCAGACACCTGGCATGTCGGTAGGCCTGAACCAAGGAATGGTCCGACAGTTTTCCGGCAAAGACACAGGCACTCTCTATGCCGCGCCGAGCGGCCTGTTCCTCCAGATTGTCCTGAAGCCATCCGGAAGCGCCTGCCAGGACCAGCATCAGCTTGCGGCCTTCGGGACGGGCTCGGACGATGGCGAAGGCTTCCAGAAGGGTAGTGATGTTTTTCCGGGGTTCAAGTGTGCCCACGTGCAGAAGGTAGTCGTCCGGCAGCCATTCGGGTTTGGGGAGCGCGGTCGATTGCGGTTCTGTTCTTTTTGTTAGGAATTCCGGGTCAACGGCGTAGGGCACAATGGTTGTTTTGCCGGCAGCTTCCGGGAATTGGACGGCCAAGTCGGCAGCCGTATGCCGACTTGGCACCAGAATGGCCGCGGCATGCCGTACGGCAAGGGGAAGTTGACCGTAGTAGACGGCGGCGTCATCCGTCAGGACCTCGGGCCATTTCAGAAAGGCCAGATCTTGGACCGTGATTACGGTTGACAGCTTGGTTTGCAACGGTCCGATGAAGTCCGGGAAGTGGACCACATCCCACCTTCCCAGCGAAAGTTCCAGGGCCAGGCCGGTTTGTTCCCAGGCGTGGTGGACCGGACTGAACAGGGTCCGGTGGCGCCACACCGCCGGCACGCGCTTCGCTGGCGGTTGGCGCCTGTGGTGAAAGACGGTGAATCGATCCCCGGATTCGAGCGCACACAGCGCGGAGCACAGGTTGCGGGCATACCGCGTGATGCCGGCCTGCCGATGGTATGCAAGCCTGGCATCGATGCCAATTCGAATCATCGGTTGCTGCAGCCTTTCCTACAGATGCGCCAGCCGTGGCGGCCGACATTCTCTGGACACTTCAATGGCACAATGACCTACATTTACATTATCGTGACATCATGTGTCGCCAACGGTACAGGGACCGTTTCGGTCACAAACCGTCCGGACCCATTCACCCGCAATCGCGCCACTTTGCCGGCCGGGCATGAGGTCTAGCATCATGGATTTGCCACAGCTGGAACAAATCGTCAATTGGCTTGACGAGGAACACAAGCGCAACCGCACCGAGATCGTGCGGTTGGGACACCTGTTGGAAATGCAGGGCAACAGCCAGGTCGGACAGACCAAGCAGCTGCAGGAGCTGGAAGGCACTGTCATGCGCTTTGAGGCCCAGGTGGCTCGGCTGCAGCAGTATGAGAGCACTCTGGACGGCTCCCGACAGGAGTTCCTCGCACTCATTGAACGGGAAGAGACCCAGCGTATCAAGGCCATCCGAGAGTTGGAACGGGCCCGGGAGGCGGATCGGGACACAGCCCAGCGCGACATTGCCGCCTTGCAGAGGGACGCGCACCGCGCCACCCAACTCGAACAGGATCTTCAAATCCGGCAGTCCGACTTCACTCGCCTGGCCGAATCAATCCAGGCAATGGACGGCCAGATCAAGACGCTGGAGGCTGCACTGGAGGAGAAGACCCAGAACATCGACTTCATGCTGGAACTGCGTAGTACCGAGGTGCAGCGCATTACGCAGCAGCAGGAGGAGCAGACGGTGCACCTGCGTCGTCTGGATGAATTGGAGAGCACCAACATCCAGCAGGACCAGGAAATCCGCAGGCTGCGGCAGGAACTGACCGAGCTGCACGAGGCGGGCAACCGGCATGGCCGGAACCTCGACGAGCTGGCGGATGAAATGCGGGGCCAGATGATTGACTTCAGCAAGCAGATTAGGGCCGTGGATGCCGCCGTGCAGGAGTTGCCGCCGTTGATTGAGGGGCTGCAGAACCAGTTGCGCCTGCAGGCCGAGGCACAGGATCACATTCGCAGGTCGGTGCTCGATTCGCGGGGCTTGCGGGAGCAGATAGATCAGGCCATCCACCAGTTCCAGGAGTCGGAACGGCTGTTCCAGGCGCGGATTGAGAGTTCCCTTGAAGAGGCCAAGGCCGGGGTGGCGGAGCGGGAACGCAAGGAGCGCATGCAGCGGGACCACCAGTGGCAGGAGCAGGCGCAGGACAACGCTGCAACGAAGGAAAGCCTCATGTCCCTGTCCCAGTCTCTCAAGACCCACGAGGCCCTGCTCAAGCAGCTGTGGTCCCTCCAGGAGACCTACCCTCAGCAGGCGCTGAGGGCCGCGCAGTCCCAAGTGGACAATCTTCAGGACAGTCTCAGGGAACGGGACCGGATTATCCGGGCCCTGGAGGACGAATGGATGCGGCTGCGTCGCAACGTCGAGTTGTACGCCAACGGATCGGGCGGACAGGAGACCGGCGGCGTGGATGGCGCGGCGGTGCCGTAGGCATGCGCGTCCTGAGCACGGCCGGGCATGTGGATCATGGCAAATCCGCCCTGGTGCAGGCCCTGACCGGGACGGATCCCGATCGGCTGGCGGAGGAAAAGCGTCGTGGACTGACCATCGAGCTGGGCTACGCGGTCCTGGACTCCGAACCGCCCGATCCGGCCCGCCGCACCGGATTGGTCGATGTCCCGGGCCACCTTGACTTCATCCGCAATATGCTGGCGGGGATGAGCGGGATCGATGCGGCGATGCTGGTTGTGGCGGCAGACGACGGGGTGATGCCGCAGACGCGCGAGCATCTGTCCATCCTGGATCTGCTGCGGGTTCCCGCTTGCCTGCCGGTTCTGTCCAAGGTGGATGTCGTCGACGATCCCGAGTGGCTCGAACTGGTCGAACTGGATCTGGCCGACCACCTGGCGCAGACGCGATACGCGGATACGACGATTCTGCGAGTGAGTGCGCACGAGAGCATCGGCTTGGACGACCTGCGCCAAGCGATTTTCGACCTGCCGGAGCGGAGCCCCGAAGCCATTCTCAACCAACCTGCACGCTTGCATGTTGACAGGGTGTTTGTGCAGTCCGGTTTCGGCACCGTGGTTACGGGCACGCTGTCTGCCGGGACCTTGGAGCTGGGGCAGACGGTTGGCTTGCAGCCATCCGGTCTCTCCGGGCGCATCAGAGGCCTGCAGTCCTACCATGAGGCGAAGGACCGCTGCGTCGCGGGGGCACGGGTGGCCGTGAACATCAGCGGGATATCCCACGGCGACGTCCAGCGCGGCGACGCGCTTGGCACCGAGGGGACCATGGTCCCCAGCCGCCTGGCGGATGTCAAGGTGGAGCTGCTGTCCGACGCGTTCAAGGGGCTGGAACATAACCTGGACGTCATGTTGTTCCATGGGACCACGGAAACCATTGCCCGCGTGCGACTGATTGGTTCGCAGGTGATCGAACCGGGTCGGAGGGGTCATTGCCAGCTTGTCCTGTCGGAACCGATGGTGTTGGATGTCGGCGACCGGTTCATTGTCCGTTTGCCGTCACCCAGTGTGACGCTGGGAGGTGGGGAGGTGCTGGACCCGGCTCCCGAGCGCCATTGGAAGCGGTTTCATACCGGCAGCCTGGAACGCTTCCGGGTTCTGGATACCGATGACTTCAAGCTTCAGCTGGATTACAGAATCCGTACCCGTCCCTTGATTGGCCAGTCCGAACTGCTGGCCCATGCCGGCACCGAGGCAACATCGTGGCACCGGCACTTGGAACAGGAAATCTCGGATGGCCGGGTCTGGTGCCTGGAGGGCAGCGGCGGCCCTTGGCTTGTGCCCGACCGGACGGCACGGGAATGGCGGGACTTCGCGGAGGAAATGCTTGGGGAGTGGCACCGAACGTGGCCACTCCGTCCCGGTCAGCCCCGCGGCGAGTTCCTTGCGCGCCTGACCGCGTGGATGCGCCGTCGGCACCAGGTGTCGGCCTCGTCCTCCCAACTGAACGCAGCGGTAACCGCATGGCATGCTGAAGACAGGATCGCGCCTGAAGGCGACATCGTGCGACTGTCCGGTCACAAGGTGAAGTACTCACCGGAACAGGTTCGACTGGCCGATGAGTTGACGGAAACGCTGCAAGTGGCTGGATTCCTGCCGCCCAACAAAGGGGATGTCCTGCAGATATTGGAAGGAGACCAGGAACTCCTGGATCATCTCCTGGTGTCCGGCCAGTGCGTGGCGCTCGACCAGGATGTGATTTTCCTGGCCTCCATCCATCGGCGGGCTCAGGAGGCCGTGTTGCGGCTTCTGGATGAATTCGGCAGTGTCACCATGGCGCAAGTCAGGGATCGTCTACCGACCAGCCGCAAGTATGCACAGGCTCTATTGGAGCGGATGGACCAGGATCGGCTCACCCGGCGCGACGGAAACCTCCGCACCCGCGCCTGAGGCCTTCGGCCCAAGGGCCTGCGCCTGATTGCGGCTTCCGGTTTCTGCGGCAGGCAATCCGGCCATCGATCGATTGACCACACAGGCGGAAGTTCGAAGCATGCGCATTCACAGGGTCCAAATTGATCACTACCGGATTCCACTGCCTGTTGTTTTGTCGGATTCCACCCACGGCGACATGAGCCACTTCGGTTTGGCAACCGTCCGTGTCCTGACCGACGACGGGATCGAGGGCATCGGCTACAGCTATGTCGTGGGAGACATTGGCGGTGGTGCGTTGTATGCCATGCTGACACAGGATTTGGCGCCGGTACTCCCGGGGCGCGACAGCGATGACCGCGAACGGATCTGGCACGAACTCTGGTGGCGGGTCCACTTTGTCGGCCGCGGCGGCCTGGCATCCTTCGCCCTGGCAGCCGTCGATGTGGCCTTGTGGGATGCCGCGGCCAAGCAGGCATCCAAACCGTGGTGGAAACTGCTGGGGGGTTGGCGCAAGGCGGTGCCGGCCTATGCGGGAGGGATCGACCTGCAGTTTCCGCTGGACAGGCTCCTGAACCAAGCCGACGGATTTCGGGATGCGGGGTTCCGGGCGATCAAAATGAAGGTGGGCCGTCCGTCATACAAGGAGGATGCAGACCGGGCCTTGGCCATGCGCGCCCACTTGGGTGACGGTTTCCCCCTGATGGCGGACGCCAACATGCAGTGGCTACCCCATCAGGCCATCCAGGCGGCCCGGGCCTTGTCGGACGCCGACCTGTATTGGATTGAGGAGCCGACCATCCCGGACGACTATGCCGCCCACGCCCGGATTGCCCGCGAGGGTGGCCTGCCGGTGGCCACCGGCGAGAACCTCCATTCGATCCACGAGTTTGAGTGCATGCTGGACTTGGGCGATATCGCCTTTCCCGAGCCGGACCTGGTGACGCTGGGTGGGGTGACGCCTTGGCTCAAGGTGGCGCACATGTGCGAGGCCCGCAACCTGCCCGTGACCACTCACGGAGTCCACGATTTGCATGTCCATCTTCTGGCGGCCGTGCCCAACGCTTCCTATCTTGAAGTGCACGGATTCGGCCTGGAAAGGTACATCGAAGAACCGCTTGAGGTCTGCGACGGGACGGTTCTGCCCCCCGATCGACCCGGGCACGGGGTGGGACTGCTTTGGGACCGGCTGGAAGAACATCGGCGGTCGTCGTCCGTAGTCTTGACGAAGGATTGACTGCTTGTTCCCGTCGCTGTTGGCCGGAACAGATGCAGCGCACGCGTACTCAAAACAACCGAACCGTAGGAGCAAGACATGCAATATCGCAACCTGGGCCGTGCCGGTCTCAAGATTTCGGCCATCGGCCTCGGAACCATGCAATGGCGGTGGCGAACCACCGAAGAGGAGGCGTACGCGATCATGGACGCCTATCTTGAACACGGAGGCAACTTTCTGGACACCGCCAACATCTACAGCCAGTGGGTGCCCGAGCTGGGCGTGGGAACCAGCGAGACGGTGATTGGCAACTGGCTGCAGGCGCGCGGCAACAGGGACCAGGTGGTGCTGGCCACCAAGGTGCGCGGCCCGATGTCGAACCGGCCCAACGGCGAGGGATTGTCCCGCTGGCACATCATGGAAGCCTTGGAAGACTCGTTGCGGCGGCTGCAAACCGATTGGGTGGATCTGTACCAAATGCACTGGTACGACGCGGAGACTCCGATCGAGGAAACGCTTGAGGCCTTGACCGCGCTGATCCGGCAGGGCAAGGTGCGCTACATCGGCTGCAGCAACTATCCCGCCTGGCGACTAATGCAGGCGCTGTGGGCCAGCGACAAGCACGATCTGCATCGGTTTGCCAGCCTGCAGCCGCACTACAACCTGCTCCATCGCCACGAGTTCGAGCAGGAACTGGCCGAGGTGTGCGAAACCTACGGCATTGGCGTCGTGCCCTACAGTCCGATGGCGGGAGGCGTCCTGACCGGGAGCTACAGTCGGGACCGAAGTCCGGAGACCCCGCGGGCGGAAGGCAACCAGGCCAAGTACGGCCGGGAAGAGGTTTGGCAGGTCGTGGACGCCGTGCGCGACATCGCGGAGGGACACGATACCTGGCCCGGTGCCGTGGCCTTGGCCTGGCTCCTGTCGCGGCCGGCCGTGACCTCACCCATTGTGGGTGCCAACTCCATTGAACAGTGCAGGGCCAATCTGGCGGCTGCGGACTTGCAGTTGAGTCAGGAGGAGTTGGATCGCCTGACAGAAGCCAGCGACAAAATCGGTCAGGCCTGAGGTCGAATCTATACTGACCACCGTCAACCAATCCGGCAATCCATCAACACAAGGAAGTCCAATGTCCAATCCCTTCAGCCTGGAAGGCAAGGTCGCCCTGGTGACCGGCGGCAACGGCGGTATCGGCAAGGCCATCGCGCTGGGTTTCAAGGAAGCCGGCGCCGTGGTTGTGGCGGCGGGCCGCAGTCAGGAAAAAAACCAGGCGATGGCCGATGAACTGGGCGAGGGCCACGCCGTTCTCGAACTCGACATCCGCGACGAGGCCGCCGTCGACGCGGCGGTGGCCGGCCTGGTGGAAACGCATGAGCACTTGGACATCGTGGTCAACAATGCAGGAATCGCTCGGCGCGGAACCGTTCTCGAGAGTCCGACTGCCAACTGGACCGACCTCCTGGATACCCATCTGAACGGTGCTTTCTATTGCGCGCGGGCCGCGGCGCGACCCATGTCGGCATCCGGACGCGGCGGCAAGATCATCAACATCGGGTCGATGTACTCCTTCTTCGGGCCGCCCAACGCCGCCGCCTATGCCACGGCCAAGACCGGCATGGTGGGCCTGACCAGGGCCTTGGCGGTGGAATGGGCCGAGTACAACATCCAGGTCAACGCCATCTGTCCCGGTTGGCACACCACCGATCTGAATAGGCCGCTGCTGGCGGTGATCGGCGAAGACATCGCTCTCAAGACTCCTGCCAGACGCCTGGGCACGACCCATGACTTGGCCGGTGCGGCGGTGTTCTTGGCGGCGCCGGCGTCCGATTTCATCACCGGGCAGTGCCTGACCGTGGACGGGGGCTACAGTGTTCAGGATCGCCGGTGGGATGAGGGTCAGGGGTAATGTGAATCCATGTGGTGTCGGACCGGGTCCCATTTTCGGAGTTGGTGAATGTGATTCGGCCGCATCACCCGTACCGGGTCCTCCACCCCGGTTGTTTGCCGTTTCCACTGCGCTTGAACCAACAGTACGCACTCTCGCATCACCCCGGGCAGCTGGTTCCAGCGGCAGCACACACCGTCAAGTTAAGGATTGAGGTCAACACCCCAGTCGTGCGAGTTCCCGATTCCGAGACCGTCAAAGTCACCGCACTATCCCAATGGTCCTGCACAAAGTCGCCAGAGCGAGTTCTGCCCCAAGGCATTGAACGATGGCAACCGCTCTGAGCAAGGTATGCATGTTGATCATTCTGACAATGTTGCTGTGCACCTGTAACGGCACTCCGCAGGCAACGTCCCAAACCACCGCCATCGCCCTCTGGCCGGAGAGCGAGTTCCCGGCCAATACCGCTCAAGGCTCCTCGCAGATCCGGGGTGAGGTTTGGGCCGACAACTGGTTTTCCCTTTATGTCGGTGAACAACTTGTCATTGAGGATTCAACGCCCATCACAACAGAGCGTTCCTTCAATGCGGAAACGTTTGTCTTTGATGTCGAATACCCCCTGCAGCTAAACATCGTCGCCAAGGACTTCAAGGAAAACGATACGGGCCTGGAGTACATCGGGCATCGCAACCAACAGATGGGGGACGGTGGTCTTATCGCCCAATTCACCGACGGCACTACGGGAGAGACGATTGCGGTTACCGGTTTCAGCTTGGCGATGTCTGGTAATACACACCGCGCCCCTCAATCGTGCTTGCGAGGACGAGTCCAATCCGCGAGCTGGAGTCGCCCCATGTCTTTTCCGTGCGATTGAAGAGCCCGACGGGTGGCGCTCGTTGCAGTTTGACGATTCCGAGTGGCTTGCCAGCGGTGGAATACGCGGAAGCGGATGTGCACCCAAAAGACGGGTACGACAAGATTGTCTGGGACAACGCAGCGCAGTTGATTTGGTCGGCCGACCTCGAAACGGACAACACGCTGCTATGCCGTTTGACTGTGGAGAGGCCCTGACGGCAATACAGTCCATTTAGTACGTTGGAACCAGGTCAAGGGTGTCCAGGTGTGACGCCGGCGATCCAGGGGGCCGGCGCGTCGGATGGGGTTGTTGCTCATGTTGCGCTTGACCCCGCGGGGGTGGCGTTGACCGCGGCTGGACACCACCCGCTCCTCCCGGCGCTCTCGGTACACGGCGCGGGTCCGGTCCGTCCGCGACCGGCTTCGGGGGAAGACGTGGGCCAGCACGCCGATGCTCAGGTAGTCCGACAGCCTGGGACCGCCCGGCAGGGCGGCAGCGGTACGCGCCATGGGCGAGGTTCCGGAAGAGAGGGACAAACTTCGTCCTGATACACGCATTGCAGTCCAAATAGACAGTATTGGGTCTAGCCTCTGCCCATCCCGAACGCCAATGTGCGTTGCCCGACGCTCCGGGTGCCTGCCCCCGTTGCGGGGTCTGTGCCTGGCGGCGCCGGCACCTATCCCTGCCATCTGGTCGTGCTGGGACGGTTGTGGGTGCAACGTTGGCAGTGCAAGGTCTGTCTGGGCCGCCCCTCACTCCTGCCGCCGTGGGGGGAGGGGGATGAGACCTGGCTGCCCATTGGCGGCACCAAGTGCCCGGTGGCTGTGGTCTTGGGACCCCCGGCCTCGACTGGGCAGGCCGGTTCATGGTCCTGGCCAAACGCGAGGTGCGAGGACTGAAGACCGAGGCGGTGGCCCTCAACTTTGTGCGCTTGATGGCCCGCGCGAGGGCCTGAAGCGACGCGGGGAGCCTGCTGGCCCGGAGGATGCCCATGACGGCCCGGAACCAATATCGACGAGATGGAAATAGCGCCCCTATGTCGGTCCTTAGCAGGAGGTCAATCAGGTGTATGGTATATTAATATAACCGAATCCGGCAGCCACACCGGTGAGGACATGCAGAAGGTGGACGCACTCTGGGTAGTGCAGCCGCCCTATGCTCCCGAGCCGGACCCAGTGAAGCGCTTCTTCCGGGAGCTACGCTGGGCGGTCGAGGACCGGGTCTATCCGACCCTGCAGGCCAAGCAGGAGGCCTTGGAGCCAATCCTGAAGGCTTGGCAGGCGGATCCGGCGCGGGTGCGGTGGCTGTGCGGTTGGGCCTGGATCCGGGAGGCTCTGAAAGCCCTACCCACCGACACTCAAGTAACCCAATCATGATGGATTGGAATCATCATCTCTGTCCAAGGAGTTTGTGAAATGAACGGATACATGCCAAGCCGACGTCGCTTCCTGATGCTTTCGGGCACGATGGGTGCCGCCACGGTTCTGGCGGCCTGCGCCTTGCCGGAGACCGGCGGTGAAAGCGCGATGATGGCGGAAGGCGTCACCCTGAGCCACTGGCAGCACCATTCCACCGGCCGTGCCGCGGCGGTGGAGGAGTTCAAGGCCCAGTTCGAGGAGGCCAACCCCGACGTCACCATCGACTTCCAGTCCATTCCCTGGGCGGAATACTGGGGCAAGCTGGCCACCGGCATCGCCGGTGGAGAGGGTTCCGCACCCGACGTCTTCCAGATTCCGATGGGCCTGATCGAGCAGTACATCGCCGGCGACAACCTGCTGCCCGTCTCGGATGCCGTGATTACTGCAGGCGAGATTGAGGAGAGCTACCTGCCCTGGACCGTGCAGCGCGGCCGGAAGGGCGGCGAGTACTACGGCCTGCCCCTGGACGTACAGACCCTGGTCATGTACCGCAACGACGCCATCTATGAAGAAGCCGGCCTCGATCCCAAGGCGCCGTACACCGACCTGGCCGACATGTACGACCAAGCCGCCCTGCTCACCAAACTCGAGGGTGGGGACGATGACCGCGTCGGCATCAACACGGGCTCCTACCCCGCCTACCAGACCATCCTGTACCAACAGTTCCTGCAGCGGGAACGGGACGGACAGGCCTGGGTGGACGAGTCCACCAACCAGCTGGTATGGCCCGACCATCCGGAGATTCTGGAGACCTTCACGTGGTTCTGCGACCTGTCCGCCTCCTCGGACGACGATTCCTTCCTCAGCGGCCAGAACCGGTTCGCTCTGGGACGGGCGGCCATGCAGATCGGCCTTCCGGTAAACCGCAGCTCCCTACTGGCGCAGGCACCGGACATGGCCTATTCGATCGTGCCCTTCCCGACCCGGTCGGTCGGCCAGGACCTCTACACCGCCGGCTCGCACTGGATGTGGGTCGTCGGCAAGTGGGTGCCCGACTCGGAGGCAGGATGGAACTGGGTGCACTACTGCACCAACCGCGAGGCCCAGATTGTCTGGAACGATGTGGCGGGCGACCTGCCCAGCCTCCAGGGCCTGGGCGCGGACCCGAGGTTCCGACCCGACGCCAACGCCGAGGTCTGCCTCGACTCCCTCGAGTACGCCACGCCCTGGGAATGGGTCGGCTGGGCCGAATGGGCCAAGGAACTGAGCGACGGCCGCGACCGCGTCGTAATTGGCGGCGAGGATCCGGCCACCTCCTTCAACACCATGGTGGCCAACCTGAACGACGTCATCGCCGCCAACACGGTCAGTTGACGGATGCTTTGGCAGGCATCGGGGCGGGGGCTCGTCGATGATCCCGACTAGGTCAGGCCGGGTGGCTGGAACGGAAGATCCGGGAGGAGCCGACCGCGGCCAGACCTGGTCCCGGGTCTGGCTGCAGCCCCTGCCGGGACCGGATCCGCCTGGGGAGTTGCAGTGGGTGGACCCGCCCACCGGGTCGTCCCACCTTTGCACAAACATGCGGATGGGAGCTTTACCTAACCCCTAGTATGATCCGAAGTGACGGGAGCCAGACGGTACCTATCCCAGGTCTGCTTGGCGAGACCGTCTGACAGCCGGGTGCCCTCTGGGCGCGTCCCTCCCGGGTTTCTTCCCGGAGCCCGTACCGTGGCCTGGACCGTGAGTCCGCATGTGCCAGGCAGGGCCGGAGAAGAAAGACACGGTTTCAAGGACAAGGACGCCGCAGGACAGGCGCCAACAGGAGACCGATGTTGGCAGGGATGTGGCCCCGGCCCTCTGGCCGTACAGGTCTCGGGCGAGCCGGCCTCCGGGGCGCGCGCCCCACACGGAAGTGGGCCTGGAGACCCTGTGTACGCGTCGGGCCCTCGCGGCCCGGGTCGCGGTCGCCCCTTTCCACCGCGACCGCGGCCACTGCTAGGGGCGACGCAGGATGGGGGTGGCCGGGCTCCGGACCTTCTCCACGCGCCTGGGGCCCGGGGCCAACCTCAGAAGGTCGCCCGGGTCGCCGCCAGGCACAAGTTGTGGATCTTCCTCAGCCCTCGAGCAGGTGGGTGGAAGCGGGCACCGTGGGGTTTCCCTGGCTGCGCACCAGGTTGTGCCACTGTTCCACGAGGTGCCACAGCCGTTTCCGCACCTCCGGCTGCAATCGCACCCGGTCCCGGTGGGTCAGCTCGTCCTCGCCGATACCCCGGATGTGCCGTCCCACGGTGCGCTGCATATGCATGACACACTGTGGCTGGTCCAGGCCTGTCACCTCCAGGGCCGGTCCGTAGACCGGGTCGTCGTCGGTCGTCAGCTCCCGCACCCCGCGCGGCCAGGACCGTGAACCAGTCGGCCCCGTCGAGGCCAGGGCTGCTCAGGCGCAGGTCCAGCCGTTCGCCCTGGGGGCCCCAGGACCACGGCCACGGGACGCTTTCCCCCCCGATGAGCCAGGTCTCGTCCACCCCGACCCACGGCGTCAGCTTCGCCTGCGGGTCGGGGGCCCGGGGCCACCGCCTGCACGTCGCACCACAGGGTGGCGGCACCCACGCCGCAGCCCAGCAGGTCCAGGATGTGGGACAGGCTCCGGAAACGGACGCTGTGCACGTACAGGTCGGTCACCCTTGTCCGGAAGGTCTGCGGATGCTGGCGGGAGGTCACGTCGGGTGGCAGGGGAGAGGCGTGGCTCAGACAGGCCTTGCACTGCCAGCGCGGGACGCACAGGCGGCCGAGCACGCCCCGATGGCGGGGTAGGCACCTGGGTCGTTGGGCAACGCCCGTGGGCGTTCGGAATGGACAGGGGCTAGGATGAAACCAACAGGGCCCCCTCGTCCCTTGCCAAACCCGCAACCACTAACCACCATTAACGAGATTGAAACAGTGCCACCGGACAGGGCAACGGAAAGGTCGCCCAATGCCGCGGTGCTACAATGGGCTTGTCGATCGCCGCGCGCTATTGCGGGCAAGTCTGAGCAATGGCTGGCTCAGCGGTTTTTTTTACCAACGGTGCACCCTCCCGCATGAACAAGAAAGAGCGAGTACGCGCCGTTCTGGCCGGTGCACGGCCGGATCGGATTCCAGCCAGTTTCTGGTTCCATTTCCCGGATGGAGCCAAGCACGGCGCCGCTTCGGTCAAGTCCCACATGGACTATCTGGCCGCGACGGACGTGGACTTTCTCAAAATCTTCAACGAACACCCCTACCAAACGGCGTTCGAAATCAAGGAACCGGCGGATTGGGGACGCCTGCGGCCGGCCTCGCTATCGTCCCCGTTCTTCCAGGCCATGCTGGAGGAAACCCGCGCCATCGTTGAGGCCGTGGACGGGCAGTGTCTGACGGTAACCACTGTGTTCGGACCGTTCGGGGAAGGCAACCACGCCACCGGCGGCCTGGTCACCGAGCACTACCGGGAGGATCCGGCAGCCGTGGCACATGGACTGAAGGTGATCGCCGAGAGTCTAGCCGAATTCAGTCTGGCTCTCTTGGACTGTGGCACCGATGGCATTTATTTCTCGGCACAGGGTGGGGAGCGCGGCCGCTTCAGTGAGGAGCAGTTCCTATCCGATCTCAAGCCCTGCGACCTAACGGTGCTGGAGGCGATCGACGGCAAGGCCGAGTTCAACCTGCTGCACATCTGCAAGGACGACGTGAGGCTGGAGCACTACCTCGACTATCCCGCCAACGCGGTCAACTGGGCGGCAGCCAAGAGCAACTGGAGCATGGCCGAGGGCCTGGCGCAATTCAAGCGGCCGGTGGTCGGCGGCCTGCACGACCGCGGCGTGATCGTGGATGGCAGCCTCGACAACATCGAGAAGGCCGTGCACGCCGTCCTTGACGATGTCGGGGATCGCAACTTCATGGTGGGTGCCGACTGCACGCTGCCCACGGACAACAGTTTGGCAAACATCAGGCAGGCGGTGCAGGCCACGGCCAGCTGGCCCGCGCTCTCCTGAACGGTCCCGGTTGCCCGTCCCATCAAGTCTCGTATCGTTCCTCAAGCCATTTTCAGCAGCCCTGTTTCACACCGAGGAGCCATCCATGGCCAATTCTGAATACAAGGTTATCGGCACGCGCCCCATCCGCCACGACGGTGTCGACAAGGTCACCGGCGCGGCCAAGTACGGAGCCGACACCCGCCTCACCGGCATGTTGTACGGTGCCATCAAGCGCAGCCCCCATGCCCATGCCGTAATCAAGGGGATCAACACCGACAAGGCGGCCGCCCTGCCCGGCGTCACGGCCGTGATGACCGGCACCGACCTGCCGGCCGTGTCCCACGAAATCGTGGAGATGGGTGAGGACGCGGTGGCTCAGGACTATCTCAGCGCCAATGTCATGGCCCGCGACAAGGTGTTGTTCCACGGCCACCCCGTGGCGGCTGTGGCAGCCACCGAGTTGCAGACGGCCCTGGACGCCATCGAACTGATTGAGGTCGAGTACGAACTGCTCGAACCGGTGCTGGACATCGAAAAGGCCATGAAAGCGGATGCCCCCATCCTGTGGGACGGCCTGCGCACCGATGAGATGGGGGAGGAAGGGACCGAGCCGACCAACGTGGCTTCCCACTTCCGCTACGAGTTCGGGGATATCGAGGCCGGCTTTGCCGAGGCGGACCACGTCGTGGATCGGACGTTCCACACCGCGATGGTCCATCAGGGCTACATCGAGACACACGCTTCGACGTGTGTCTGGCGCAAGGATGGCCGCGTCGAGGTTTGGACCGCCACGCAGGGCGCGTTTCAAATCAAGGAACAGTTGGCCAGCCTGTTGCAGTTGGACCTGTCCCAGGTCAAGGTGACGCCGACGGAGATCGGCGGGGGGTTCGGCGGCAAGTTCACCTGCTACACGGACCTGCCGGCGGCGGTGCTCTCCCGCATGAGCGGCGGCCGGCCCGTGAAGATCACCATGTCGCGCACGGAGGTGCTGCAAGCCACCGGCCCGACCTCGGGGTCCATCGTCAAGGTCAAGATGGGGGCCACCAGCGACGGCCGCCTGACCGCCAGCGAAGCGTCGTTGATTTACGAGGCCGGTGCCGTTCCCGGTTCGCCCGTGGGTGCCGGGGCCGGGGTCATCCTTGCCCCGTACAAGCACACGAACGTAAGGATTGACGGTTACGACGTTCTGGTCAACAAGCCCAAGACCGGGGCCTACCGGGCCCCGGGCGGTACCAATGCTGCTTTTGCGTCGGAGTGTGTCATCGACGAGCTGGCCAAAAAGGTGGGCATGGATCCACTGGAGTTCCGGCTGCTGAATGCGGCGGAGGAAGGCGATCGCCGGCCCGACGGTCCGATCTACCATCGCATCGGCTTCAAGGAAACGGTGGAATCCGCCATCGACCATCCCCACTACGCGACCCCGCTTGAGGGCGAGCACAGGGGCCGCGGCGTGGCGTCCGGTTTCTGGTTCAACGGTGGCGGGAGGTCCAGCATGTCGGCCTCGGTGGCGGCCGATGGTATGGTCAACCTGATGGAAGGTTCGACGGACATTGGCGGTTCCCGTGCTTCCATCGCCATGCAATTGGCCGAGTCGTTGGGCGTGACCGCCGACATGATCAATCCACAGGTAGTGGACACGGACGCGGTTGGATACAACGATGGCACCGGCGGCAGCCGTGTGACCTTCGCAACTGGTTATGCGGCTTGGGATCTGGGTCAGAAGCTGGGCCAACAGATGTGCGAGAAGATCGCCGAGGTTTGGGAAGTCGAGGAAGGCAGCGTGCAGTTGAAGGACGGCATGTTTTCCCACAACGGCAAGTCGGCGACTTTTGCCGAAGTCGCGGGTGAACTGGCTTCCAACTCGACACCGGTCGTGGCCAGCACCTCGGTTCAGCCTCCTCAGCCGGGTCCGGCCTTCGCCACCCACATTGTGGATGTGGAGGTGGACATGGAGACCGGGAAGGTTGAAATCCTCAACTACACGGCCATCCAGGATGTGGGCAAGGCCATCCATCCCAGCTACGCCGAGGGCCAAATCCAAGGCGGGGTTGTTCAGGGCATCGGCTGGGCGCTCAATGAGGAATACATCTACAACGATGACGGGCACTTGGTGAACGCCAGCCTTCTGGACTACCGGATGCCGACGGCGCTGGACCTTCCCATGGTCGAAACGTTGATGATTGAGGTGCCCAATCCCGGGCATCCATACGGAGTCAGGGGCGTGGGCGAAGTTCCGATCGTGCCGCCGGCCGCAGCCATCGGCAACGCCATCGCCGATGCCACCGGCATGCGATTGACCCGGTTGCCGATGAGTCCGGCCACGGTCCTAGAGCAGCAATGGAGCGACCAGGCCTGCGGCTGATGTCATTTCCCTCCTGATCCGCGAACGGAACCCGCACCGGTTGGTGCGGGTTCTTTCATTGTCTGTCCAATTTCTCAACAGGGTGAACTGTCGTGCGATTGTCTTGGAATGAGATTCGGGCGCGGGCAGCCGAGTTTGCGCGGGAGTGGGCGGATGCAGCCTACGAAAAGGGCGAGACCCAAAGCTTCTACAACGAGTTCTTTGAGGTGTTTGGTGTCCGCCGCCGGACCGTAGCCCGGTATGAGGAGCACGTCAAGCGGCTTGACAACTCATCCGGGTTCATCGATTTGTTTTGGCCGGGAGTACTGTTGGCCGAACAGAAGAGCGCGGGACGCGACCTGAGCGCAGCCCGCGACCAAGCGGGAGCCTACTTCGACGCCTTGCCGGAACGGGACCGGCCTCGCTATCAACTTCTCTGCGACTTCCAGAACTTCGAGCTCCTCGACCGCGACGAACGCGAGGAAACGAGATTCAAACTTGCTGACCTGCCGCGGCACGTTGATAAGTTCGGGTTCATCATCGGGGTCCAGCGCCGGACATTCCGTGACCAGGATCCGGTCAACATCGAAGCCTCCGAACTCGTCGCGCGGTTGCATGATGCCCTGAAGGGGTCCGGTTATGTGGGCAACGACCTGCAGCTGTTCCTGGTTCGGATCGTGTTTTGCCTGTTCGCCGACGATACAGGCATCTTCGGGCACTGTTTCACTTTCGTTGAAA